>CAZABE010000158.1:0-9599 GCA_964483425.1 uncultured Isosphaeraceae bacterium | reverse complement strand
CCAATGACGTAGATACCATCTTTAAGTAAGTCCGTAACATCGCCAGCAGTTGCTTCAATTTTTTCGACTTCGCTTGTCGAAACGCTGATGTACTGGGAGAGTTCGTACTCGACCACATCCCTAGTCTTGTTTCCATCTTCGTCTCGGTCGTAAAAGACCGTTGTGGAAATTGCGCCTCGAGTAATCTCACTATCAGAAAAACCATTATTAAGGAGGAAATCATCCACTCGTGTGATGCCGCCATCAAGAGTTTCGTGTGCTTCTTGAATGGTCTTTCCAGTTCCCTTGACCGTAATCCACCACTTGCCTTGATCGCTTTTTACTTTCTTTGTCGCTTTTCCTTTGACTACGATTGATTGATATGCTTTTGCAGCGTTCTCATATTTGGAACTGTATGCCTTTGACGCAACAATCGTACTAGTCACGATTGAGACAACAACTCCGATTGCTATTATGGCTGCTGAGTTGAATGCCATGATTTTGATTCGATATTCTGCCATGAGGCGCTCCTTCTAATATTTTTTTGTGAAACTATCAATCAATCGCCCATGGTCATTAAGAATCTGCAATTAATTTGGGAATGGTATAATGGTCATTTCAACTTCGGTTGACTTACTTATGGCAGATACAGACATTACATCAACGGCTCAGACCAACTCGAAGGAAATGACCGAACCAACCCATCTACTTAAGCAAGCGGATATTCCCGAAAAGGGTGTCTTGCTTGGGTGGCTGCGACAGATGTTATTGATTCGCGAATTTGAGGTCCGAACGATGCAGGCGTACCAGAATCGCCTTATTGGGGGCTTTTGCCACATTTATATTGGGCAGGAAGCCGTAGCTGTTGGGACTATTGCAGCAGTAAACCAAGATGATCCAGTGGTGCTTGCTTACCGTGACCACGGACATGCACTTGCGCGTGGTATGGATCCAAAACATTGCATGGCCGAGATGTTTGGACGCATTGGTGGTTGTGCTAAAGGGAAGGGTGGGTCAATGCACATGTTCGATTCAGATCACTTTTTGTACGGTGGTCACGGAATTGTTGGGGCACAGACACCACTTGGGGCGGGTCTTGCGTTTGCAACGAAATATGAAGATGAGGTTCTTAATGGTGGTAAGTCAAGTCACGTTACGCTCTGTTATCTTGGTGATGGTGCTCTAAATCAGGGCTGTTTTTATGAAGCGATGAACCTCGCAAGTTTGCTCGACTTGCCAGTGATTTTCGTACTTGAAAATAACAGATATTCGATGGGAACTTCGATTGAACGAGGAACATCTATGGCGCATGATTTACGCGTCAAATCTGAAGCGCAGGGTATTAATCATGCAATTATTGATGGCAAAGACGTAATCTCAACTTACCGAGACTTTAAAACAATTGCCAACTGGTGCCGAGCAGAATCGCGACCGTACTTTGTAGAAGCACAAACGTATCGATATAAAGGTCACTCGATGTCAGACCCTCGCAAATATCGTACGAAGGAAGAAGAACAACATGAAGAATCTAACGATTGCATCGCCTTCCTCGAGCAATTTCTTTCAAAAGAGCATGGTGTTACAGCAGATTCATTTAAGCAAATGACTCGTCAAGTAAAAACACAAGTGCGTCATGCGGTTGAATGGGCAAAGAAGTCACCTGAAACCCCAACGGAAGAGTTGTACAAGGATGTGTTTACTGACCAATGGGGTCCATATACTGGTACATCCTTACCCGATATGCTTGAAGAGAGGGGTATAGAGTGAAAGTGGTAACGAGTGAACGAATTATCGAGTTTCGTGATGCTTTGAGAGAAGCGATGTGCGAAGAAATGCGCAATGACGAACGGGTTTTTTTGCTTGGCGAAGAAGTTGCGCAGTACAACGGTGCCTATAAAGTTTCTAAGGGAATGCTTAATGAGTTTGGTCCTAGGCGTGTAATAGATACACCGATAAGTGAAAGTGGTTTTTCCGGAATGGCTATTGGCGCTGCTGCGCGTGGTCTTCGACCAATTGTTGAGTTTATGAGTTGGTCTTTTAGTTTAGTTGCAGCAGACCCAATCTTGAACAATGCTCCAAAAATGTTATACATGTCAGGTGGACAATTTGGATGTCCAATCGTCTTTCGCGGAAACGATGGAGCAGGAGGTCAACTCGCATCAACTCACTCTTGGAGTGTTGAATCGTTGTATGCGAATGTACCCGGTTTAAAAATGGTTATTCCTTATGACCCTTATGATGCAAAAGGATTATTGAAGTCATCAATTCGAGATGACAACCCAGTTTTCTTTTTAGAATCAGAGCGTTTACTTTCAACTACAGGGAATGTTCCAGAAGAAGAATACACAATCCCTTTCGGGCAAGCTTTGACAAGAAGGATAGGTAAAGATTGCACGATAATTAGTTTTGGAAGACCACTGCATTTTTGCCTTGAGGCAGCAAACGAACTTGCTAAGGAGGGGATTGATTGCGAAGTGATAGATGGGCGTACGATTCGCCCCCTCGATATTGATTCGATGGTTACATCAGTGAAGAAAACAAATGCCTGCGTTGTAGTGGACCAGTCGTGGTCATTTGCCTCTATTGGTTCAGAAATAGCATCACAAATTCATGCTCAATGTTTTGATGATTTAGATAATCATGTCCACCGAGTACATAGTGATGACGTGCCGACGCCTTACGCATACAATCTGGAACAGGAGTATTTGCCCAACACGCGAAAAGTGTGCGAAGCGGTACGACAAGTAACTTACAACTCCTAAAGGATAGGATTATTACTGATGCCAATTGAAATCACAATGCCTCGACTCTCGGACACGATGGAAGTCGGTACGATTTTGCATTGGCACGTTAATGTTGGCGATGAGGTTTCTTCCGGCGATTTACTTGCTGACATCGAAACAGATAAGGCGACAATGGAGTTGCAATCGTTCGACGATGGACGTGTTGCAGAGCTTGTTGTTTCAGAAGGTAACCAAGTAGGTGTTGGTACAGTTATTGCCACGATAATGGAAGTTGATGAAGTATGTGCAAAGGAGATACCTGAAGAACCAAAACCAAAGATTCCCAAAGTAACTGAGAGTGGGCATCGAGTAAGTCCTGTGGCTCGTCGTCTTGCTGAAGAATATGGTGTCGATTTGCTTTCGGTTCAGGGTAGTGGACCATCTGGAAGAATTATCAAACGAGATATCCTGCAACTCGTTGACACAGCAAGCGAAACAACAGCCGCTGCAAAGACGACAAAAATAGCTCAATCAGAAGTTGTACCTAATTCTGTTCCAGTTACCAAGTTACAAACGACGCAACCACTTGCTCCAACTGCTCCCTGGCAACAAGACCGAACCGAACCACTTTCTAATATGCGGCAGATTATTGCAAGCCGCCTAGTTGAGTCAAAACAAACAATTCCACATTATCAAGTAACGATGACGTTTGATATGGACCCGTTGCTTGAGATGCGCAAGACGCTTAACGAGCAGTTATCAAAAACAGGAGTCAAACTTTCAGTTAATGATTTTATTGTTCGATGTTGTGCCCTATCGATGGCGTCGAATCCAGAGTTTAATGCGTCCTTTGGAGGAGATTGCATTCATTATCATGGACCTGTGAACGTTGGTATAGCGATTGCACTTCCAGAAGACCGAGGTGGAGGTCTTGTAGTTGGAACAATTAGAAACGCAGACCAAAAAAGTTTGCGAACGATTAGCCAAGAGTCCTCATTTTTGTCCAACAAAGCACGCGAAACGGGACTATCACCAGAGGAAATGGGAGATACAACATTTACTATTTCCAACTTGGGTATGTTTGGCGTAGATAACTTCACTGCAATTATTAACCCGCCGAACAGCGCGATTCTCGCTGTTGGGGCTGCAATTGAAAAACCTGTAGTACGAGATAGTGAATTAATGGTGGGAAATGAAATGTCAGCAACGTTAAGTTTAGATCATAGAGTTATCGATGGTGCGATGGCTGCAATGTATTTAAAGACCCTCAAAGAACTAATTGAAAACCCCGCAACACTTTTAGTGTAATGCGAAGGAGTCCATCATGACAGCAAAACCACATACTGAAACACGTCCATGTATTTACGATGGCGATGGTGATGTGCTCATGGAAGCAGATCGGCAAGCGAATCGTTTGGTGATTATGCCAAGTGGCGATCCACGTAAAGCATGCCCAGAAAGACATCGAATACGAATTCAATGGGGTCAGTATTTGCTCGCTGACATGATGACGCGAAGGTACCGGACACTGATATGTGGAGTAAATCCCGTCGATAACAGCCATGGAATCATAAGCGCGCTTGGCGAAAAGTTGCCAACGAGCCAATGGGACAATAAAAGTATTACGAAATATGCTCGGGGTTACGCAGAACTTTCACCTGATAAGGTCTTAGTACTTAAGTATGACATGGATGACGTTAAGGTTTTTGCCCTACTACGTCCTCTAAACCGTGATGTTTATACTCTTGATGATTTGCGAACTGGTTTCATTAAAGTTGCAGAAATGATTGAAACTCGTTGGGACAGAATGCCCTGTGCTAGCGTGAGTTTCCTTGGGGCAAAATCAAACCGACTCGTCGATAGCGAAGGCAATGAGCCCAGTTTTGAGTCCGTTTTGACAACAATGTATGATGCTGGATACCGAGGAGATGTTTACCCATCAGTTCGGATGTGGGAACTTGCTCCAACAGGTGTCTTTGCGACATACCCTTTCCCAGAAAGTTTAAAGGTAATGCGAAGCGGCGGATATTAAAAAACAATCCCGCGAGTCGTTTATTAGTTTGCGGGTCGTTTATTAGTTGAATCCAGCAAGGCGGCGAACAGTGACGACGAATGATGAAGCCATGCTACGTAGTAATCCGAAACTAACGAGCAGCCAAATTCCTCCTGCAATTAATGATGCAATTCCAAGAGAAACATTAGCCCATAAAACACCACCACTAAGGACTGCAGGAAGCGTTTGCACAGTTGTCATCGTTGCAAAAATATCATTGATTGGAGATAGAGTTGCAAAAATGCTACCAGCGACTCCCAAATTGCTGCTTGGTACTAAGCATAATCCTAGGCCACTAGTAACAATCAAAACTAAAATCACGGTCGGGACAATCGCTCCAATCGCACCCCTTGAGCGTATGGACCAAAGTAAACCAAGGGTAGTACAAAACCAGATGTACGGAATGACAACTACTGGAGTGAGAAGGGCTGGAATATAGAGCGCGAGAGGAATTACTAACGAGTCAGCATTTTGATTTCGAGCTATAAGTTTATCTCCTACAACGGCACCCTCAGGATCGATTAGAACAATTCCACCGACAACCATCATGGTTACGCAAGGGACGAGAACCATTGGCAAAATGTGCAATACAAGTCCACGGAGTTTTCCACCTAAATACATTTTTGGAGTTATCGAAGTTGTAAGCAATAAATCAAGCGACCCGTCCTCTCTTTCTTTTGCAATTGCTGATGCGGACATAGTAATTGCGAAGAAGGTGACGATTAACAATTCGCCACACACTAAATATAGAATTGCAGTTCTAAATGATTCTGGAGAAAGGGAACGAGTAAAGTAAAGTGAAGACAAAATAATAAGCGTAAGCATGCAAACAGCTACGAATCCCCATCTACCTAAAAGTGAGCCAATATTGCGGTGTCTCGTAACTCGTTCTCTCCAAGCGATTGGATTGCCTGTAACAACATACGATGCACGTTCATTTGTCGATTGCGCAAAAAGTTGTTTCCACCAATTTTCTTTTATCACCCTACTCTGTCCAAGTTTACGAACTTGAGTGGATGACCATATGACTGTGATTCCGCTTAGAACTAACGTAAACCAACACCACGCAGCGACTGGATGCATGATTCCCCAACCAAAAGGCCATGGATAGGTAGTAGTTGTTGGGGTGACATAACTTGAAGGTTGGAGTAGGGCTTCAAGTACCAAGAATGGATTGAAAGGTGTAACTACAGTTGTCCAATTAGCACTAGACCCAATCGAAACTGGTAATCTCAGGGAACTATCTAAAATATAGGTTACAAGAAGGTACAACACCGTTACAACAAAGAATCTTACAGCTGCCTTACGACCAGCGGTTCTTGTAACACTCATTGCAATTGCGGCTGCACCGATGAGAAGCGCAAGGCAGAATGCAACTAATTGCGTAAGTAGTATCGTATCAAGAGGAACCCCTCCGAAGAATTGTGTAATAATCATCAATGGCATTGCTCCTAGAATCAATGCAGCAATGAAAAACAGTCGCCCAAATAAATTTCCCAGAACAATTTGCAGAGGAGTCAGAGGAGTCGAAAGCAAAATGTCCCATGTCTTTGGATCGGCTTCTTTTGTTATTGCGCTTGCCATGAAAAGAGGCGTCAGCAAGCAAATTAAGATGAGTTGCAAAACTGCTAGGTTGACAAATAAATTTGCGCTTCCAGCAGCTAAATCACGTAGAGAGAATCTTCCCGTTGCCGTAATAATTAATAGCCCAAAAACTAAGCCGGTAGCGAGGATTGCAATGTAACCCGATCTCAGGAATAAATCCTGCCTTCTTCTAGAAGCAGTGCCTACTAATCGTAGGCAAATTGGGTTGAAAATGCTAAATCGTAAAAACCAGTATATAAAGCGTGGCATAGGGGTTAGTTTCAAAGAACCTGCTTGACGGCATGGCTCTAACGTGGAATACTACCCGCTTACAGACGTTACGTCGGAGCGTTCCGAGTAACAAAGTTTTTTCGGTCAACCGAACTATGGAGACCGATCGTACCGGCTTTCTTGCTGGCAGCCATTTCAGGGCTTATTCCAAACGGAATTGAGTGGCTGATAGATTGATTTAGGATTTTGAGCACTTATTATGCTCGACAAATCAGTGCTTTATTACACTCGCTTTTACGCGAGTGATGCGATTGGTGAGTATCCATATTCTGTTGGCTATCACGCCTTAAGGGCTGTAGTTGTACCTACAGATATATTATGCTTATTAACATAGCCATTGGAATTGGAAGTTTACTCGTCGGGGTCGCGCTTGGTTGGTTTGCGCTTAGGGCAATAACAGGTGGGACAATTCGCCTCGCAAAGCGAGAGGCAGATCAGATGTTGACCTCAGCTGAAAAAGAAGGGGAAGCAATAAAGCAAAAAATCGAATTGGATGCAGAGCGTGACTCAAAACAACGACTCAAAGAGATCGAATCAGAGGTTTCTGATGCACAAAAAGAAATTAAACAAGATCAAGCACGATTAGTAAAACGCGAAGAAGGTCTTGAGAAGTTGATGAACCAATTAACGGAACGTCAAGAAAAATTGGACAATATACGTATCGATATAGACCAACAAACAGAAACACTTGAATCAGAGCGAGAGGCATTTTCCTCTGAACGTAACACTTTGAGATCACGACTTGAGGAGGTCTCAGGTATGTCATCGGACCAAGCAAAAGTCCAGATTCTTGATGAAGTGCGTCACGATGCTGAGCATGAAGCAAATGAATTGATGCAACAAATAATTGACGAAGCATCAGAAAAAGCCCGAGGAAAAAGCCGTGAGATTACATTGCAAGCAATTCAACGATATGCATCAGAACATGTTGCTGAATCAACGGTTCGTGCAGTAAGAATTCCATCCGATGACATGAAGGGGCGCGTTATTGGGAGAGAGGGTCGAAACATTCGAGCCCTTGAACAGGCGACTGGTGTAGATATCCTAATAGATGATACTCCAGGAATTATTTCTGTTTCTTGTTTCGACCCCATCCGTCGAGCGATCGCAGGGAAAGCATTGGAAAAATTGGTCTCTGATGGAAGGGTGCATCCATCTCGAATTGAAGAAGTTGTAGAAAACATCAAGTCAGATGTACATGAGAAAATTATCCAAGCCGGTAACGATGCTGTTATGGAAACAAACATTAGAGGCATTCACCCAAAAATAATTGAGGCAGCGGGCAAGATGCACTTTAGAACGAGTTACGGTCAAAATGTTTTACGCCATTCGGTTGAAGTTGCTTTTCTTTGTCAAGTTATTGCCGATGAACTTGGTCTTGATGGAGAACTTGCTAGGCGTTGTGGATTCTTACACGACATTGGGAAGGCGATGGATCATGATATTGAGGGAACTCATCCACAAATTGGCATGGATTTCTGTAGAAAGTTTGGAGAGAAAGCAGAGGCCGTACTCAATGCAATCGCAGGTCACCATGGTGATATTCCATCGACTACTCCGTACACGCCAATTGTGATGGCGGCTGATGCAATTAGCAGCGCACGTCCCGGAGCTCGAAGAGAGTCAATGGAAATGTATGTTAAACGGCTTGAACAACTTGAGACGCTTGCAAAAGAACAAAATGGTGTTTCAGAGTCCCACGCTATTCAGGCAGGGCGTGAAGTCCGTGTTATCGTTGATGCAAAATCAATATCTGATGGTGAAGCATTTGCGATGTCCAAGCGAATTGCGGCTAGGATTGAAGAAGAAATGACATTCCCTGGCGAAATTAAAGTTACAGTATTACGAGAAATTAGAGCCGAGGCGGTCGCGCACTAAAAGGATAAGTAGCATGACAATCAAAGCATCAGAACTACGTCGTGGGCAAGCGCTCATTTACGATGGTAAATTGCAAGTTGTTCTTGGGACCGATCACGTTAAACCTGGCAAGGGTCCTGCATATGTGCAGGCAAAAATGAAAGCAGTCGAAACAGGTACTATAAAAGTAAATCGATTCAATTCTGCAGACAAGGTCGAGGCAGTTAACATTGACAGGAGACCGATGCAGTTTTTGTATGACAATAGTGGACAGGGGCAAGGTCCATGGGTGTTTATGGATAACGAGACATATGATCAATTAGAAATTGGAAATGATGTTATTGAAAAAGAACAGAGCCAATGGTTGAAAGATGGCCTAGAAGTTCTTGTACTTATGTTTGATAGTAATCCTCTTGGCATCGAAATGCCCGCATCAGTTGAATTAGAAATAACGGATACAACTGACCAAGCAAAAGCAGCAACAGCGACGAACCAATTGAAAGAAGCGACAGTCGAGACGGGAGCAAGGGTACGAGTTCCTCCATTTATTGAAATTGGACAAATAGTCAAAATAAATACTGAGAGTGGCGAATATCTCGGGAAGGCATAACTCTGCAAACCCTAAGCGAAATTAGATCGATGTTGCAAGAATACGGTCTTTCACCGTTGCATCGACTCGGGCAGAATTTTTTACACGACCATAACATCCTTCGCAAATTAGTTGAAGCATCAGGCGTCAAGGAGGGCGACACGGTATTTGAGGTCGGACCCGGAACAGGAACTCTCACGGAAGCACTAATTGAAAGGGGATGCAATGTAATTGCTTGTGAACTTGACAAGGGATTAACATCATTAATACAAGATAGGTTTGGTGAGAAAATAACACTTGTTCATGGTGATTGCTTAAAGAAAAAACGTTTGAATCCTGACATAGTTGCACAATTGGGAAATCGAGAGTGGAAACTTGTTGCGAATTTGCCATACCAAATTGCGAGTCCTCTCATTGTTGACTTACTATCAAACCATCCAAATTGTCTTGGGCAATTTATAACTATTCAATATGAAGTTGCTCAAAGGTTGATGGCGGTTGTGGACTCAAATGAATGGGGTGT
>CAZABE010000157.1:0-1716 GCA_964483425.1 uncultured Isosphaeraceae bacterium | reverse complement strand
AATAAAACCGCGTTCGATGTCACTGTGAATAACTCCAGCCGCTTGCGGGGCAGGGGCGTTCTTTGGAATTGGCCAAGCGCGAACTTCTTTTTCACCCGCTGTATAAAAAGTACTTAAACCAAGCAAAGTGTTGAGTGCACGGGCAAGTGGGCCTACTGCTGGTTCAACAAGTTCCATCGACTCGAGCATTTCGACTTGATCTGTATCATCTAGTTCAGCAATTTCTGACTCAAGTGTTGCGCAAACAGCAACGCTTTGTCCGCCGTTTTCCTGTGCGTAGGTTGCAGCATATTTTGCACCATCGGATTCGCCATGCACGTCATCCTCTGAGACATTTGCAACATAAAGCATTGGTTTTGCTGTCATGATGCCGTAACTTTTAAGAATTGCAAGGTCGCTTTCATTCCATTCCCCTTCACGTGCTGGTTTTTCTTCTTCAAGCAGTGAGTTCACTCTTGACAACACGTCGACACGTTTTTGCGCATCTTTGTCTCCATGCTTCGCAGTTCGGTTTGCTTTGTCAATTGCGCCTTCAACAACGACCATGTCTGCAACGATTAATTCGCTATCCATAGAAGCGATATCGTTTTCTGGTGAACAATCGTCGTAACATTTTACAACTTGGCAAAGTGCATCAACATTTCGGATGTGTGCGAGTACGGCATTTAAGTTAGAGCCACCTGAAGGAACACCCGGTAGGTCAACAACTTGAAGCGTTGCTGGGATTACTTTTTTTGCAACTATAAACTCATTAATTCTATTGAGCCGCGGATCTGGAATTGCGGCAATTCCCATATTCGGTTTCATGCTGCCCACTTGAACAGCAACGCTGTGTGCAGTGAGGGCGGTAAACAGCGTTGTTTTACCAACGCCCTGTAATCCAATAATTCCACATTCCATAAGACGGATATTGTACGAAAAACGAAGGTTAGTAGCATTTCAATAATTAATAAAGATAAGAAGATATTCAAGAATGAAAACTAGTACAATTATTTATTTACCGGTAAACATGAGGGATAATCAATGGCAGAAAACAGCGCAAACTCGACCGTAACCAAGCCAGCCAAGATTGGCGTCTTTACACTAGTCATGATTTCGGCTGCGTTCATTGTGAGCGTACGAAATTTGCCCATGCTTGCAGAGACCGGCTTCCACATGATTTTTTATGGATTGGTTGCTGTTATGGCATTTCTTGTCCCTGTGGCTTTGGCATCAGCGGAGTTAGCTACTGGTTGGCCGAAACAGGGCGGTGTTTATGCTTGGGTTGGAGAGGCGTTTGGAGAACGGTGGGGGTTTGTGGCAATTTGGCTTCAATGGATTCAAATGGTATTTGGAATGGTTACCGTGCTTGCTTTTATTGCGGGTTCAATTGCGTATTTGTTTGACAGCTCTCTTGCAGATAATGGGCTGTTTATTTTTGGGGTTGTGTGCGTGGTGTATTGGGGAGCAACATTATTGAATTTTAAGGGGATGAAACTCTCTGGAATCATAAGCACAGTGTGTTTGATTGGAGGGGTGTTAATTCCCGGCGCACTAATAATTGCATTAGGAATTATCTATATTTTAAAAGGTGACGCTTCTCAAATGAGTTTTGCTTTTACAGCAGAAAATCTATTTCCCGATTTTACTTCGTTTCAAAACGTTGCTCTAATGAGTGGAATCATATTTATATTTTCTGGAATGGAAGTGTCAGCAGCACATGCAAATGAAGTGCGT
>CAZABE010000156.1:0-12100 GCA_964483425.1 uncultured Isosphaeraceae bacterium | reverse complement strand
GATGAAGAAAAACGTAATAACCAACGTAGATGCTCACCGAAAAGGATGGGCGTTAATAGAAGTGCTCACAACTATTACCGTACTTGTGATTGCTGCGGTAGTACTTGTTCCCCATGCAAGTTCTGGTGCTTCTGCATCAGGACAGTCAGTTACTCGATTAGCAGTTACGGACATTCTTGCTGCACAGATGGACGCTGTAGCAAATCAGGATTTTCGAAGGATTCACTTCTTTACAGACGGGAGCGGTTGGTGCACAGAGGTGTTAGACAGCACGCAACTTGCAACACCATTCAGCGCAGGGACAGCAGAATATGCTGTCGACGAAACAGAGTCACAGGGGCATAATCAAACTTCATATATAGATTTCAACAAAGATAATCGATTCAGAACAATGTCAATCGTTTCACCGCTCTTTGATGGAACGAACACGAGCGTTATCTTTGATCAGACAGGAGGTATCATTGCTCCAGACGGCTCTCCAAGTACCGGTGGAAGTTTTGAAGTACAT
This sequence comes from uncultured Isosphaeraceae bacterium, assembly GCA_964483425.1. Lineage (GTDB taxonomy): Bacteria > Planctomycetota > Phycisphaerae > Phycisphaerales > SM1A02. Next base: position 11,592 of record CAZABE010000156.1, on the reverse strand, counting down.
AGCGACAATCATGCTTGGCAAGTTCAACTTGCTCCATTAACAGGCAAAGTAGATGTTACAAAAGTAGGTGGTCCCTGATGTTCTCATTCAAGAAGAACACAAATGGGCAAATAGGAATCGCCTTTTATGACGGCGGGGTGACTATTGGACAATGTGCGTGGAAAAATGGTCGTTATCAACACCCGAACGTCAAACGAATCGATGCAAATCCAAGAGAAATAACTGCTGAAAAATGGCAATCATATCTCAATCGAGCGAGCATATCGGGTTCCGATTGCGTGCTGTCGCTGCCGCCATCGATCGCTCACCATCAGGTATTACGATTACCAAACATGTCGGTTCATGAACTAAAGGAAGCTGCTGCTTGGGAAATGGTGGATCGTCTTGGCATTGAGAGATCATCACTACAATTTGATGCAATTCCAGTAGGTACTGGCGGGGATGTACTTGCTCTTGCTATAGAACAGCAAACGCTTTCAAGTTTACTTGATCCCCTATATTGTGCGGGATTACGACCGACTGCGATTGAGCCACTATGTTATTCAGTTGCAAGAACTCTTAGCATGTTACACCGCCGGCAAAGTGATCAATCAGTTGTTCGGTGCGTACTAGATTTTGGCATGCACGACTCTGCTTTTATGGTACTTGCTGGGGATACATTGGTTTTTTATAAACACCTTGAACACAACGGAACAAAACTAGTCGAGGCAATTGCAACTCACACCGATGTTACGGTTGATCAAGCAGAGCGAATGTTGTCATGTTCACAAAATGAAGAAGATGTTGATATCTGTAAGGTTGTACGTGATGCTACTCGTTCAATTCATGAATCAATTGCTACAGATGCAATGAAATGTGTACGGCACTATGGTGTTACAAACCGTGGGCCGCTGTCCACAAAAATAATTGTGACTGGAAGTGCTGGATGGAATTGTAATCTTGCGGAGGTGTTATCTAATTCATGCAGTCAAGAAGTATTTCCAGATAGAGAATCACAGCATATTCGAACATTACCATCTGAGATAGTTGATTCAAATGGTTGGCACGCTGCTCTTGGAGCAAGTTTGTCGAGTATTAATCAACAGCGACGTGTTAGTGACACATCAATGAAGGGTGCAGCATGAATCTATTACCTGACCAATACATTGAGCGAAGCAGAAATAAAGCAAGAAGCAACCGAGTCGCTATTGCAATCATAATCACCCTTTGTGCTGTAGCCGCAATTGCCACCCATTCTCGGCTCTCTATGAACTCTTCTGTTGAGCGACTGTTAGTTACACAATCAAGAGCTAACAATGCTCTAGAATTAGAAGTAGACGCAACAGAGTTAGAGTTAAAAAAAGACCACTTAGAATCGTTTATAAAACGATATAACATGGAGAGAACCATTTTTGGAATGGGTGATATTGTTTCAACTGTTACAAACATGCTTCCTGAGTCAGTGACGCTTGAAGACATTTCCCTTGACATAGTAGAAACGGAAAACGGGAAGGGGATAAGTGGGCGGCTTGCTGGCTTTGCATCAACAGATGAATCGATCGCATCGCTGGTCTCTTTACTGCAATCCAATGACCCGTTTGGTTCGGTGAGTATGGACTACAGCAAGTCGCGAACAGTTTTAGGAATGCAAGCACGCGAATTCAGAATTAGTTTTCTTATCAATTTGAAGAACAAATGGGAAGTTTCGCGAATGCATGTTATTGGAGGTGAAGAATGACCGCGATACGAGAACGATGGATGCTGTTTGGTACGTTTGTTTTAACCGTACTGTTTGTTTGTTTATTTATAGTCCCGAATTATAGAAACGGCAAAGAAGCGTTACTTCATTCAATCGAATTAGAAAATAGAATTGAGCAACTAGAGCGAAGGCAAGTCGAAGTAGAAAAGATGCGCCAAGAATTCGCCAACATAGAGAAACAAGTTCAATCGGAATGCAAAATTGTTCCAAGTTCACCAGACACAGCACAAATAGTTAAAGCTCTTTCTTTAGAAATTGACGGACAATTCGTCCACGATCAAAGTTTTACAGCGGGTGCAACAGCTGCGAAAAATAACCAACAAGATGGTTTTTCAATTCAGCCGCTTGCTGTTACGTTATATGCCGACTTTGATTCGATTTTTTCAATTATTCAAAATGTCGAATCCATGAACCGGCTAATTAGGGTTTCATCATTACGGATTTCAGCAAAAGATATTGAAAATGCTGACAATATACCAATCCTTGAAGCATCTATTGGACTTCACGCAATGTATGACAACGAGGGAGGGATGCAATGAATAAGAAAATGCGATTCTTGTGGCAGCGCCTAACCGCAGATCGAAAGCGGTTTGGTTTGTTCTGTACGTTACTATTTGTTGGGCTTTTACTGTGGGCACGAATTATCGTTATTGCAAGACCACCACGAACAGCAGTTGCTGTGCCAATTGACCAGCAAGTAGCAGCAATTCCAACGCCTTCCGATAACGTTCCCATACCAGTTTTCCTTGATACGAGACCAAAGAAAAATCCTTTTTCTATGAACCAAGACGTATTTCCAAACTTAGACAATACGACCGATAATACCGTCTATATGCCAGTCAATAATTCTGTGAAAACTGAACAAGAAATTGTGGCTGGCTTGACTCTTGACGCGGTCATCGGCGAAATGGCCATGATTAACGGTAGAGTCGTAAAACTAGGTGAAGTTGTAGTTATGAGGGATGTTCCAAATCCTCTAAAGCTTACCGAATTGTCTGGTCGTTCGGTCATCATTTCGGCAGGAAACCGTCGATATGAACTGACGATAGCGCCCCCTAGCCGCTAAATGGTATGGGTGCGCACTTGGAGACGCACCCGTGAAATATAAATTTTATTTAATTGTTTTTTCCCTCCTAATTGCACCCATTTGCCTTGCACAAGAATCTGGTGAAGAAGTTGTAATGGACGAGTTTGGAACGGTAGATCTCGTTGTAAATGAGACCGAAGTTACACAAGTCCTAGAAATGCTAGCGATTCAAAGCCGCAAAAATATTATTGCATCAAATAGTGTAACCGGAGCGGTATCTGCAAACCTTTACGACGTAACATTCAATGAAGCACTCGACGCAGTATTACGAGTCAATGGATTTGGTTATATCGAAGAGGGGAACTTTGTGTACGTTTACACTCTTGAAGAACTTGACACAATAGAAAAAGCAAGACGCAAAACTGAAAGTCGAATTTATGAACTACAGTATTTATCTGCAGCAGATGCAGACGAATTCGTTAAGCCACTTCTTTCAGAAAACGGAAAGGCAGCATTTAGAGGAGACATTGAACAGGGTTACCAACCATCTTTAACTGATGGTGGAGGTGACGGATACGCTTGGACAAGCAAACTTGTTATCAATGACTATCCAGATAATCTTGAAGCAATTGCCTTACTCTTAGAGGATTTGGATACTCCACCAGAACAAGTGGTTGTTGAGGCAACTATTGTGCAAACGAAAGTTACTGAGGACAATGAATTTGGTGTTGACTTCACTGCTCTCTCCAATATTCAAATTGGTGGAATTGCAGGCGGTCCATTAGCTGCTGCGCAAGATGTTATAACTGGATCGTTTGGTGACACAAATGTTGAAGCGGTCACTTCTGGTGTTGGTGCGACAGATGTAAATCCGTTTTCTGGTGGACTAAAGGCGGGCATAATTAAAGACCATGTCGGAGCCTTTCTGAAAGTGCTTGATCAAGTAGTAGATACAACAGTGATGGCAAGACCGCGAATTACTTGTTTGAATAGACAGAAAGCAGAAGTTCTCATAGGAACAAGAGTTGGTTATCTTTCATCAACGCAAACAGATACGAGCACAACACAAACCGTAGAGTTTCTTGACACAGGAATTCAACTTGTCTTCCGTCCCTTTATTTCACCTGACGGCATGATTCGAATGGAACTTCATCCCAATGTTTCCAGTGCGACACTTAGAACGGATGCTGGGCAGTCAATTCCAGATGAAATTACTCAGCAATTAATGACAAACGTTCGCTGCCGAGATGGCGAAACAATAATTCTTGGTGGTTTGTTCCGAGAGGCGACAACAATCGGTCGGAATCAGGTTCCGTTTTTAGGAGATATACCTCTTCTTGGTGCTGCGTTTCGTGGGCAAGATGACCAAGTAGAAAAGGAAGAAATCATTTTTCTATTAACTCCATCAATAATCCCTGATGAACGATTGTGGGAAACAGGCAAGGATTCTCTTGAAATAGTAGAGTCAGTTCGCGTTGGTGCACGAGCTGGTTTACTACCGTTTAGTAAAGATCAAATAACAGCAAACTACAACCGAGACGCATTAGACGCTTACCGAGTTGGTGATTTAGATAAGGCGTTGTATTGGTCAAACTTGTCTCTTCGCAACGCAACAGCGCAGCCCGAGATGGTACGACTCCGCGAACTAATAACAAATGAACAGGAAAATGTTTGGGAGCGAGATTTAATTCGTAAATTATTGCAACGCGAAAACCAATCCGTACAAGCATCCTCGGAGGAATTTTAATGAAGCGATTAACTGTACTTATTGCTGCTGCTCTTTTAGTTGGTTGTTCTGGCCCAACCAAACAAGGAAAATTAGCAAGAGCAGACGCTCATCAGAGAATGGATGTTGTAAACGCTAACCTCGCTTCCCAGCAAGCGCTTCAACAGTTTGAAGTTGGTCAGTTAGAAGCAGCAATCTCTACGATTGACGCAGCAATTGCGAGGTACGACGACAACGCTTCCTACCACTTACTTCGAGGAAGAATATTAATTGAACAACATAAACTTGATTCTGCACGTAAAGCATTGGTACGGTCTGCGGAAATTGACTCTGAAGTTGCCGAAACACATTATTTTTTAGGTGTCTTGCATCAGCGATGGTCAGAAGATGAAGAAGCACTTTCCTGCTATTCAAAGGCAATGGAATGCGACATGTCCCACCCACAGTTTTTGCTTGCAACAGCAGAGACGTATGTTGCACTTGGTAAATTCGATAAAGCAATAGAACTTCTTGAGGGCGCAGGAAAAGAATTTCAACACCAACCATCAATTACTGCATTGCTCGGTCACATACACCTACGCAACGGAAACCCATCAAAAGCAGCAATGTTTCTCTCCGACTCAAGATTACTTGGAAATGACGACTCAGAAGTTTTAACACTTCTTGCAACTGCGCAATTTAGTGCGGGTGAGTACGCAAATTGTTTGCATACTATTTCTCAACTTGAAGAATGTGAAAAATTGTCACATACATTTCAGCGGATTAAAGGGAAGTGTCTTTGTGCAACTGGTCGTCAAATTCAAGGTCGAGATATTTGCCTTCAAGTTACTAGACAAACCCCTGATGACCCAAATGCTTGGGTAGATCTTGGATATATCTCTTGGGAGATGGGGGATTATTCTCGTCTAGCAACTTGTGGTGAAAAAATTAGCGAATTAGCACCCGAGTTTTCTGAAGGTCCACTATTCGAAGGAATTGTTGCTCTTCGTAATGGTGACAGAGAGAATGGAGAGAAACTCCTTGCTAAAGCACGGTCCGATAACACGGTGCAAGGTATCGATATCTTACTTCAAACATACGCAAAAAACGCAAAATTAAGCGCGAAAACACCAATTACACCGAATGTGACGGCAAAAACCGCCGAAGTTGGAAGTGAGCAGCACTCCGAAAAGTTGGTTGAGGGAAGCCAACCAATCGTGGGTGTGACTCAAGATTCCCCCCTTGCCCCATAGACGCAGTCGTCTCTTGGGTAAGAACAACCCAAGTAAGGCGCCGCGTGTTTTCAGACCCAATTTCAATTTTAATATTAACTGCAACGACTCTTTCAACAGTGGTTGCTGTAATTCTTTTGTTGAAAAGGAAAGCGCGTGAGTTAGCAGCAATCGAAGCAATGCAAATCGCGAAACAAGAAGCGGAAGAAGCAACCGGCGCGCTTGAGTCCGCGAAAATTCACGCTTGTATTGATAGAACTCACAGAAGACAGGTAGAAGCCGTCTTTGATGTATTGCGAGATGCGGTCATAGTTGTTGATGCTCACGGTGAAGTTCTTCATGTGAACGAGGTAGCGACTGGATTGCTTTGTGTTTCCCCAAACGATGCCGTTGGTCTAACAATTGAGAATGTTCTTTCAGACCATCAACTTGCATCAACTATTTCAGATGCACGCTCTGGTCTTCCAAAAGAAGGAAGGCAATATGAACAGGAAATCAAAAACGATGGCGAATCAGTTTCTTATGAAGTACATCTTCAGTCAGTAGGACACAAAAACGAAGCTATGCATGCAGTTGTAACCGTGCTTCGTGACTTGTCTCGAGAACGAGAGATTGCTCGTTTGAAAAGTGACTTTGTTTCAAAGGCAAGCCATGAATTAAGGACACCGCTTTCATCTATCGCCGCATATACAGAGATGTTAGTTGATGGCGATGCTCCGGATGAGGAGTCAAGGCAAAACTTTTATAGAGTAATATCTACTGAAACAAATCGTCTTCAAAGAATGATTGACAATTTACTAAATATCAGCCAGATAGAGGCAGGGTTAATGCACATTGACCGTTCTATTGTCAATTTTGAAGAACTTGTTGAACGTGGTGTAACGAATATGAAACCACAAGCAAACGAAAAGAACTTAGAAATACATGCACAACTTGCAGACGTAGATTTATCGGTTCATGGAGATGGAGACATGCTCTACCAAGTCGTAGTAAATCTTCTTTCCAATGCAATCAAATACACACCAGAAGGTGGGCGTATAACAGTGACAGCAGATACAGATAATCTCACGCGAAGTTTGCATTTCAGCGTTTCTGATACTGGTTTTGGTATTGCACCAGACCAAACAGACAAGGTTTTTGATAAGTTCTTCCGAGTAGAAAATTACAGGCACGTAGCGAAGGGCACAGGTCTCGGTTTGAACCTGTGCCAGCACATTATTGAAACACTACATGGTGGTCAAATTGGGCTGGAATCAACACTTGGTATGGGGTCTAAGTTTTGGTTTTCAATTCCAGCAGAACGCGGACAACGAAAGGCAGCATGAAAACAGCACATACTATTTTGATTGTTGATGACGAAGCGCACATTCTGCAAGTTCTTTCGCTGAAATTGAGAAATTGCGGTTACGCTGTACGAACAGCAGTAGATGGTGAAGACGCTCTTCACCAAGTTAAAACAAACACTCCTGATTTGGTAATTACAGATGTTCAAATGCCGTACATGAACGGCCTTGAATTAGCTCACGCTTTGTATGCTGACAAGGCAACATCCAATGTTCCAATAATTGTATTGACGGCTCGTGGGCACAACCTTGAACCAAGCGACACCGAGATTCCAAACGTTCGGAAGGTACTTAGTAAGCCATTTAGTCCACGAGGAATTGCGGAATTATGTGCGCAGTTACTAGCAGGTATTTCGTGCAATAACACAGGAAAGAAGGACGCGGCGTGAATACAAAGAATTTTACATCAACAACACAGAATAATACTACTCCTTTTATGAAGTTAGTCCGAGATGTTGGCATAGTTGTACTTCATTGTGATTTGAAAGGAAAGATTTCGACTAAAGGAACTAATGATTGGTTAATCGATTTATTAAGTGCATCACCTCTGGTTCGTCTCGCAATAACCTCTCATTGTGTAGCATGGAATTCACAAGAAACTCCAAAGCCAGCAGAGGCCTTCCAAGGAGTTTGGTTAGTCCCTGTAAGAAAGTCAAATACCCGTTTCAATGATGGTTTTGCAATCGGAGTCATCGTTACTGACGCACTTTGCACAAGCGAATATTTACACGCCTTGTGCCAAGCAAGCAGCGCCGACACGACGGTAGTTCGAGATATGCTGCTTTCGCTTTCTCCAATTGCAACACACGACGTGCAACGTATTGCTTCTTTATTTCAGTTTTCATGGAATGCTCACAATGCAACAGAGTCAAGTCAAAATACTATGGACGCTATCGGGCAAGAACTTGCTGATTCATACGAAGAAATAAACTTACTCTACACCATAACTGGAAGTATGCATTCAGTGAATCACCCGAAACGGTTCGTTGAACTTGCGTGCAATGAGTTGCTCCAAACACTACCGTATGAATGGATTGGTGTTCAACTCAGAATAGGAAATCGACTTCCTAGAATTGGAAGCGAACTTGTTTTTGCAGGCAATGCTCCGGATAACATTTCAAGCACTGTTCGTTCTGTTGCAAACGACATTGGTCAATCGCCAATAATTTCTAATCGTGACGACCCAGTTGCTGATCGTCTTGGCTTAGCTACAATCGTCGAACCAATTTTGAGTGACGGCAACGTTATTGGTGTACTTGTTGCTGCAAACAAACAAGGAAATGACTCCGACGCGTCTTCGGTTGACATTAAATTACTGTCAGCAACTGCCGCTCAACTAGCAATTTTCCTAGAAAACGCTCTTTTATATGAGGATTTGAATGCGACCTTCCTTGGAACTCTTGAGGCGTTAACTGCTACAATTGATGCGAAAGATAAATACACTTGCGGTCATTCTCAAAGGGTGGCATTATTAACCGCACAACTAGCAGAGCAATACGGACTCGACCCAGATCAGGTAGATCGATTCAGAATAGCAGGACTTGTACACGATATTGGCAAGATAGGTGTTCCAGAACACGTGTTAACAAAACTGGGTGGATTAACGAACGGGGAGTTTGATGAAATGCAAAAACATCCAGAGATTGGCGCGAAGATTCTCAAGGATATTCCACAGATGGAAGATATCCTTGGAGGTGTTTTACACCATCACGAAAAGTTCTCTGGTGGTGGATATCCTCAAGGAATTTCGGGTGAGGACATTCCACTAGTTGCAAGAATGATTGCTCTTGCAGATACTTTTGATGCAATGTCATCGAGCCGTACATATAGGAATGCGATGAATCGTGAAGCGGTTTTAAATGAAATGACTAGTGTTGTGGGATCCCAGTTTGACCCAGAACTTGCCACTATTTTCTTTGCACTTGACTTCTCACAATGGGAACAATTAATGATTGATCATCAAGCCGAGAGTCCTACAACCCATGAAAAGAGAGCGGCATGAACCTAACTTCAGAATCACATTTAGCAGCTACGGTCTTAGCTATTTCTGGCGAGTTAACAGCAGATAACAGCGATACTTTCCAGAGATATGTTCGAGAAACCGTGAAGAACTCTAATACGAACATCATCCTTGACTGTGGAGAACTGGATCACATTGACTCTGTTGGGCTTGAGTCATTTCTTTGGCTTTCCGATGAACTTAATCGCAACGGTAATAAACTCAAATTCGCAGCGGTATCCGAATCAGTTCAAGCTGTATTCAAACTCACTCGTCTAGAGCGGGTATTCAGTACACACAAAACAGTCGAAGCTGCTGCAAGGAGCTTTTCATAAAACATGAAAGATAAAACCAAAATCCCAAGTTCAATGACTGTGCAGGCACCGCTTGGCCAGTTGCTATTGCGTCAGGGGATTTTGTCACAAGAACAACTTGATAGTGCAATTGAACAGCAGCAAAGTTGCGAAGAGCGCAAACTATTAGGGGAAGTTCTTGTTGAAATGGGCTTGCTTGACAATCGAATTGTCCTTGAGACGCTTGCAAAGGCCTACGGAATACCATTTGCTTCAGATACGGCTCGGCTTGCTGATCCAAAGGTGATTGAGGTATTACCTCGAGAATTCCTTGAAGAACATGGCGTCCTTCCGATGTTTTTGGTCAATGGTGTATTGACTGTCGCAGTAAGTGAGCCTGCAAATTTGTATTTGCTTGAGGAAATAGAACGCAAGACGGGGCACACGGTTCAAATTGTTGCAGCAACTGCAAGTGATATTGAGGCAGCGCACAAATCCTATTTACCCGCAGCAAACGTGTTTGTCATTGATGAAATTTACGAGGACATTGATGACCATGATTTTGCAGTAATTGAACAAGATGCAACTGAACTGTCTGATCTTGAAGAAGACGCTGGACACGGACCTGTCGTCAAACTTGTGAATTTCTTGATTTATTCGGCAGTACAAGAAGGTGCTTCGGATATTCACATCGAACCAGACGACCACGCTCTTAGAGTTCGATACCGAGTTGATGGGAAACTCTATGAAAAAATCCAACCACCATACAAAATGCAACAAGCGATTGCAAGCCGCATAAAAATTATGGCGAACCTTGACATTTCTGAGCGCCGCCTTCCGCAAGATGGTGACTTCAACGTGATGATGGATGGTCGACCAATTGACTTGCGTGTTTCAACGATGCCAAGTAAATTCGGTGAAATCGTAGTACTTCGTATTATTGATAGCAAGAACAATCGCCTGTCACTTGATAGTTTGGGCTTCAACGAAGAAATGCTTTCCGATTGGAAGAGCATAGTCGAACAACCAAATGGAGTTGTGCTTGTTACAGGTCCAACTGGCTCAGGAAAATCAACAACTCTTTATTCAGTACTCTCACAACTAGACACAAACGAAATAAACGTATCAACTGTAGAAGACCCAATTGAAGCACAAATTAAAGGCATCAATCAATCGCAAATAAACGAACGGGCTGGTTTCACTTTCTCTTCTGCTTTGCGTTCGATGCTTCGCCAAGACCCAGATGTTTTAATGGTTGGCGAAGTACGGGACTCGGATACTGCAGCAATTGTTTCACAAGCCGCATTGACAGGGCACCTTGTTTTTTCAACTCTGCACACAAACGATTCAATTAGTGCTATTACTCGGCTTATAAATCTTGGTATTGAACCATACCTTGTTGCAGCAACAGTTCGTGGTGTTCTCGCACAACGACTTGTTCGAAAGATTTGTCCACATTGCAAAACAAAATGGGAAGGGGACGAAGCAGTTCGTCAAGCGTGTGGTGGCGGCGAATATTTCGTTGGTGCGGGTTGTAATCGGTGTCGAGGAACAGGGTATGCTGGTCGAATAGGCATATTTGAACTTCTTATCCCAACCAACGAATTACTTGAAGCAGTTGGCAGGGGGGCTTCTCTACAGGAACTTAGAACGTTAACAAATCATTCGACGCTCCGAATCGATGGGCTTGAAAAAGTAGCAAAGGGACTTACAACACCTGAGGAAGTTCTTTGTGTTACAAGGAGCGCCTCCTGATGAACGCAACAATTGCAAAAGAAACTTTTGCTTGGAAAGCAAGAGATATCCACGGACGCGAATTAACGGGCTCACAAGTAGCACTAAGTGAAGATGAAGTTGCATGCACACTTAGAACACAGGGTTTGTTTATAACGGCGATTGACCCCGAGCCCCTTCTTCAAGTTGAACAAGGGGTTAAAGATGACATCATGACCGCAATTTCGCAAAAACGCGTTAAGCAAGATGATGTAATTGCGTTCTGTCAACAACTTGCAGTTATGCTTGAGACGGGAGTACCGCTTTCTGAGTCACTTGAAGCATTGATGAAGCAAACGAAACAAAAAGAGTTTCGTGATGTGCTAAACGGTATTCATGGAGATGTTTGTGGAGGTGATGCACTTTCGACTGCACTTGCAAGGCGAAAACGTGTGTTTCCTAGAATTGTCGTAAGTTTAGTTCGTGCTTCTGAATTATCTGGCACACTCCCAATGATGCTTGAACGTGTTGCAAGTTACTTA
>CAZABE010000155.1:0-10850 GCA_964483425.1 uncultured Isosphaeraceae bacterium | reverse complement strand
TTCACGAATTAACCAATGCGCAATTAGTTTCCGGTCTTTGTCGAACCATGACTTGCCATTTGCATCAATCATACATCCAACAGGAACATGAAATTCACTAACAAACATATCTGCTTTATGTTCAAGTTCACGAGCACGGTCGTTGACTTCAGCAGGAATACGTGGACCAAACGCCTTGCCTATGCGCGCCTCAGCCCAATCATCCGTAGACCAGTTTTCGCCATCCTTCAACATGGTTTCAAGATCTGGTCTAGAAAAGTTTAGTAGCGCAATAAACGCAATTTTTTGTTTGTACAATTGATCAGATAAATCAGGGCATGGGTCAAACATAGCCATTGCATTGTCAACTTTGGGCATTTCATCTCCACGAAGGTCAGTCCACCTCCTAAGATGTCTTCCAATTTCATAAAGGTGCCCACTGATAGATCCCATGGCAATTTCATAACGCTCTAACAACCTAGTCCTATCCTCATTGGTCGTTACAAAATGCTCCTCGCAAAATGTTTTAAATTCATCCGAATCCCCATCTGAATCCTGCCATCTATTCGCAACTCGATGAACACCTTCGCTTGCTCTTTCGCAACCGCCAAGTGATTTGATTGTTTCTTCAATTGGTAATGTTGTCATGTAGTGCATGATAAAGGGAGTCGTGTAAGTTGTGGTTTGATGCAATCCCACCTTGGACAATTGGTGAATACTTTCCTCCCGCCTCCTGAATAATCGGTAACCACGGAATAATATCCCAAGGATGTAATAGTGGTTCAATTATTGCATCAATTCGTGCAGTACAAAGAAGTAAATACCCGTAACAATCACTCCAACCACGAATAGAACTTCCGCAATTAAGAAGTTTTTCATAGAGTTGTTCAGAGTTCGTTTGTTTGAAATAGTCGTATGAAGTTGTACAAATCAATGCTTTATCAAGATTCTTTACTGAGGAAACTTTTGTACCTGCTTTACCGTTGTATACAACGCCCTCTCCAATAACCGCTGAAATGGTCTCATCTAGAGCCGGAAGGGTTGCAACTCCCGCTACAGGCGATCCATTGAATTCAAGACCAATGAGCGTTCCAAAGAGCGGCACTCCTCTTGCGAAAGATTCTGTCCCATCAATTGGGTCAACAACCCATCTAAAGCCACTAATACCAACCAATTCTTCATGTTCCTCACCTAGAAATCCATCATCTGGGAATGGGTCAAGCAATAACTTACGTGCCATTAATTCCGCCTCGATATCTATTGTTGTGACTCTTGAGCCATCTTTTTTTGATGAAATAGTGAAGTTTTGTTCTAAAAAATGAGATAAAACGAACGAGGATACATCACGCACCGTAGCGTGTAATGCCTTTATTCGCATCGTATTAGCATCCATAAGAGGAGTATTCTAACACCATCAACCAAGTCCCATAACTTGCAATCTAAACCTCATAACTGACATTTTATTGTTTCCAATCGGGTTTTAACGTCTAAGCAACCCAAATTAACATGAGATGAAGAAAAACAAAGTCCATATAAATACTTAATCTGTACACAGTTATGATTCGATGGTACAGTTTAACGCTTGCCTTGGTGGGCACACTACACAGGTAGTAATGAGCATGAACATGATTAAAGCCAATTTGATTACCCGATGCGCAGCAATTCTTGGAGTTGCTGTTTGTAACGTGTTGGCTTTTGCTGAGACCATCACGGTGCCAAATGAAGTTCCAACGATTCAAGAAGCGATTGATCTAGCACAGGGTGATGATACGATTCTTGTCGAACCCGGTAGGTACAACGAGTCAATTAATTACAACGGCAAGGCGATTACGATCAAAAGCACAAAAGGTGCTGCTGTCACAACGATAGACGGCTGGAGACAAAATGACAGCGTCGTGAAATGTATAAGCGGTGAAGGGCCAAGTACCGTTCTTGATGGGTTCACAATTACTGGCGGAACTGGCAATGAGGACTTATATAGCGAGAAAGAAACAGTTGGCGGTGGTTTACTTTGTCTTCACTCTAGCCCAACAATTAAAAACTGTATTTTCGTAAGCAACGAGTCATCTTATCAAGGCGGTGCAGTGTTCAACGGAGATCGCTCAAACACCGTTATACGAAACTGCAAAATTCGTTCTAATATTTCCGAGCGTGGTGGTGGGTTGTACAACAGCCGTGGAAGACCGGAGATACGTGATTCTGTGATTTCAAATAATGAAGCAGAATACGGCGGTGGTGGAATGTACAACTTCGGGTCGAATATTCGAGTTATTTCTTGTGTGTTAAAAGAAAACCGAGCCGATTACATTGGTGGTGGAATTTACGATTACGACAGTAGCGGTAAATTAATCGAGACCGTTTTCACAAACAACGTTGCCCTCTTTAGTGGGAACGCAATGTACCGCGGGTACAGAAGCGCAACAATACTAGGTGAGGATTGCACACTAACGATGGAACACGACACCATCTCTGGTGCTGGAAGTTATATGGTCGCGCGAGGTAAAAAAACTGGTGCATGTTGTATTGGTACTGGCTGCTTAGTAGTTGACGAAAAATCATGTACTAAAGCAGGGGGCTCATGGCTTGGACCCAATACTACATGTGATGATCAACTGCTTGCATGCCCAGAGCCAAACACTGGCGACATCAATACAGATGGTGTTGTTGACATGATGGACCTCGTTCTTGTAATGACGAGCATGGATAGCAAATTTAAGAATTAATCCATTTAACCAAATACCCATAAAGTGCCGCAGCTGGAAGAGAGTGCGGCATTTTTTTTGCACTTACAGGTGCAATTAGGATCGGCGCAGGCGCTCCCATCTCAACTGTACGACCGTGTGAACCCCTAACTTTTGTTGAGTCGGTTGTAATAACATCTAGCAAAGTGTTGCTACCAAGTTTCTTCAATAACACTTTTAGAGCAACTCGAATTTTGGAGCCACGCCAACCATCGGCGAAAAAAAGTTCACGAGGGTCGTAGCCCGGTTTTTTATGTATATCAACTGTAGTTTGGTAGTCGGGAGCTTTTGATTCCTCTTCCCACCAATCGTGTGAGAACCACTTACCCTTGGTTGCAACAGCAACTATATCTCCACATCTTTCATGACCTAAGCTTGGACGTTTTGCTCCCGTATACACAAAATCAATTCCATCGGTGCTTTGTAAGGTTTCAGCAAACTTATCTATATTTGTTTCGTCTTTAACATAGATGTGAGCAATTTGATGATCAGGTACTGCAAAACATTCACTCGCCCCAGAATCTAAATACTCTCTACCTAATTCTTCTCGTACACAAAGCCAGCCATTAGCCCGAAGAACAAGATTTATTGAAACTGAACCTGTGACCTCTTCGATTCCGTATTCGCTTAGTACACAAACTTCAACTCCTTGTTCTTGGAAATGGGTAATAAGCCGACCAACCTCCTTGTCAACTTTTTGTAACTCGTTTGCAATTTCTGAATTATTTGGACCAAGTTTTTGTAGGGGGTAATCAAGATGTGGAACGTAGATAAGGGTGAGGGTAGGCAAAAATTCCTTTTCAACTTCGATTGTTGCATCAACAATCCACTTTGTTGAAGTGATGTTTGCCATTGGACCCCAAAAATTAAAAAGAGGAAATTGCCCAAGTTTGCTCTGGAGCGCGTTTCGCAAGGAACTTGGTGAAGTCCAAATATCAGGAATTTTTCTTCCATTTGCACAGTAGATAGGTCTAGGTGTTACGGAAACGTCTACCGAAGAGTACATGTTGAACCACCAAAACATATTTGCAACGGTGAAGTTAGGATTTTCACGGCGCAGTGCGTCCCACACTTTTTCCCCTTGTACTAAATCATTTGATTGTTGCCAAAAATGTGTCTCGTGTGTCTCACGGTTATGCCAACCGTTTGCAACAATACCGTGATCTTCTGGTGCAAGACCAGTAAGCATTGAGCTTTGGACTGTACAAGTTACAGCGGGAAGAGGTGGATTGAGTGATGCAATCGAGGACACACTTGCTAGAGCAGTTATATTCGGTGTGTTTTCACCGAGATGTGATTCGGTTAGTCCAACAACATTAATGACGGCAATGCGTTTCATGTACCAAGAATTCTACGGTGAAACACAACAGTAATGATAAAACAGAGCGCACATAATCCGGCGATTACATATTGTTCTAGGGTGGTTGCAAGCACACAGTCAAGAAGACAAAAACCAGATAGGATTCGGTGCATGCCAGCAATTTTATTGTCGGATTTGAAATCTAACCACGCAAGCCAAATCCAATATGTCATAAAAGTAAGGGGTATGCATGCAAGCCACGAATTCGGTAAGTTTTCTACGACAACAAACAAAGGTGGTAATAACAATAGCCAAGTTGCCCAAGAGAGCGTTGTTTTTTTATTGTTTTCAAATCGTCCAATACAAGTTAGTACTGCCGTGTAAAAAGCAATCGCCGCGCAAAAAGTAATAAGAAGCGTGCAATTTTCTCCTTGTTCGGGATTCGCAACAATGAGATACACAAGTGCTCTACAGATTGCCATGAGGGCTAGTGCGGGAACAAACCAGCGGTGCAGAAAAGTGTACAAAAGCACGGCAATTACAAGAAGAACAAGACCGTTTGCCGATCCATGACCTAGACCAAAGATAGAAACAGCACCAAGAAGCACTAGCCCCGCGCACCATGCAGTTGGGCGAGTAATTATTCCCATAGGGATGGGTCTTTCTGTGCGATTTATTTTGTCAAATTTTGCATCAAAGGCATCATTAAGAATCATTCCTGCAAAATAGGTAACCAAAATGCAAAGAGAAATAAATAAATAAAAGATGGGTTGCCATGACCAATAGACAGATTGCATTGCAATTGCGGTACCAACCAAGATGTTGCTAATTACAGTTGGACTATTGCTAATCCGAATCATGTTAAGCCATGCGGTTACACGGTTTATTTGTTGATTTGCGCTGTGGCCCATTCGAGTTCCTTTGTGATTGAATCGACCAGATCTTCCGTTTGCAATTCCTTTGGTGTCACACTCCAAGTGTAAGTTTCAATTTCCCAGTCAACCACGCCAGCTTCTTTAAGAGGAGGAATTGATGCAAGTAAATCATACTGAGTAGTATCTAACTCACCAAAGGAATCAAGGTAAATCGGAACATGGAAATGTACTTTGCAGAGCCCAGAGTAAGCAGAATTTGGCACATTTGAGAAGGTATCAAAAAAATGAAAATCATCGTCTCTACCTATTGTTGTTTGGTGCAAATAAGTTGGTTCTGTAAGAAAGTGCCAAGCGTCGGAGAGATCCGTAGATTCAAAATCAAATTCAACTGCGGAAGACAATTGAACTTTTCCTATTGAAAGACCAGCATTCTTGTAATTTGTAATACAGTCCTTGACGTTTTCTCTCATTACTGCACTATGGCATGTATCGTGGCAAACTCGAATGTATCTTCGAGTTAGTTCGTTGTCGCCAAAATATTTCTCGATAAAATCACACAACTCTTTACTCAGTTGCAATCGACATCCTGGCTCTGCCTCTAAATCAACGTGAATACATTTACCTGTCTCTTGTTCTATTTCTTCAAGAGAACCGACACATAATTTGAGCATTGCAGCACAATCATCATCTGAAAATGAATCACTATTCCAACCAAGAGGTAATGTTGAAATTGAGGCATCTTTTTTTGGAGTAATTTCCGCAAGAATGTGTGCAAGGCGAATCGTATAGTCCAAACGAGTTTGTTCAGACCAATTTGGCTTATATACATTGTGTTGAATTGATTTATGGTGAAAATCTCCATAAGGAAAACCATTCATCGTAAAAACTTGCAGGTTGTGTTCTTGTAATGTGTCCTTTAACAAAGGTAAATCTACAGAATTAGAGGCGTTGTTTGATAACCACAAACCAATACCTAACGTGGATTTAACATTTCGTTGAATTAATGAGGAATATGATTTTAAATTTTGAATAACTTCATCAAAAGTGTTCCCGCTATGCACATTGGTGCAGTATCCGAGCATTAAGCAATTGAGAACTTTCCACTCTTAGATAGAAAGGAAAGTGGGTTATCAAATGAGATTTTGTTGATTAATTCTTGTGAATGTCCACGACTTGCGAGTTCGAGTCGACACTTAGGTACTGCTAAAGGATCACTTGGTCCCCAGTCACCAGCCGAATTTATCCAAAGACGATCCGTTCCGTACATCTCAATAATGTCAGCCGCTCGCTGTGGCGTGCATTTGCTGTTCGGGTAAAGAGTCATGCCTGCCCAAAATCCGCGGTCGAGGACTGCGTGAACAGTATGCTCTTCAACATGGTCTATGAGAACTCTATCTGGATTAATGGAAGTGTTATCAATTGCATCCATAATCAAAAAAGTTCCCTTGAGTTTGTCTTCAAGGTGTGGAGTATGCACTAGTACGAGTTGGTTAAGTTGTTGTGCAAGTGCAAGTTGTTCTTCAAGGATGATGAGTTCGTTTTTGCTATTTTTGTTTAACCCAATCTCGCCTATTCCAAGCACATTTTCACAATCTATGAATTGCGGAATTATTGAAATTACTTCGCGGGCAAATCCAACATCTTCGGCTTCTTTTGGATTAATGCAAAGCCAGCAGTGGTGGTTGATGCCATAGTTTGCAGCACGTTTTGGTTCGGTGTCTGTTAGTTGTCGGTAGTAATCATAAAAACCTTGAGGACTGCTTCTATCAAAGCCAGCCCAAAACGCTGGTTCGGTTACAGCAACGCATCCCGCTTGCGCCATCCTTTCGTAGTCGTCCGTGGTCCTTGAGACCATGTGAATATGTGGATCGATATATACCATTAGGACGTTGGCACCGCGGCACCGCTTGCTCCTTTGGTGCCAGCGCTTTCGATTGGATCTTTTGTTTGATCACTTAGTAAGTTAAGAATCTGCTCAGCACGACCCTCGTTTTTAGATTGCAATATCTCGATACATTTCATCAACGCATCAACTCGGAAATCAGATGTATTATCGCTGGCTCTGTCAACTCGATCTAAAAAGGCAGCGATGTCGAGAGCCTTGGCACGGTGTTCTAAAAAGTACCGATCAACAATTTCTTTTGTTGTCATAGTATTGGGCATGTATAGGGAGATTCTACATGAGTTCGCCAATGGCTTGGCGAACGATGGACGTTTCAAGTGTATGAACATTTACCGATTTGGCAATATCTTCTAGCATAAGCAACGTAAGCCGCCCACCGAGATGTTGTCTGAACTCTTCTATCCCGTCGAGTAACGCATCATCAATAATAGAAGGGTGGCTAGTTGGCAACCCTAGTTTCTGGAGCAACTGTATTATTCGATCTGCAGTTGAGTCCTTTAATAATCCAAGAGCCATACTACAGCGCAAGTCAATTGCAAGCCCAATCGATACTGCTTCGCCGTGCGAGAGTTCATTATTCGTGATTTGTTCTAACTTGTGCGCAGCCCAGTGGCCAAAGTCAAGCGGTCTTGCATCAAGACGCTCAAACGGGTCTCCGCCATTTGTTATATGTTCTAAATGTAAGATTGCGGATTGTTTGATGACATGTTTCATCACTTCTTCATCTCGTTCGATGAGTTTGTCCGCACTTTTTTCAACCGTTTCAAACAAATCAACATCTTTAACGATTGCAACTTTTATGACCTCGCTTAAGCCTGAGCGCCAGTGTCGGTTACTTAGTGATCTTAGTAATCGGCTATCGTTTACGACTGCAAAGGGTGGATCAAAGACACCAATAAAATTTTTTTTCCCAAAGTAATTGATTCCATTTTTTACACCTACGCCAGAGTCACACTGGGATAAAGTTGTAGAGGGCATTCGGATTAATGGAATACCGCGATGTGCCACAGAAGAAGCGTACCCCGTAGCATCTAGTACCGCTCCGCCACCGATTACTAGAATGCATGATTTCCTGCAGATGCCAAATGTATCAACTGCACCGAAAATCGATGTTACAACTTCCATATTGTTTTTTGCAACCTCACCTCCTTGAACAATTACTGGTTCAAAAACAGGAATCGTTTGCTGGTCTAACCATGTTTGAAGTGATTGCATAAACGGATTATTTGTATCTGATATTCCTTTATCAAGGACAACTAATAATTTAGGTGGTTTGAGTTCATCTAGAATCGTTTCAACAGCATCGCTTTTAGCAAAAGCATCGTCAGTGAACCTAAGACGATGTATCCAAGAGACAGAAAATTTCTTGTCTATCGACTCGTTTTGGAATGTCACTTAGAACTCACCCCTGACGTTAGATTGATTTCTGGAGTCCAATCAAGCCATTCTTTTTCAAAAGAGTCCTGTAAGGTAAATGCGAAAGTATTAGGTGGAATTTCACCAAAATCGGTAGGGGTTGCCAAAGAAATACCTCCCTTAATTAGCGAGGTAAGTGGCCCAGTGTGGAGAGTGATTCCTGTTAGCCCAGCGTCAATGTCGATTCCCCCTTCATTCCAAAACTTAGAATTAGTTCTGACTAATTGAGAATACTTATTCAGTATATTGATTTGAATTCTTGCTGTAGCGGCATTATCAGCAAGCCCAATGGAGACAACTGAACCAATTTCAATCCCTCTATAGAAAATAGGTGTACCAATTGTTAAGTCAGCAGCTGTATCAGAAATTAATGTGAACTCTTTGCCGCTAATAGGTATTGGAGTTGATGATCCTTTGAAGGTGAATGCCTCTACGCCCTCGCCAGGTAAGACCTGTATATATCTAGGACCAATTATTGTGTCAAGACCACTAACGCCCTCTAAAGAGACCGATGGATGGACAATCCACCACCTTGTTCCTTCTCTTGAAAGTTCTTGTGCTGTTTTAAAAAGACGAGCATGTATTACTACTTCGGTATTGTTTTCGTGTAATGATATTTGTACGACCCTTCCAACAACTGCACCGCGATACATTATTGGGGAGTCAATAGTAATCCCATTAGCGTCTTCAAAACTAATCGTTACCAATGGTCCTCGATTTAATTCCCAGCGAATAAAAAGAACAAGGCAAAGAATGATTACAAGTACAGGTACAATCCAAGCCCAAGATAGACGGTCGGTTTGCATTTCCTTCAATGTTGCGGTTGGAGTATCACTCATGTTGATGCCAGAATAAACGGGAGTCAAGATTTGTTGAGGCGAACATTGTAAGCACAACGACACTAGAAAATGCAACAATTCCAATTTCTGGTTGCACCGTTGCGATAGTTCCTAATTTAACAAGCGAGACAAGGATTGCTACTAAAAACACATCTAGCATAGACCACCTTCCAATTAATTCAATCCAACGAAGTAAGAATGAATTTCGATTAGCTGCTTGTTTTTTCCAAGAAACGCAAAGATAAAAGAGAGCAGCGATTTTGGTTAACGGAATAACTATTGAGCAGAAAAGCACAATAGAGGCGATTCCCCATGTACCGTCACTCCATAGATCAATTACACCGCCCAAAATTGTACTTTTACTTTCGTATCCCATTTTGGTAATCGAAAGTATTGGAAATACATTTGCGGGAATAAATAAAATGAGAGCTGCGAGAGAGAAAGCCATTGTCCTTTGGATCCCCCTCGGAGCACGTGTGTGTAAAAGTGAATTACATCTTGCACATTGTGCGCAATAACCTCGCGGAATAATGGGTAGATTTTGAGTTAGGCCACAGTACCTGCACGTGCAAATACAATTTGTGTTACTGGGTGACAATCTGGCAACCATCAAGAGTAAATGTGTTTGGTGAGAATAATCCAGAAGCGTAACACACCCCCCGAACAGTTATGGTATTTCCTTTTGATACAGTTCTTCCTTCACCAATACTATCAGCAACCGATGGTTCGAATATACAAACTGCATCTTGATTACCATCGTGAAGTGTAACTGTATATAAATTGTCTTTCGTTAAAGAAAATGCAACGACTTCTCCGGTTATGTCAACAACAGTTCTATAGAATTGCGACTGGTCTCTTGACTGTAAAAATGACTCATGCAATTCGGAAATATTGACATCCTTCACTTTTGCAGAATCAACTTGTTGAACAGAAGAGGCAGCGGCTTTAGTTTTAATAGTAGATACAGTGGAACTACATCCTATAACAAGGGCGAGTGGAGCCAATATGATTAGTGAGCAAATACGCATAATTTGGGTTCTCCTACTTATATGATGATATCAACGCTAACGGACTATATTAATACTAAATTAATACTAAAAACCAACTTGTTTGACGTAATCGGTGCAAATGGAAAGCAAACGTCCAAGTTTTAATCATCGATTCAGAGTACGGGATACCGTGACGATGAATTAATAGCATCTTTAAGAAGATGTACTGCCAATCGAAAACGAGGAATTTCCATGGATTTTGCTTCTAACCACGATTGACAAGAGAATTTTACAAACAAATAAACGCAAAAAAGTGGAATATTAGCCAAAAAAGGCGCATTTTACACTTTTTTTCTAATTCGATTCACAAGTGAAGATGGTCTGCCTATGAGGTGCACCTGTCGAGACGTTCTCGACCATGAAATTTACCACTCACCTTGGAGTTAGTTATGACAACCCTACCCACGACTCTGGCCATGATCGCCACGTCAATCACAGTTACTACAGCACTCGCAAACCAAAACGCAGATTTTAACAATGACGGCACAGTAGATGCAAACGATCTCCTGCAAGTTACTTCCAATTTGGGAGTTGTTTGTGATGGTGATTGCCCAACAGACCTAAATCAAGACGGAATTACAGATACTAGTGATATTACATATTTAATGGGTGTCTGGGGTGACGTGCCTGGTTGGGTTAGCCCAGATACATCTGGCGATATTGAACCAAACAACGATCCAGAAGAATCTTCCTCAGATGAACCGCAGGACTTAAGTTGGCAAAATGAGGAACCAGTTCTTCTTGATGC
>CAZABE010000154.1:0-4209 GCA_964483425.1 uncultured Isosphaeraceae bacterium | reverse complement strand
AGTTACATCGTTGTTAACGATGCCTACTGCATTGGTGATGTAGATATTGAACTTGATTTATTGCACACCTATCTAGGTGACCTTGAAATTGATGTAACTTCACCTGAAGGGACAACAGTCCGTTTACATGACCGAACGGGTGGAAGTGCTGACGATCTGCACATGTATTACGATGAACAAGGTGGCGATATGCCAGATGGTCCTGGATCACTCGCTGATTGGGAAGGCGAGATTGTTACAGGTACTTGGCGCATGGATGTTACTGACAATGCTGGAGCGGATACTGGAACGCTTGAACACTGGGCTTTAAAAATTGCAAGTAGCGGTGAAGAATGTCCACCTGTAGCGCAAGATGTGGAGGTCTTTACGGATGAAAATACTTCTATTGATATAACACTTGAGGGAGCATCGCCAAATGGTGGCGTCCTTGAGTACATTCTTACATCAACACCTTCTGATGGCACTTTGCAAAACACTGACGGGTCACCAATCGGTGCTCTTCCGTATACGCTTGCTGGCGATCAAGTACGGTACATTCCAGATACTGGTTTTATCGGTTTAGACCTATTTACCTATCGTGTTGATGATGGCGTTCCTTCCCAAGAAGCAACCGTTACTGTTCATGTCGGAGAAATACCATTCCCAGATGAATGTGTAACTGCTCAAGAAGTTACAAATGGATCATGGGAATTCTCAACTCTTGAAGGCACGACTTCTAGTGACCCTTACGACGATGCTCAGTGTCAAGGAACATACCTTGGTGTTATGACAAATGACGTCTGGTTCAGTTACGAAGCATGTGCAAGTGGTTCGATGACTGTTTCGACTTGCGATTTAGTTGACTTCGACACTGACCTAGTTGTATACGAAGGTGATTGCAGTTCGATGTCTCAAATATCCTGTAACGGAGATGGCGATGGTTGTGGTGGATATTCTTCAATCCTGACGACGAATGTCACTGAAGGAAATATGTACATGATTCGAGTTGGCGGTTGGGGCAGTTCCTCAATGGGTAGCGGTAACTTGCTCATCGACGGTCCAGAAGGTGATTGCGGCGGCGAACCATGTGATGGTGATGTCAACGAAGATGGCTCTGTATCAGTTTCCGATCTGCTTTTGGCAATCGATCAATGGGGTGGCTCTGGATCGGCTGATGTAAATGGTGATGGAGTTGTCGACGTTTCAGACGTCCTTGTAATCGTTGGCAACTGGGGACCTTGCCCATAAAGTAAAAAGGTACAATGCGCGCTAATGACTGGAGCGCAACCAATAGCACCCACAGGTATCACCTTGCAACCGGAAATTCCGATTTGCCAAGGTGATTTACCATTGGACTGGTACCAAGAGGAGTTCAAGCCTTACGCCGAAGAATACCTCGCCTTACCCAAAAGAACCCCAGAAATTGTTATTCCTTGGCTCGATTCATACATCAAGCCTGCTCAAGATCACTTTGGCGAGAGTTTACTTTTGCTAGCTCACTATTACATGGGCGGAGCAATTGTAAAACTTGTTGAACAATACGGTGGAAAAGTCTCTGACAGTTACGCTCTAGCATTACAAGCCTCAAGAAATCCAGATAAGAAAGTGATCGTTGAATCTGCGGTTCATTTTATGGCAGAGACAATAGCAACCCTCGCTAGTGACGACCAACAAGTTTGGATTACAAATCCAAAAGCAGGTTGTACGATGGAAATGATGGCGAAAGATTGGATGGTACAACCTGTTGTAGACGAGTTAATCAAACGATTTGGCGATGATCTTCTTGTTATTACTTACATGAATACTTCTGGTCGCATCAAAGCAATAGCGGGTAAGACTGGTGGAGCAGTCTGTACAAGTTCAAATGCACCACTTGTTGTTGAGTGGGCACGCAAGCAAAAGAAACGAATATTGTTTGTTCCAGATGAACACCTTGGTAGGAATACTGCAGCGAAGTTAGGAATCAATCCTTCATTGATTTGTACCCTCCAAGAGCCATTAACTCATGGTGTGACTTGGCAACTCGATGATATTGTGGGTCTAGATAACGCAGAAATAATTCTTTGGGGAGGTTTTTGCGGTGTTCATACGGTGTTTACTTCTCAACAAGTAAGGTGGTGGAAGGAGAAGAATTGGACAGTGCTTATTCACCCCGAGGCACCACTAGAAGCTGTCCAGGAAGCCGATGGTTCGGGAAGTACTGCTTATCTTTGGAACGCTGTGATAGATGCACCAAGGGGAAGCAAGTTTGCTGTTGGTACAGAGGGCCATTTTGTACGCAACTTAAAGGATCAAGCTGCTGCGAAAGGTGTTGAAGTCATGCACCTTACTGATATCGATTCACCAGAGACCAATTCCCAAGGCGGGTGTGGTTGCGCTACAATGAGTCGTAATGATCCGCCTCATCTTGCTGGAATGTTGGATTTACTCCGCAAGGGTGAGGCTCCAGATTTAAACCGAGTGTTAGCAGGCGATGTTGTTAATGAACAAACTGCTAAACTTCAGCGACTTAGTGGTGAAGAAAGAACTGTAATGGTTGCTAACGCAAAACTTGCTTTAGAACGGATGATTGAAATAACCGAGGGTGCGCAATGACCATGCATTGCGATAGACATTTGCTTGAAGTTGACCTTCGGTCTATACCCGCTTATCGTTTTGACATTGTTGTTCTTGGTGGTGGAGTCGCTGGAGGAACTGCTGGATTAACTGCTGCTTCTTCAGGCAAATCGGTAGCTATAGTTTCAAAGGCAGATGCAGGAACGACAAATACTAACATGGCACAAGGCGGGATGGCTGCAGTTGTCGGAGACAATGATTCCTTTGAATCACATATCGAAGATACGATGATTGTTGGAACAGGGCTTTGTGAGATTGCAACAGTTAAACGGGTAGTTCATGGCGGACCTCGAGCAGTTCAAAGGTTGTTAGATATGGGGGCAGTTTTTGACCGCAGCGCAGATGGTTCTTTTGATTGTTCTCGTGAAGGTGGTCATAAACACGCTCGAGTTGTGCATGCTCTTGGCGATGCAACAGGCAGAGAAATGCAGCGAGTTTTGATTGAATCTCTAAGAAGCAACGAACTTATTACTTTGTTTCCGAATACTTTTGCACTTGACATTGTGACTGCTGATGGCGAAGCGTACGGAGTGCTTGCTCGATCGGCCTCAGGCAGTATTGTTTTATTTACTGCAAATCAAATTATCGTAGCTACTGGTGGAGGAGGTCAACTTTACCGAGAGACAACAAATCCTACGATTGCAACTGCTGATGGAGTTGCAATGGGATTTCGCGCTGGTGCAACTGTAAGAGATATGGAGTTCTTTCAATTTCACCCAACCTGTTTGTACATCGCAGGCGCTGCGCGCGTTCTTATAAGTGAAATAGTTCGTGGTCACGGTGGAGTACTTCGCGATCGTAACGGCCAAAGATTTATGCCAGAAGCACATCCCGATGCCGAACTTGCCCCAAGAGATGTTGTAAGTAGAGCAGCGTTTCGTCGGATGATTCAGACGAACGATACTAATGTTTATCTTGATTTATCAGCACTTGACGATGATCCACACAAGTTATTTCCAGGCATTAGCAAAATGTGTAACTTTTTTGGAATTGACATTGCAAAGGACCCTGTTCCTGTTCGCCCAGGAGCCCATTACATGATTGGCGGGTTACTTGTTGATAGTGATGGGCGTACGACAATTCCGGGAGTTTGGGCAGTTGGCGAGAGTGCTAGCAGTGGTTTGCATGGTGCAAATCGTATGGGTTCTAATTCTCTTCTTGAGGGGATGGTTCTTGGTGAAATTGCAGGCCGTTGTGCTGCAGAATCGGTTGGGGGTAGAACTCGTAGACCTGATCGATTAATTCGGCGTACGATTGATCATCCTCCACGCGGTATTGAACTTGGTATTTCTGACCTTATCTACTCACTTAAATCGTTGATGTGGAGGCAAATGGGTCTCGAACGAAACGAATCAGAACTACTTGAAGCCCGCGATCACATTGCTTTTTGGTTTGATGCAGTCCGAAGACTAGCACCAGCTGACGATCGCGCGTGGGAGTTGATCAATATGTTGACTGTTGCGAGTATTGCTACCGAAGGTGCGATTGAACGCAAGGAATCCAGAGGTGTTCATTTCCGAACCGATTACCTCGAAGTAGCTGAACCAGAGCACATATTAATGGTTCCCGAATTAGTTGATAATTGCACAATCTCTGGCTTATTACAACATGCAC
>CAZABE010000153.1:0-36940 GCA_964483425.1 uncultured Isosphaeraceae bacterium | reverse complement strand
GATTGTTTGAAATCCATAACACTGAAAATTAAATTCTGTCAGTAGCCCTTACTGCATTGATGAAGTCGCACATTTTTTGATGGTCTTTGATGCCTTTTGTCGATTCAATACCACTTGAGACATCAACCGCGGTTGGGTTTGCTTCTTCAATTATGCCTGCTACATTTTCAGGTGTAAGTCCACCTGCAATAATTAAAGGTTTAGTCAACGATGGGATGACTGTTGCAAGTTTTGATACGTCGAAAGTTTGTCCGAGCCCACCAGTTGAACCATCAACTAACAGTGCTTCTACGCTTTTGCATTTGTCCCAGCGCAATGCAGAATCCAAGTTCCATTGAAAAGCACGAATGACCGGTTTTGGCGCGGAAGTCACTTTGTTTTCGTCCTCTTCTCCGCAAAGTTGCAGCCAACCATTCCAGTCGGAAAAATCTGCTAAGTTGTCATAATCTTGTACGACAGCAACAGCAAGCACATCGTCGGGTAATTGCAAAGCAAGTTGATTTGCTTCGTGCCTATCTATATATCTAGGTGAACTCTCAACAAACATAAAACCAACCGCGTTTGCACCAGCTCCAACTGCTGTATCTACATCCTCTTCAGTTCGTAGCCCGCAAACTTTAATCCCAGTTTTTCCAATTTGTAGAAGTGGTGTGTTCATATTGAGAGTTCGTTAGTAAGTGTATCAACAAGGTCTTTATGTACTGTAGAAAATGAATCGCTAAATTGATTGAGTAATTCTTGTGCGCGCTCTTTATTATTTAAGTTGCGAGTGTACTTAGCCACAAGTAGTAACGCTACTTCAGTTATATCATCAGCACTTGGGTGTTCTTCTAAATACCGTTCATACACGATTACACCATCTTCAATTCTCCCCGCTTGAAACAAGGCGTTTGCAATATTAGATTGTGTTTGCTTGTTGAGTTTTAGTTTTGGATGGGATTCAAACGAACCAAGGTATTTATCAGCCGCAGCAGAAACGTCACCCATCGCGACGGTTTCAGAGATGCTTGCTCGAAGTAGCATATTTGAGTCAAGTTTCGCAGATGAGAGAACTGGGCTTGGGTTGGTTTTATTCACAAGCTTGCGATAGTTTCTTCTTCGTCTTGCTTGTTTAATCATTTCAGTAAAATCAAACTGGGTTGATGAAATAATACGCAATTGAAGAAGTAAAATTGTAATTACAAACCCGAAAAGATAACCACCTAGATGAGCAAACCATGCTGTGTTCTGTGCATTGGCACCAACTTTACTTGCAAGCAAACTGAAAACATCAAATAGTACGAAGAAGAGTACTAGTAGCATGCTTGGGACGTGGTAAACACCAATAATAAAGAATACAAGAACAACTTTGATTGTGGTTTTTGGGGCAAGTACTAAAAAGGCAGCAGTCACCCCGCAGACGGAACCACTTGCCCCGATGACATTTGT
Source organism: uncultured Isosphaeraceae bacterium (assembly GCA_964483425.1). Classification (GTDB taxonomy): domain Bacteria; phylum Planctomycetota; class Phycisphaerae; order Phycisphaerales; family SM1A02. The sequence goes on along the minus strand of CAZABE010000153.1, from coordinate 35,512 downwards.
TGTGGAGAGCAGGGCGTGAATACCTCCTGAGAATGCACCGCATCCAAGATAAAAGAGAGCGAATCCAGTATGTCCCATTCGGTCTTCCACTGCTTTGCCAAAAGGTAGTAGGAAAATCATATTTCCAAGAATATGCATCCATCCTGCGTGAAGAAATTGATAAGTAATTAGATTTAATATGTGAAAATCAGTGCTTGAGAGAGCCCCTTGGTGCATTGTGGCATCAAGCGTAGAAACAATACTATTTGATGCGTCGATTCCTCCAGAGCGCTGCACAGCCCATTCCACAGCAAATACGAGTAAATTAAGTCCAATGATTGCATAAGTTATGAATGGGTATCGTTTGTGAACAACATTTGTGCCAATTGGTATCAGCATTTTTGCATTGTATGCTTGGAATTAGCCAAGAATCTGCTAAAATGTATTAGCATTTGCGGTAATCGGGATTTACCGCATGATTCTTTTCTACTTCCTAGGAGGCTCTCATGAGCACTGCAATGCACAACATGCATACTGATATCGGTCTTGTAAACACCATCGTGGCTCGTTCGTCACTATCGTTCATAAATGGTGAGGAGGGAGTCCTTGAGTACGTTGGGTACGACATTGATGACCTCGCACGTAATAGTACATTTGAGGAATCAACTTATCTCCTTTGGAATCGCAGGTTGCCTAGCAGCAGTGAACTGGTTGACTTTACTGAACAAATTCGTAAAAACTATGATTTGTCTGAATCAATGTGGGACATGATTGTTTCACTTCCTAGAGATGCGAGTCCAATGCACGCACTTCGGACTCTGACTTCTGCACTTTCTCTTGAAGATCCAACTGCTGATGATTCATCCGATTCGGCGAATATTAGAAAGTCACTTGTCATGCTCGCAAAGATGCCAGCATTAATTGCTGGTTTTGACCGGCACCGAAAGGGATTGGACTTGGTGCGGCCTAATCCCGAGTCGTCAATCGCTGAAAACTTCCTTTACATGCTAGCTGGCGAAAAGCCAACGGAACGAATGATAAGAGCGATGGATATTTGTTTAATCCTACATGCTGACCATGGATTTAATGCTTCCACATTTGCGTCGCTGGTAACAATAGCAACGTTGAGCGACATGTACTCAGCCGTTACTACTGCAATTGGTACTCTAAAAGGTCCATTGCACGGTGGAGCAAACCAAGGTGTGATGTTGATGTTGCAAGAGATTGAGTCACTAGATGCAGTAGAAGCGTACGTATTGAATAAACTTGCCAACAAACAACGCATCATGGGCTTTGGCCATCGGGTATACAAAGCGTATGACCCACGTGCGACATACCTGAAAACATTTGCAGAAGGTATTGCGCAAGATACTGGAAATATAGAACTATTTGAAAAGAGCAAACGGATTGAAGAAATTATGGCAAGAGAAGTTGGTTCTAAAGGCATCTATCCAAATGTAGATTTCTACTCTGCAACAACCTATTTCTCACTCGGTATTGACTTGGATTTGTTTACACCTATGTTTGCTATGAGCCGCGTCTCTGGTTGGACTGCTCACTGTTTTGAGTACTTGCAAGATAATCGTTTAATACGTCCGCGATGTGACTACGTTGGACCACATGACCAAGAATACGTTTCAATCTCGCAACGTTAAGTTTGGTTAAATAACACTTGTTACTGTTTGTACAAGAGTAGCCGATCATGTGAAAGCAATAATATATCATTCTCATTATCGTTGGTTAAGTCCGTGATGATTACCTGACTTGGTTGCCATTCTCTTGGTTCACCTCCAGAGAAAATTCTGGTTTCGTAAATTTTAAATCCAGTTGCGTATAACATAGTTCCACTTTCTGAAAACGTGAAAATTTCAAGCATTTGTTCACCTGCATCTAGGGAGACCATATCGCAGTAGCCATCGCTATTTACATCTCCTACAGCAAGTTCATGCTGTACTCGCCTTTCCTTGTCTGTTCGCCACGATTGAGTTTCATTGAGTGAAATACGTTCGCCTGATAGTTGAATGATTGCAAAGCCAGAATCGCCAATTGCTAGGATGTCATGAACCCCGTCACCAGTAAAATCGCCTGTATAAATAGGACCCAATTCAAACCCACGAACGAAAATGCTATCGGACTCAACCCATTGCCTATCGTCATTTTGTACTACGTTGATTATCCGTTCGTTTTCTTTGTCGGCAACTAGGATATCTTGATTGCTAATTCCAATTGAAACAAGATCTGAACTTCCATCTTCCATGTTGACTTGGTTAATTACTTGCCATCCGGTGCTAATTCCTTCTTGAGGGTTTGGTACGTACCTTACTGCACGAATGTAATTGTCATCAGCAATTAACAGTTCAGGCAATGAATCGTTGTCTATGTCAAAAATTGCAGTATTGTTTGCACTTGCTCCACGTACAAGACCATATTGTCCCATTTCGTCATCATCTAGTACTTCAAATCCATCACTAGTTGCATGTAACATTTTCATAGGTTTGTCTCGTGTAATTAGTAGTAGATCGGTCTTTCCATCTTGGTCAGCGTCAAATCCAATAATTTCATCAGGTGCACGGCTTAGTGATCCAAGATCAATTGAGTCAGCATTGCCTTCGTTGTCTATGAGATCAATGACATAAGATCGTTTTTCTTTTGAAATGACTGCAATTTTTGTTTGGTTACCGAGGGATACAACTGAGAGAGAAATTGGAGTATTCCCTTTTGTGAACGGAATGGGCTGAGGGAAAGCAAGTTGGGGTCTGTTGAGCGGTGAACGCCCGACAACGCCCTCATCCTCACTTAGTACAAACAAATCAAAATCTCCATCTCCTTTCAAATCACCAACTGAAACGGAATCAACCCCAGAGAGGGTAGCGGATGCAATTCCAGAACCGAGACCTTCACCTTGAATCTGGGGATACACGACAACAGTATTGTCAGAAGGATTCGTTGCTATCAGGTCAGAAAGTCCGTCGTTATTGACATCTGCAATGAGTTGTTTTCGGTTTCCTTCACCAAGGAAAGGGTAAGTTTCTATTGAGGCTTCTCTATCACCAGTTGTCTCAATAACTTCACGGTCAACTTCATAAAGCACAATTCGTCTAGAGGCGCGTTCTATTATTGCCATCTTAGTTGAAGTAGTATCAGGGAGTGTGACTGAAGCAAAGTCGCGCAGAGGTGGCATTTCGAATCTGAGTTGAGGTCCCATCGAAACTGTCTCCTCATTTTCTTTTGCTAACCAAAGCCGTACTGGCTCGCTACTATTTGGGACAATGCCAGCAATATCTTTCAAATCATTGCCGTCATAATCGTCAAGTTCAAATGCAATAACACGGTCTTCAACGGAGAATACTAGTGGCTTGCCAATGGCATCTCCATCGAGGGGGATTGAGACAACGTTGCCCTTGATAATCGTGATTAGTTCAGGGGTTGTGTCTCCGAGGAGATTTGTGATTCTAAATGCGCTTCTGCTTGCTCCAAGATTGCGTACGCGGTGTGAACGTGTTTTCTTAAATTTACCGTCAGAAAGTTGTTCCATAAAAACAATATTTGTCGGATTACTAGCGTAGACCAGATCAGTTCTATTGTCGTTGTTAAAATCATGAAGAGCAATTGCTGAAACATTGTGTGCAACCATTATTCGCTGTTTATCAAAGCGCCAGTGCTCAGGAATTTCATTAGCCCTACTCACTTCAACTTCGTCCTCTTTGCTGGCATTCTCTTTTTGAAGGAGAAGGTCGATGCGGCTTTTTTTATTGTTGACAACCAAAATGTCCATCAACCCGTCGCTGTTAACATCTCCAACATACATTGGGCCTGCGTCATCTCCAATTTTTATGATTTCGATGTCGCTGAATCCAAAGTAGTCGCCTAACTCAGGATCGTTGAATAAAAGATTCGTAAGAGGTAATAATAGAATTGGGAGAATGACCATTTTGAAATCCTTAATTTTAGTTATTGCGTATGCTAACAACCATCTCGCTTTGATATAGTGTGTCTGGAGATTCAAATGCTAAAACTAAATTATTTACTTTTTGTTTTATTCGTGGTTTTGTTGATTCAAGGAACTTCTGCCGATGTGGTGCACTTGCAAAGCGGAAGTGAAGTGCACGGAGAAGTGATAAAACGAACCGATAATACGCTTTGGATTGATATTGGACCAAAGATAATACAGATTGATATGTCGGAAATACAGGACATTTCAATAGCAGCGGAACCTGACTCCACTGCCGAATTTGACAATTCTAAAATGTTCAGGGTAGCAAGTGGACTTCCAGAACTCAGTCCACACGTTCAAGCAAAACGAGTTGGCGCTTCTGTGATTAAGGTCTCCACCCCAGGTGGGCTTGGCTCTGGGGTGCTTTTAAATGAAGACGGTTTCGCGATTACGAATGCTCATGTTATTCAGGGAGAGACAGATTTACGAGCAACTGTTTGGATTCCTCAAGAAGATGGCACTCTGAAGCGAACTACAATTGAGGACGTGGTTATCATTGCTGTTAATAATCATCTTGATTTGGCTTTGTTATTATTGACACACCCAGACGAAAAACCTTTTGATTTTTCTGTATTGGAAAAAGCAGAAACAATCGAAGTTGGTGAACCAGTGTTTGCAATTGGGAACCCACTTGGCTTAGAAAGGTCAATGAGCCAAGGTGTAATATCAACAAAACAGAGAAGTTTTGATGGGTTGACATATATTCAAACTGACGCTGCTATTAATCCTGGCAACTCTGGTGGTCCGCTGTTTAATTCAAGAGGTGAAGTTGTAGGAATTACGAACATGGGAATTACAATGGCAGAGTCGTTGAATTTTGCAATTCCAACTCGGTACGTAAAGGATTTCATTCGGAATCGTGAAGCGTTTGCTTATGATGAAAAAAATCCAAACGCAGGCCATCTCTATCATAAACCCCCTAAGCGGTCACAAAACGGCATTTCCCCACAATTGAAAGACGTTGCAGGGGATTCCCAATAGAATATAGACCCGATTTTCAACTTTATATAAATAGCATCTATTTAGATAGATAGCACATACAAAAGAGGAGTAGCCCATGTTTACTATTTCAACCCTGATTACCGTATCCGTACTTGCTGTAGATATTCGTATTGACCAAGTATTGCCCGAAAATTCAATCGCGGTAATGTCTATAAATGATGTATCACAGTTTGTGCAACATTTTGAAGAGATGGGGGCTACTGAAGCGATTTGTGAAGTAGGGAAAATTTTTCTGGCAGCAAAAGGCACTGAAGTTTCTGAAAAGTGCCCATTGAGCGAAGCATGTAACGAATTAAAGGTCTCCCTTGGCGATGATGTCAATATTTCCATTCCAAGTGGTCACGCTGGGATGGGGTTGTATCCTGTTGTGGATTTTGAAGTTGGGTCAGTCGGGATTGGTGCCTTGCTGATGTGTGAGGTAGGGGATTCAAAAGTTGGTGAACTTGTTCAAAAAGCTTTTGAAAATCACGCTGAATCACTGAAGGTTGAATTGGAAACGGTTGACATAAGTGGAAGAGATGTTTGGATGGTGCAAAATGAGTTAGACACCCTCGAAGAAATACTTCCATTTCCAATCGATTTGTCGAGTTTATCACAGGTGTATCTGGCAAACACTGATGGATATTTGTTGATAGGAACTGAACCAGATGCATTTGATTCTTTGTTTACCCTAATAGATGGCGAAGAAATTGAGGACTCACTTGCATCAAATGACGAATATAGAGAACTAGTACAAAGGTGTGGAGAAGGTGGGGACATTTTTGCAGTTGTATTATTAACAAATCTAGCTGATGCTTTTCTTCAAATGGATACTTCTGGCATGGGCATGATGTTTCTCCCGACGCTAAAGGCAGCAGTTGGAGATATAGATGGATTTGCAGAAAGGGTCTCCCTCTCCCCAGAAGAGGGCATTGCCTTAAGAGGGAAATATGCTGTTTTAATGCAAGAAGGACGTAACGGGTTGATGGGGTTAGTTGGCAATGGTGAGCCAAGAGCAGACATACCCTCTTTTGTTGGTGATGACACTATTTCTTATAATCAAGCGCAGATTGACTACAGTAAAGTTGCTCCATGGATTAAACAAGTAATTTTAAGCAATCCGATGCTTGCTATGCAAGTAACACCTGAGTCAATGGAACAGATTGACACGTCAGTGCAAATGTATACATCAGCACTAGGACAAAGTACACATATTGTCTCTGCGGGAACCATGCCTTTTTCAGTAGAAAGTTTTGGTTATCTTGTTGCGGTCGAATGCACCGACGAAGAACAACTAAGTAATGTGCTTGGGTTGATGATGCCAACCATTGGTGGTGAGCCAACTGATTTTCTTGGTAATCAAATCTTTTCGTTCGACCTTGGTTCAAGCATGATGATGCCTTTGCCAATCGATTTGTCTTTCTCTGTTGCTGTTGGTGGCGGATACGTATTTGCAGGAACTTCGAATTCCGTGGAAAATGCGCTTAGAACAATTGCAAACCCAAAAGAGAGCAAGAGTACACACGGAGCAAACTCAAGTATTCAACTTCTCGAACAAGACGATGTTTGTGGATGGGGTTATGGCGATCCAGTTAAGAGCATGCAAATTCAAAACGAATTGTCTAAGTCAATGAGTGATTCAATGTTTACACAAATGGAAGAGTTTGATCCTGAAATGGCAGAAGAAATGCGTGCAGAAATGAATCAAGGAGTGGAGATGCAGGATTCGCTTATAAAAGTAATGTCGGCGGTTCTTGGTCCAGTTTCTTGGACAATGTCGTCAGAGGAAACTGGGTTTACTGTTGAAGTGGTCATGCTCAAATCAAAAGATAACTAAGAAAGGTTATCTTGACTTACCTTAATTCCAGCCAAGTTGATAGAAGACCGTTGTAAACAGAAGGTCTGCTATTACGATGGTTACAATTGTTTGAACGACTGTGTCGGTTGTTGCCTTGCCTACGCCAGCTGCCCCTCCACTGACTCGAAAGCCGTTATAGCAAGCAATTGATGCGAGGATTAAACCAAAGACCGCTGCTTTAAACAACCCAGTTGTGAAGTCAGACAAACTCACTTGGCTTAGGGTGTTTGATTTATAGAGTTCATAGGGGACGTCGAGCATCTCAACTGAGACAATGCAAGCAGTTGAGATTGCAACAACATCACCAATAACAGTCAGGAGTACCAAACTCAAAACAGTAGCAAGGACTCTTGGAACTGCTAGAAATCGAATTGGATTAAGGGCTTGCGCTTCTAGTGCCTCAATTTCTTCACCTACAACCATAGTGCCTAATTCGGCAGCGATAGCGGCTCCTGCAAAACCAGTTAGTACGATCGCTGAGATAAGGGGACCAAGTTCTCTTAGAACAGCAACTCCAACGATGTTTGCAATCTTATCGGTTTGGCCAAAAGTTGTTAGTGGAGGTTCCATCTGGAAAGCAAGAATGAGTCCGATACAACCGCAGACGAGACAGACAATGCCAATAGACCTGTAGCCGATACGTACAATTTGAGAGACCGCAGCAGCTCGTCCAAAACGAACGTGTTTAGTAAAAAGAGATCGGTAAAGCCATACAAAGACATCATATAGAAGACCCGAAATACCTCCTAGAAATTCGAAAATCTGTATCCAAATCGAGCCACAACTTTCTAGCAAACGTAGGAATATGTTTGAATTATGATTTCTCTCATTACTCTGCAAGTGCGTCTTCCTTTGAAGAATGGATTGTAAATATTTGGTCTAGTTTGGAAAGTGTAATGATTGATCGAACGCTTTCATTTAGGTTACAAAGAATAAAAGAAATGGCAGCTTGGTTGGCTAGTTGCAGACCTTCTATAAGAGTGCCAAGGGCAGAGGAGTCAACGTAAGGGACACCTTGCAGGTCTAATACTATTTTTGAAATATCCTCTTTTAATATAGGACGAATTGAAGCACGAAGATGTGTTGAATTGCTCATGTCAATATCACCAAGAGGTGCAACAATCTTTGCAGTACCTACTGAGTGGATTTCGATTTGAAGGTTTTTATCACTCATTTACATTTGACTCGATAATACTATTGCAATTTGAGTTTGTCTTATTAGTTTTTCGCATAGTTAATTTCATCCCACCAGTGTCACTTTTTGACCAATTTACCTCGTCCATAATGGTCTTGATAAGGTGTACCCCGAGCCCACCTGGGCGTAAATCTTCTAAGTTTCTTGATTTAATGTTATTGACATCTACTTGTTTTGCTTCATCCTCAATGCAGATTTCTATTGTTGTGGAAGGTGTATGAGAGGTAGTGACTCTCAGGGTTACCGCTCCTGAAGTTCCGTGATAACCATGCCGATGGATATTGCAAAGCGCTTCATCTACTGCCATGGTAATCTGACCAGCTATTCGCTCATCGAACCCGCAAAGAGTGGACGAAGTCGTAATCAACTGTCGAATTGTTCTAAACCAGTTTGGTGAAGTCATAAAATCGAGTGCAAAATTTGATGCAAGCAAGGGAGTGTCTTTATTCACGCATCCATGGTACCCTCTCCTCTTCAAATGACAAATGCTAAGCCGACAACTTCTTGCCAAAAAGGCATCCAAACGGTCCTCATTTTGGACTTTGGGAGTCAATATGCCCAGTTAATTGCTCGTAGAGTCCGCGAAGCAGGAGCATTTAGCTTACTTATGGCACCCGATACACCAATCGAAGAACTTCAGCAATACAACCTTGCTGGAATCATCCTGTCCGGAGGACCAAGCAGCGTTAGCGAGAAGGGCTCACCTCGGTGTGATAATCGTATATTTGAACTTGGAGTACCCGTACTAGGAATTTGTTATGGGATGCAATTAGGATGCCATATGCTAGGTGGGAGAATTGAAGGCGCGCACTCAAGAGAGTATGGAAGAGCAACTCTTGAGGTAAAAAACTCAAGTGGTCTTCTTCGTGGAGTTCCAAATGAGACGGCTGTTTGGATGAGTCACGGAGATCAAGTTGATGCTATTGGGGATGATTTTCAGGTTCTAGCGACAACATCAACCTGCCCAATGGCAGCAGTTGCTCACAATAAGATTTCTTTTTACGGTGTGCAGTTCCATCCTGAGGTAACACATACTCCACACGGTGTTGATTTACTACGTAATTTTCTCTACGAAATATGCGGTCTAAAAGATACGTGGCGTATGTCAGATTTCATGGAAGAGCAGTGCAAAAAGATCCGTGAACAAGTTGGTGACAGCCGTGTCTTGTGTGGATTAAGTGGCGGGGTGGATTCTTCTGTCGTTGCTGCTTTGTTGCATAAGGCGATAGGCGACCAACTCGTCTGTGTATTTGTTGACAATGGCTTGTTGCGAAAGAATGAGAAGGAATTTGTCGAATCAACTTTCAGAGACAACTTTGATATTGATTTGCGAGTGGTAGATGCTGCTAATAAATTCTTGACAGAGTTGTCAGGTATAACTGAACCACAAGAGAAGCGAACAATAATTGGGCATAAATTTATTGAATGTTTTAAGGACGCAGCAGAAGTAATCAAGGGTGAATCAGACCGGTCAATACAATTTTTGGCTCAGGGCACACTTTATCCCGATGTTATTGAATCGGGTCATGGATACAGCGGTGCTGCTGCCAATATTAAATTACATCACAACGTTGGAGGTCTTCCAGAAGAATTGGGTTTTGAACTCATTGAACCATTACGCGATCTGTTCAAAGATGAGGTACGCAAATTAGGCGAGGTGTTGGGTTTGCCAGATGGAATTATCTGGCGCCATCCTTTCCCCGGACCGGGATTAGCGGTACGTTGCTTAGGCGAAATTACAGAGGAAAAGTTGACTGTTCTTCGTGATTGTGATGAAGTTCTTTTAGAAGAAGTTGTTGCTGCTAACTTATATCGAAATACAGATCAGGTCTTTGCTGTGCTATTGCCAATACAATCGGTTGGCGTTATGGGAGATGGGAGAACTTACGAATCAGTAGTTGCAATCCGAGCGGTTGAGACCCAAGATTTCATGACTGCTGACTGGGCAAAAATCCCTTTTGAAGTTCTTGGCTCGATTAGCAATCGAATTATCAACGAAGTTCGTGGTGTAAATCGAGTTGTTTATGATATTAGTTCAAAACCGCCAGCCACGATTGAGTGGGAATAATAATTATTGTTTATTTGCTTAGGTTTGCAAAAATCATTCTTCCTGCGGATGTCTGCAGGGCGTTTGTTACTTCTATCGTAACCGTTTCCCCTACTGAACTTCCACCATCTTCTACAACTACCATGGTTCCATCGGGCATATAGCCAACTCCTTGTGAATCAGTTTCACCGTGTCGAACAATTTCTAGTTGCAGTTTGGCTCCGGGGATTGCCTGAGTTCTAACGGCTTGAGACAGATCGTTTAGATTTAAAACAGTTATTCCCTCGATTTGCGCAACTTGTTGAAGGTTGGAATCAGTAGTTAGGATTCTGTATCCACTTGATTGGGCTAGTTCGATAAGTGCTCTGTCTACGTTTTCGTCTGAGGTTTCCGATGACTCAATCGTCAAGTCAATTTGGGCAGAATTTCTCAAATTTGCAAGGATAGAAAGCCCTCTTCTTCCGCGGTCACGTTTTATTTTGTCATTCGAATCGGAGAGTTGGTGCAGTTCATCAATAACGAATTGTGTAATCACTAGAGGTGCATCAATGAATTTGGATTGCGCAAGGTGTTCGATTCTCCCATCAATTAAAATCGAAGTGTCAACAAGGAGTGGACGAATTCCTCGCACTCTTCTCGTAAATTCAACGTATGGCAAAACAAGACGCAAGTTGTCTTTGGTAGTAAAAACGATGCTAATACTGAAGTAGCAAAGAGTAATTCCTGAGACAAGTTTTAAGAGTATTAAGTATTGAGTTGCAACCTCGCCTCGTTCGATTCCCCAAGAGTCGGCAATTAAATCGATTAGCATGCTAACTGCAAGTGAGGCAAACAAGCCTACTACAAGCCCAAGGTAGACGCCAAGAACTGCTGAAAGGCGCTTGTTTGGAGTCAGCATGTCGATAACTAGAATAATTACTGCAAAAGCAATAGTAGAGATCATTGGACCTAAGTGGTCTATAAGAACCATCTCAAGTGATTGATTAACTGAATTTAAGCCCGCAATAAAAGGGAGAATTGCAGCAGCGAACATAAAGGTCACGAACAGCAGGCGTATTGTTAAGATTACCAGACGTCTAGTGCTCTTCTCTCGCAATTGTTCTAATTCAAAAGCAGTTGGTTTTGATGATTGCTGTTCAGACATATGTAAAGTGTACCCTCCATTGAATGCGTTTTTTGGACACACTTGGTATCATGTGGGTACTTTGGTGAAAAGAAGGACGGTCGGCCCTATTGTCGATCGGCCTACGAACCTGGTCAGAGCCTGACGGCAGCAGCCATAAGTGGTGTCTTTTGAGCTTTGGGTAACCGGCCGTCCTTCTTTTTACAGGATTTAAAACCCAAAGGAGGGTTGTTTGAGTTACACAGTATTAGCAAGACGATATAGATCAACTACATTTGAAGATATTGTTGGTCAAGAACCAATTGCGAAAACGTTGAGAAATGCAATTGACTCAAATCGCACAGCTCATGCGTATTTGTTCTCAGGGACGCGAGGTGTAGGAAAAACCTCTATGGCACGCATTTTTGCGAGGGAGTTAAATCGCTCAGATGATCTTCGTGAAGAAAATGCAATTGGTGATGCTGTATTGAGAGGGGAGGACTTGGATGTAATTGAAATTGATGGGGCATCCAACCGCGGAGTAAACGAAGCTAGGGACTTGATCGCGGCATCTAGCCTCGCTCCTACAAGATGTAAATACCGAATTTACATTATTGACGAAGTTCACATGCTAACTACTCCAGCATTCAATGCACTTTTGAAAACCATGGAGGAACCGCCTTCGCATGTAAAATTTATTCTTTGTACGACTGAACCGCATAAAGTACCCGCGACAATCCAGAGCCGGTGCCAGCGTTTTGATTTTCGTGCAATTCCATCTAAGAAAATTGCAAATCATCTTACCTTCGTTCTCGAGAAAGAAGGAATTAAAGCAGATCCAGAAGTAGTTGCTGAAGTCTCAAGGATAGGAAATGGTTCGATGCGTGACGCGCTATCGGTTCTTGATCGTCTTCTGTCTAGTGGGTTGCAAGAAATTAAATATTCTGAGATGGAAGATTTACTAGGTCTTCCATCACAGAAAGCGATTAAGTCCCTTAGCACTGCAATTTCGCAAAGTAACTTAGAGAAGTCCTTCGAAGCAGCAGAGGAACTTATTTGTTCAGGAATCTCTCTAGATCGGGTTTTAGAGGTTTTAGCAAACGCTCTTCGCAACGCTCTAATATCAAGAGTGTGTGGTGGCAACTCTAATCTTCTTGAACTTTCCGAGGAAGGGTTAAAAGAGGCAGCAGAAATAGGCGATGCATTAGATGAGGGTGTGCTTACTCATATGATTGCTCTCTGTGATGCATCAAGTAGACAAGTACGAAGGGCTGGCAGTGGAAGAGCACTTTTTGACGCAACTTTGGCAAGACTTTGCATGTCAGGACAACTGGCTGAGGCTGGTGGTGTGCTCTCTTCTAGTTCATCGAGTGCTTCGAAAAAAAAAAGAGCAACTAAACCCGCTTCACCTAAATTAGCCCTTAGTGCAAAGGGAGTTGAAAATAGTAAAGTGGCAACAGTTGCCAGCGGTAGCAAGGAGAAAAAGCCGTTAACTTGGGAAACGATGAAGACAACAATTTCTTCTACTGCTGGCTTAAAAAGGATTGCTAATTATTTGGAATTTGAATCTTTTAAAGATGGAAATTTGGATTTGTTAATTAACGAATCAGGTCGTGACTCAACTAATTACATTCTAGCTCAAAGACAAAAAATAGAAGAAGTTCTTTCTTCTTCCCATTCCAAAAAAATTAAGTTGACAATTGCTAATTCTACTGAAAAGCATACGGAAACAAATGCAACTTCTCTTGAGGTAGTCAATGGTAATGAACTTGTCGAAACAGCAAGAAGCCTTTTTGACGGTACTGTTGTACAAGTTACTCGCATAGACAAGGATGAGAAATAATGTCCTTGCGTGATTCAAAAGGAACTCCAGAGCCAGTACGGCGTTTGCTTGATGGGCTAACCCGCTTGCCTGGAATCGGGAAACGTAGCGCCGAGCGGATTGCTTTTTTCTTGATTAAAGATATAGAGAAGGATGTACTTGCTCTTAGCCAAGCGATAGAAGATGTGAAAAAAAAGGTGCTTTGTTGTTCTGTTTGCAACAACATTGCTGACTCTAGTCCATGTCCTATTTGCAGCGACGATTCAAGAGATGCTTCTACGGTTTTAGTTGTCGAGCAACCACGGGATTTAATACGCTTAGAAGCGACATCAATGTACAAAGGCATATATCACGTTCTAACAGGAAGAATTGATCCTTTAGCCGGTATTGAACCGAGCGATTTAACAGTTGACGCATTGCTAATGCGTGTTGAAGACGTGAGTAAGAACGCTAGGGGCTGTAAAGTTCAGGAAGTAATTTTAGGGCTCAACCCGAATTTAGAGGGTGACAGTACATCACTTTTTTTAGCAAAGCAACTTCAAGAAAGAGGGATTAGAGTTACGCGTCTCGCAAGAGGGCTCCCTAGCGGTTCACAAATTGAGTATGCAAATACACAAGTTCTCTCTGATGCAATTGCAGGCCGGCAGGGTATGGGCTGAACCAATGAATATGCGATTTGAAACTAGCCAACATCTTCAAACAGGGCAACAACTTCAACTTGCTCCTCGAATTATTCAGACAATGGAGATTATGCAGTTGCCTCTTCCTGCTCTTGAGGAAAAGATTGAACAAGAGTTAGAGTCGAATATCGCACTTGAATTGGAAGAGCCGTCTCAAGAAGAACCTATCCAAGAAACAGAAGAGACAGAAGAGTTTGAAATTGAAGACGACTACTCAGATGCTCCAGTGCAAAAATCATCACCAATTGATGGTCGTGACCCCAAGTTGGATGTTTTAGCAAATATACGAGCTAGGCAAGAAAGTTTATCTGAGCAACTATTGCACCAATGGAGTTTTGCTGAAGTTACTGACCAAGAATTAGAAATTGGAAACTCTTTAATTGGTCTAATCGATGCAGATGGCTTTTTGACCAGCACAATAGAGGAGATGGCTGCACAAATATCACTTGATCTTTCCAAAGAACCAAGTTCTCAGGAGTTATTAATTGTTATAAATGCTCTGCAAACTTGGCTCGACCCGCCAGGGATTGCTGCAAGATCTTTGCAGGAATCACTTCTTATTCAAATTGCGAATTATGCAGCCGACGACCCTAGTTCATGGAATGATGTGAAAACTCTAGTTGAAGGACATCTAGATGATTTAATTTCGAACAAACTCCCAAAAATTGTTTCTGATAGTGGAATAAGTATCGACCGAGTAAAGAAGGCGATTGGAAGGATGCATGAGTTGACATTGAGTCCTGCACGACTTCTTGTTTCTGATCGCGTGCTGCCTGTAATTCCTGATGCAATAATCGAATTCGACGATTTAGCACAAAAGTATGTAGTAGGAATTTGTGACGGCAAACTTCCACCATTGAAAATTTCGTCAACTTACGATGCAATGTCTAAAGACGAAAAATCGGATGATGCAACAAAGCACTTTATCCAAAGGAATTTAAACGCTGCTAGGTGGATAATAGAAGCCGTATCTCAGCGAAAACATACACTCATGAACATAGTGCAAATTGTTGCCCAAAGACAGAGTGATTTTTTGGAACAAGGTGATGCTTTCCTTAGACCGTTACCAATGGTTGAGGTCTCTGACATGCTCGGCATACATGTTGCTACTGTGAGTAGAGCAGTCGCAGATAAATGGGTGCAAACACCTAGAGGTATTTTTCCACTTCGCAGGTTTTTTTCTGGAGGTACGGGAAGTTCTTCAGATGGTGAGATGAGTTGGGAAGCAGTGAAGTCGCGTCTTCAAATAATTGTTGATGAAGAAGATAAGAAAAAGCCACTAAGTGATGAGCAACTTGCTAAAAAATTACGTGACCAAGGGATTGAGATTGCTCGAAGAACTGTGGTTAAATATCGTCAACAGTTGGATATCCCTGCTGCTCGCCTTCGCAAAGAATATTAAATTGTCTGAATCTCTTTAGATTTCTGTTCGCACATTTCATCGATTGAGGAAATGTGTTTTTTCGTCAGACCCTCAATGTCATCTTTAGCATGCTTGCCATCGTCTTCTGAAACACCATTGCTTTTGTCTTTAACGAGAGCGTCCACATGTTTGATGGCATCTCTTCGTTCATTGCGAATTGTGACTCTGTTTTCTTCTGCCATCTTCTTAACCTGGCCGACAAGTTGTTGTCTTCGTTCTGCTGAGGGCGCTGGTATATTGATTCTAATAAGATCACCTTCGCTTTGTGGATTAAGTCCTAGGTCAGCTATTTCTAGACCTTTAATTATGTCACCTCTTGACGCGGGGTCGTACGGTTTTACTATGAGTTGGGTCGCTTCGCTAACGGCAATAGCTGCGATATCTTTTAGGTCTGTTTGACTTCCGTAATAGTCAATTTTGACATAATCGATAAGCGCGGTAGATGCTCGTCCAGTACGTACTCCATGTAATTCTTTACTGAAGTAGTCAACGGTCTTATCCATTTTTGAACGACATTTTTTCAGTTCTTCTTTAATCGTCATCTTTACTGCTTTCTTAGTTTATTTAGACAGAGTTTGTGACAGCATTATCTTTAGGATTATTGACTAATGTCCCAATGGATTCTCCGGCAACTACTTTGCAAATATTTCCTTCTTCCTTGAAATTGAAAACCACAACAGGCAAATTGTGCTCCATGCACATTGATAGGGCTGTTAAATCCATCACTTTGAGTTGTCTTGAAATTGCTTCAGAGAATGTTAATGTTTCAAAGCGAGTTGCATTATTGTTCTTCGCTGGGTCGCTATCGTAGATGCCGTCAACTTTTGTGGCTTTTAATAGGATGTCTGCTCCAAGTTCAATTGCACGAAGTGATGCACAAGTGTCTGTAGTGAAGAATGGATTCCCAGTACCCGCGGCCAAGATAAGAACTCGTCCCTTTTCAAAGTGCCTAAGCGCTCTGCCTCTGATAAATGGTTCAGCTACTGACTCTATGTCCAACGCGGACATAACTCTTGCAGGTTGTCCCTGTTCTTCAACTGCTTCCTTAAGGGCGAGGGCATTAATCACAGTGCCGAGCATCCCCATATAGTCAGCAGTCGCTTGAGCAATACCTACTCTTGAGGCCAGTTCTGCCCCACGTATCATGTTTCCACCTCCAACTACAACCGCAATTTCAGTGTTGAGATTGGCTGCATCAGCAATTTGCCGAGCAATTGTTTTCAATTCGTCAGGGTCTATCCCCATCATCCCAGAGGTTGAAAAGCTCTCTCCACTGATTTTTAAGATAACTCGTTTGTAATATGGTGTTTGGGTATTCATTGGAAATGTCCTATATTTGGCATTTACTTTAAACTAATCCATGGGGAGTATTCAGCCATAGCGTATCATGATACACAGTGTGAATCAGATATGCAGGGACGATATGCCACGACCTAACAAGGAACAAGAGCAAATAGAATTCCGTGTCACTACGCAAAGGGATAATCTGATCACTGATGTGACAAAATATACAACTCAGGAGCGAGAGAGATGGAAGAAAACAATACGATCACTAATTTTTGTTGGAATCATTGCTTCTATCTTAATTCATATAATTCTTGGTTTTATTCTGGACATTTCGAGTGGGAATCTTGGCAAAGGTGATTCAAAGATCGTCGCAACCACTGTCGACTTTGCGGTGTTAGATGAAGAGCAACTTCAAGAGATGCCTGAAGGCAATGAAACCCAGCAACAAGAAGAAATACAAAGTGAAGCCACTTTAGAAGTTGAATTTTCTACTTCTGTTTTGATGCCATCAAGCGAAAAGAGGGAAACACTTAAGTCAAAATCACAATCACAAGCGAGGTCTCTTTCTGGGGGTGGTTCTTCCGGACTAGGTGTTGGAGTAGGTGGGTCTGGGGGCGGTGGGGCTTCTTTTTTTGGTATTGCTTCAACTGGCAACCGATTCTGTTACATAGTTGACATATCTGGTTCGATGAGATCAGGAAATCGGATTGGTTCCGCCTTGCAAGAATTGTCAAAGTCCATAAAAGGGCTACCAGATTTTGCTAAATTTTATGTTTTGTTTTACCACTCTACTGTTGTAGAACCACCATCTCAACGAGGATGGAATAGAGCACGCCGCTCAGTAGTGAGGAAAATAGTAACGGAATTTCAATCAATAAACCCACTAGGTGGTACAAATCCGATTCTTGCTTTTGAGCAAGCAATGCAATTAAAACCCCTTCCTGAAGTTATTTATTTTCTAACAGATGGCGATAGCTTAGGGTTCCAGTTGAATGACTTAATTTCACTGATGCCAAAAAAGAAAACTATCGTGATTAACACGATTGCATTTGGGAATAATTCTACTCAACAATTACTTAGGGA
Source organism: uncultured Isosphaeraceae bacterium (assembly GCA_964483425.1). Classification (GTDB taxonomy): domain Bacteria; phylum Planctomycetota; class Phycisphaerae; order Phycisphaerales; family SM1A02. The sequence continues at coordinate 18,061 of CAZABE010000153.1, read as the reverse complement.
TATTGCAAGTACAACGGGAGGGAAGTACAACTTTATTTCTACTGGGGGTAAACCATGATTGGAAGATTGCTTGTTGTTATTTTCGTTGTTGCCTTCATGTTTAATGAGTTATATGCTGAGAATATAAAACTTAGGGAGACAAATGAAATAATAGAGTGCAACATCCTAAGTGGGGGTTTGGATGGGCTTCACATTGAAAAAGAAGAGGTTGCTGACTCAGGGTCACTTATCCCTTGGAGTGAAATTGCAACTTTAGAAACACAAACTCCAAGACCCTCTCTTGATAAATTCCTTCTACTAGGCGAGGATATCTGGAGGGCTAAGTTACGTTTTTTACGAGGGGATTTGCAACTTGCTCAGCCAACATTTGAAACCCTTTTTCAGGAATTGCAAGGGAGCAACGGCAAGGACGCTAGATTGGTTTCTGAAGGATTAATGCGATGTTACGTTGCAAAAGGTGAATTGACAAAAGCGCTACACCCTTGGCTTGAAACAGCCCGGCTTGAAGAGTCAGGTATTAAGTCACCATTCACAAATTTGAGCCCGATTTTAGATTCGAGCACATTGTTATGTAGGCACTTACCTCCTATATGGAATCAAACTGAGCAAGTAAAGCAAACACTTCAAAACTATAAGGGCGCATCTGAGAAAATGACTTCCTCAATTGCTTCATTGTTACTTGCTTCCAACTTAGAAGAATATAAGTTAGTTTTAGATGACTTAGAAGACGAATCTTTTTTGGCTCAAATACTCTCTTTGCAATTCCAAGAACTTGGAATACTAAGAAAAAAACTCAAACCAAATAAGGTGCCATGGAAAGAGATTTGGTTAAAGTACTTTAGAGCGAGTGCGCTACTAAACTCTAGTACTCCTGAAGATCTATCCCAAGCGCAACTTCTTCTTGCTACGGTTGCAGTAAATGCTAGAAAATCGGTGCCTTGGCTTTCAGGCGCTGCAATGCTGAAACTTAGCGCGGTACTAGAAGATTCCGATTATCAAGAAGAAGCACAACATATTATGCAGGAAATGCTAAGAGTGTTTCCTAATCACCCGTTACTTAGAACTGAGAATTCCAACTAAGGATTTTTATTTATGACTTTACAATTTTTATTAGTAATAGTTGCTCAAGCAACTGACAACTCTGAGAAAGACAGTGCTCTTGAAATGATTGCAAAGGGAGGAACGGTTGGATACATCATCATTGCATTAAGTTTAGTTGCTCTAGCTCTAGTTGTAATGCATTTTTTGCACTTAAAAAGAGCAGCATTGCTTCCACCAGAACAACTCGAGTCCCTTGAAGGTATGTTATCTGCTGGTAGAGTTGATGAAGCACTAAATTATTGCGTTGATCCTCTAAACGACACTTATCTTACAAGGATATTAGCTCCTGGTTTACTTCGTTATCAAAGATCTGCTTTTGGACCTTTTGAAATCAAAAGCGCTTTAGAAGAAGCGGGTGAAGAACAGACCTCTCGTCTGTTTAGGTCTACAGATGCTCTTGGGTTAATTGGAACGGTTGCACCATTACTTGGCTTGCTTGGCACGGTATTAGGAATGGTCGGTGCTTTTGAGACAATTGGAGGAACTGGAGGAAGTTCGAATGCTGCACTTGCAGGCAATATCAGTGAAGCTTTAATTACAACTATGCTTGGCTTAATCTTAGCAATTCCATGTGTAACCCTCTTTAGTTTCTTTCGGAATCGAATCGAAGGTTTAAGTGCCGAAGCTTCTTCTGAAATTGAGAGGTTAGTACTTTATCTTGAAGAGTCGAACGGTTAGTAATGCCTTTCAAGCAATCAAGAAACAGAGTTATTATTCCAGTCGTTGAGATGACACCAATGATTGACATAGTTTTTTTGTTAATTATCTTTTTTATGGTCGCGGCTCAGTTTGCTCATCAAGCCAGAGTAGAAGTAAATCTCCCAAAGGAAAAGGGCGAGGGAGTTACAATTAGAGAAGGAATAAAACTTATCGTTAATATTCGAGATAACGGCGATATTATTTTAGACGAGACAGTCGGTGTTATTACACTTGCAGAATTAAAAGCCGAACTAGAGACCCTGAAAGAAGATCGACTAAGTTGGGAAGAGATAATAATTCGAGCAGACGCAAAAGCATCTAGTAGAAAACTAAATCAAGTTCTAGAAACATTGCATGCAAACGGGATTAATGCAACAAACATAGCTACTGAAGTTACAAAATGAATTTTATTTGTAAAACAAAACGGAAATCTGTCAATCATGGCGCACTGAATCTATCATCTATGATTGACGTTACTTTTTTGTTGCTTATATACTTTATCGTTACAACAGTAATTGCGACCCCAGAAGACGCTTTAAGCCCTTCCTTAAAGTCCGAAAAGAGTTCAAGAGTTAATCGAGATAATTTTGAGCCACAAATAATACAAGTAACTAGTATCGAAAATCAACCTATCTATCAGATGGGTGACCGCAGTTTTGTTGACAGGGAACAACTATTTGTTTTGCTTGAAAAATTACCTAAGCAACCGGGATTGATTTTTAGGGTTAATGACAATGTCTCTGTGGGATTTGCTATTGCTGCAATACAAGAAGCACGAAATGCTGGTTTTGAGAAAGTGACTTATGTACCAATTTCTCATTAGTACGTTATCCATATTGTTATTCTCTTGTGCATCACAAGCATTTGACGAAGTGTCGGATTGGCTTGCAGAAATGGGTTGTGATGATTTGTTGATTACTTATCTTGAAGAACAAATTGAGAGTGGCACACAGCAAGAACAATTTGGCGCTGCTAATCAACTTGCTGATTTGTACAAAAGATTTTTGTCTTCTGATAAGTATAGGAATAACAAAGAATTGCTTCAAAGAGCGATTGAGCTCCTTAAAAAGAATTCTCAAATAGGAAACTCAGAATTGAAAGTGCAGTTGCTAAGAGCAAGATATTTGATGGCAGAGCAAATTATAGAAAATTATCGACTTAGATATGCTGACTATGAAGAGGCATCAGAGGAAGTAACACAACTTGGCGAGATAGCAAATGATTTAGATGAAATTAGAGTTAAATTAATCAAACGCACGAGGAATAGCCCAGAAAGAACTGACCTCTATGATGTAATCGGGATGGCAACATCGTTATTGGCTTGGTCTAATTATTACATAGCTTGGTTTGAGAATAATGATTCCTCCTATGCAGAAAAAGCAAGAAATTACTTTGGGATGATGATTCAGGCTGAGAATCCAACTTTCCAACAAGTACCTTTTGACTTAAAAGTAAAGGAATACGGGGCAAGAGCATTACTTGGGATTGCCCTTTGTCAGGGAATTATTTTAGATAGAAACGTAATGGAACCATGGTTTGATGAACTACTAAGCGAAGAAACCCACGAAGTAGTACGAAATCAGATTCCTTTGTGGAAATTTTTTCTTGCTATTGATTACCGCGACTGGAAATCTGTTTCTGAACTTCTAAGTAATGCTGAACATAAAGACAAATTGCTATACGCACGACTCGCAGCAACTCACGCATTAGAACACTTAGATGAACCTAATGCTAAAAATGTATCAGAACAGGCAGTACGGCTGTTAACAGAACTTGACCAATTGACAATGATAAGTGAACTTGTTGATAAGTATGGATCCGAATCGCTGCTTGATGATGGTTTTATTTCTAAGTACATTGAGGCAGATTTAGGTTATAGGCAATTGGTGAACGATGTCGAGCCACTCACGCCTTCAAAAGATAATCAGGTTAGAGAAGAATTTAAGAAAGTTGCCCGCCAGTTCTCTAATGCAACTCTAGCAAATGATGCATCAACTCACCAAGAATACCTTGATGATTGTTATTACATGCTTGGTCTTTGTCTTTTTCAAGCAGCGGAGTTTGAACAAGCAGCAAAAGCATTTCAGACAGTTGTAGTTATGAAAAATGACGAAGATTCACTTTGGATGGCAATTGTTTCTTTAGACAGTATTCAATCGCCAAGTGTCGAATCACAAAAACTAAAAAGCACATTAATGAAGCAGTATAGAAGTTTGTACCCAGACAGTAATCGAGGCGCACAGTTGCTTGTTAGAACTGCTGCAACTACAAAGACAAATGCTGCCCTCATAAATGATTTGCTTTCTATTCCAGAATCAGATCCGAATTACCAAGAGTCACAAGAACAAGCAGCAGTCCATTTGTATAATTTGTGGCGCGACGCACAGGAAACACAGGTTTTAAGCATAGGAAATAAATATTTAAACGTAGCCCTGCGGATCTTGTCAAGTCGAGTTAAAGAAATAAAGGCTAGCACAGCAAAAGAATTAGAAGAAGCAATAGTCATTGGCTTGAGGACTTTAGAAATTTCTTTGCATAATAAAATCAAACGGATTGTTGCTGCTAAGCAAGCGCTTGAAACAATAGAACTAATTTCGTCTGATGGCGAAATATCTTTGGCTCCATATAAGAAGGAACTTGAATTTCGAGCAATTTTGCTTGCTTTAGCAAATGGCAAATTGGAAATTGCTCAACAAAGCGTTCTTGATCTTATCGAAATCTATCCGCAGGACCTCTGGTCAGAATATGCTGCGAGAGGACTCTGGAACTATTGGGAAAAGAACGGCAGTGAAGTTTTGCCACAATTACGTTTTAAAGTTGGCTCTCGGTTACTTTTTGGAAAGTCAGATGATGAGATTGTTAGCGACTCCATTTTCCCCATCTCTTATTTAACTTCGAAAGCGGTTTGTAACTTTAGACCTAAGAGTACAGATAAGAATTACGAACAGCGTTTAAAAGTTCTAAGGATAGCGAGGTTGCTTCTTAGAGCGTACCCAAAAACACAACACGTATTAGAACTAAACGGTTTGTTGGAAGAGTCATCAGGGGATTCCCAAAAAGCCCTTCAACACTGGAGAACTCTTGCATCTGGTAACAAACAGGGAACCGATTTATGGTATCAAGCAAGGCTACACTTGGTTGGGATACTTGCAAAAACTAATCGCGATGAAGCACTGGAGGTTCTAGAACAATTTCACTTGTTATACCCCGATTATGGGAAGGAGCCATACGCAAGCAAATTTGAAACATTGCATCACTCACTAAAAGGTGAAGAAGAAATTATCAAGGGGGTTAGTGATGGAAATTAAAGTTGCTGCTTGCGAACTGCTTAATATTCCGCAGACAGATGATGCACTTGCACTCTTAGATATCTCCCATGGTCAATTTGACAAAGTTTCTATCAAAGCAGGTCTACGAAGGCAGTTGACTAAGTTGGCTGTTCATCCTTTGAATTGCGAAGAGAGCACACACAAAATACGTGAGTACTTACGAGATTTAGCCAAGGACTTAATTTCCTCCGTTCCAGTTACAAAACCGAAGGAGCAAAGATTTATCAAGTTAACTGAATTCGATAAACGTTTGATTGCAACCCTCGTTGCAGAAGGCGGCTGGAATCAGAAGAGCAGAGCACGTCTAGTTACGATTGCAACTAATTACAATGTTTCGGTTGGTCAATTAACTAGGATACTTGAAGGGTTAGCAGAAGCATCAAGAGATGGTGATGGACCACTATGTTTTGAAAAACGGGCTAAACATAAAATAACAAGAGAGTGGGCCTCGATGCAGCCAGAAGCAGCGGCGTTAGATAAGTTTCTAACGTCTAGCAACGAACGGTTAAATCTCGACTTTAGCTCAAATAATACGGTGCTCACCGTAAAGTTGTGTTCCTTCTTTGCTCTACTAGTTCTTTTTATCATGTTCTTTGCGTTAGCTTTATTTATGTCTGAAGAAGAAAAAGAGGTAGAGAATTTGCCCCCATTAATTATAAAGGAATCAAAAAATCAAGAACTTCAAGATGAATTCACACCCTTATTCTCTAAAGTTCCAACATTTCATTTTGAGGAATTAGATTTAATTTGTCATAACCACGGTGATTTAGCAATAGAAATACCTAAGAAACTTGCATTTCTATCAGACGACATACATATAACATTTTTGAATGGCAAATCTCCAAATAATGACTGGATGGTTCAATGGGATGATGCAATTCAGACAACATCTAAAGGATGGCCGTATGTATCAAATGAAACCATGCAACTAATAAGTGACCAAGTTGTTAACGTGTTACGTCGGTCGGAAAGTCAACCAGAATACACATCGCAACTATTGGAACAATTAAAACTTCCAAAACTTAGAGCAAGTAAACCTTTTGGTGTTCTTGAAAAAACGTGGAAGTCGGGGATGTTAGCAGAGATTAAATGCAGTTCCATTCTTTCCCCAAATACACGTTCACTTGCAACTTCTTTGCAAATTCAATCGATTAGAACCTGCAATCCACTCGATGCAAGGATTGAGTGCCTAGATATTGTAATGAATGAACTGCTTGAAGATACTGAGTTCGATGAACGCTTGATGAAATCATGGGAGGTTTGGCTAATCGCTGTTTCCTCTTTAAATGACAAGAGACAAAAGCATGGAAGATACTTGCTTGCTGTGGATCACTTGTTAAGTACGGATATTGATTTCCTGCGTGAAAGCAACTCAAGAAAAGTATTAGGGAGGGTAGTTCTAGAAGCAGATCAAATTTCCACTAATCATTTTAGAGAACAAATTGTTTCGTTTTATAGGAGCGAAGAGATTACCCCTATTGATTTGTTTGTTTTTGGCAATATGTTATATGTCTCAGGAAACGCTCCTTGGTTTAGACCCGATTTTATTGTTGATCCGAGTGCTGAATCATCGATTCGAAATGAACAAGCAAAGTTAGTTGCAAGCAATTGGAAAATAGAAGAAGTACCGAGGATAGAATCGACAAAAGCAATATTGCCAGAATTTATAGAATCAGAACAAGTAAGGCAATGGCAGTCATTGTTTTCTTCACTTTCTAGAGATGTTGGTTTGCCTAACTACATAATCAAAATGAGATTATTAAATGAAGCAGCTGCCTATATTGCTACTGGAAGAACTGATGAAGTTGAAAGAGTATTAAAGAACATACAATCTCTAAAATTAGATATACCTAACCTTGCAAAACGAGTTTATTTACAAGGAAAGCGGGGAAGTTGGAGCGAGGAATTTAAGGACTCACCTCATGAGGCACTTTCTAATCTTGCTGAAAGTGGAGTAAGTGATTTAAGGCAAGAGGACGCAGTGACCCTAGTTAAAGCTGCTTTGACCAAACATTCAGCTCAGATTCGCAGTAAGGCAACCGACTTAATCATTTCTAAGTTTGGTGATAGCAAGAATGTAGCAATAGCAATGCTCAACTACACAGATAAATACATCTCAAGACGAGAAGTAGCAAAAATAATAGCAAACCTAACAGAAATAGTTCTTCCCGATCTGACTAGTCGGCGATGGCAAACTGAAGCACGTCGCGCTTTACTACAACATGCCTTATCTACTAGCCAACCGACAGTAAAAGAATTTGATTATATTTCTTCTGAATTAACCGGTTCGCTACTTGATGAATACCTAACAGTGAACCCGTCCGTTTTTATGTCAACATCAGAAATCAGTGCAGACAAGGCGATTCAATTGCTAGTACAGAAACGTGCACAAGATTTGCCAGACGAAAATGGTGACCGTCTTTTTATCTTTAACCCAACAGGTCTTCTTCAGAATTATTTACTTAATCAAGTGGAATATTTCTATCAGTTGAAACACAAAAACAATTTGTCTATAGACAGCCAAGATGAATTTAGACGTAATCTCCAAGAGAGCGTTGAAGGAGATGCGACTATTATCGAACAGATTGCTTCAATGGAGCATAAAATTGCTGTCTATTGGGACATGTATTTATCAAAGATAAAAGTGGAATTACAAGACGAAGGAGCAATGTGATGAAATTTCAGTTTGTAATCTTGCTCCTAACCTTAACAGCATTATCGCCTTTGGAAAATTCTTTAGTAAAAACAGAGCCAATGTCTTACATTCGTGCTGCTGAAGATATTGGCTGTTCTAAGAATTTATCAAGAAAGGATCTTCAAAATGTTAGGCACTTATACGTTCTAGCCGCAGTCCTCGACCCATCTCTAAGACAAAGTTCAATTTTAGGATTGGCTAGTGTCGAACAAAATGATGTCTACATTAATTTACTTCATTCTATGAGTGAAAGTGAAAGCGATTTACTTGTTCCAGATGTTGTGTTGAGTAGATCGATTGCTACTAGAACTCAACAATTAACTCCCACTGAATTATGTAAGACAGTAGAAAAAATACGAAATGGTGAGGATCTTAAGTTGGATAACTTGAAGCAATTGCAATCGTGGCGACATCTTTTCCCAGATATTTACGACCGAACTTCAAAGAACCCAATAATGAGAAAACCGCTTACTTCTCCACTTGAAATTTTAAAGACGATAAAAGTAGAACTAGCTATTTTAGGAGGTCCTACTGTCTGGTCAGCGGATTTTGTGAATACTCAAGGAAGACCAGTTACTTTTAGCCAGAGTGAAGACCTTGCCTCGTTATTTGGTATTGACCCTACAAAAACGAATTATATAGACGGCAAATGGGTTTCTGATTGATAGAGAAGTTACTCAGAAGTTGTAAACTTATATAAACTTTTTAATACAGGCATGATGTCTTCAATAGCAGCAGGAGTAGCAGCAGACCATACCGCCCACTGAGTTTCATGTGGTGGCATTGCTAGTTCTAGTCCGTCTCTGACGAATCTTTTCAACCTTCGTGTAGACAATTGGTCGATGAATTCGTGGGATAAAGGTGAAGCAATTTGCATATCTTCTTCGAAAGGAACGATAACTGCTAATGGTTTTTCTGAGTCAGGAACGCTATACGTTACTGTCCAAAACCAACAATCACCGTACCAGCGGACTTCTTCTAAGCAATCCCCGAGGGAGTTAATTTTGGATTTTGCTTTGTCGAAAGCTTTTTTGCAATCGTTTAATAGCAGTTTTCGAAGTCCCTCAACTGTAGGGGTGTTAAATTCATCTGTCCAAATTGATGGTGGAGCGTATTTTGTCATGAGAAATCTCTCTTCTAGAACATGTGAGAATTACACATGATAGCATACACAACGTGAACGACTCAACAACACATGCAAACCCAGAGGTAGATCTTTCAACGGCGTCAATAATGCTAGTGGATGATAATGCCCAAAATGTCGAACTTATGCAGGCCTATCTTGAAGAATTACCCTGTAAAATTCTGACCGCTTCAGATGGCAAAGAAGCCATTGATAAGATAGAACGTGCTTGCCCTGACTTACTTATTCTTGATGTCATGATGCCAAGAATGAGTGGATTTGAGGTTTGTGAGAAAGTAAAATCCCAACCATCAACACGTGATACTGTAGTTATCATGGTAACTGCTCTAAACGAGGTCAGTGATTATGAACGTGCTGTTGAATGTGGAACTAATGACTTTATCACTAAGCCAGTTAATAAGTTAGAACTAGTTACTAGAGTTCGAACGTTGCTTGAATTAGCTCTAGTCAAACGAGGGTTTGATTCATAAACAGCCATTTCAATCGTAAATCGATTTAGTGCAGAGATGCACAAGTACATCGTATGAATGAAAACGACCTGTCCCACGCTCAGTGAGATTCTGGCAATGGGGAACCAATCCAATATCTGACAAAGAGGTGACAGGTCGCTTTTTTTAAAAAAAAAGTTCTAAATAATTAAGCAGCAGGTCGCCTAGTTACGACTGCAGCACTATCGTTAGGGCGAACCCATCCACGAGAACCACGCGGCTCAAGCGTTAATAGAAGGTGTTCGTAGTATCTTCTAAGCGATGACAAATCAAAGCCGGCAAGCCAGTGAATTGGTGCTGTTGGATTTAAGCGACAAATGGCATCGATTACTTGATTTTTAGATAGCATGTTGTGGTTTCCTTCCTGTTATCAATGTTCTTAGAATTGACCTTCGGAATCGCACCAATGCTGACTGCAATTGATAACTAGCAGCAAAACTTGGAAAAATACATCTTAAAAGCAAAGTCACGAGAGATAGTGGGAGATTCTAAAAGCATACCACTAGATGTTGTGGGTATGAAAAACCAAGGGAAAGTGAAATTTTTTTGGGCGAAAATCGGACGTTAATCTGCTGGAAGATTAAGAATTGCACCATTGTCTAGTTCTACTGAGTCAAGATGTCCTGACGTCTATAACAACATACATACGATTGCGTGCATCCATTTGCAATTAGTGCAAGGAGAAGGAAGAAGATTCGCATTTATAACCTCTATCTAGGAACTACTGGTACAAGAACATCCGCAACTTCCACTTGCAGTGTGTGCGTTAGTCCATAAAGAATTAACAGCCGACCAGTTCACCACATTCCACCATGCGTTAACATAGTCAACTCGGCGGTTTTGATAGTGCAAGTAATAGGCGTGTTCCCAAACATCCAGCGCGAGAAGCGGGGTACAACCACACATTCCAAGATCAGTCATGAGGGGATTGTCTTGGTTTGCAGTAGAGCATATACAAAGGTCTCCGGTTCCGTTGACTGTAAGCCAAGCCCAACCAGAACCAAAGCGTGTTGCAGCGGCGTTTGCAAAGGCTTCTTTCATTTTGTCAAGAGACCCGAAGGTTGAGTCAATCTTATCTGCGAGTTCTCCTGAGGGATCAGTGCCATCGCTTTGACCCATGATGGACCAAAACATGGAATGATTCCAGTGACCACCAGCATTATTACGTACAGGAGTTTGAATCTCCTCAGGTAGGTCATCAAGATTTTTGATTAGATCTTCTGTTGTTAATTCTGCCCACTTAGTTCCATCAACAGCAGCATTCAGGTTCGCTACGTAACCTGCGTGATGTTTGGTGTAATGGATTTCCATTGTTCTTGCGTCAATGTGCGGCTCGAGCGCGTCAAATTCGTAATTTAGTTTTGGTAATTCAAATGTCATAGTAATTTCCTTTGTTAAATTGTAATCAATTACCAGAATGGGATAAAAATATCCGTATTGAAAACAACCCCGCGGGAAAGTTTATTTGTTGAGAACGTGGAATCCTTGTTCAAAAGAGCCAAACGAAGTCGATGTACCATCGACCCATGTTACTTTGAGATCAGTAATTTCCTTGGCGTCACCTAGCCCGATATGAACACGAGAATCATTGGCAGCCATGTAACTCCATGCATTTTGCACTGGATGCGAGATATTAACTCCTCCAACTTTTGAGGTAACTACGGCTCCATAAGCATCTCTGCCGTTTGAATCTAGTACTCGAAGGGTGACTGAGTTCGCTTTAGCTTCGTGAATATTCATAAGCAGATACGCAGGAGCATCACGGTTCACAACGAGGATGTCAATCCCACCATCATTGTTTAGATCGCCAAAAATTGCTGCACGGCTAGTGTGTGTTTTGGGATTACGGACACCATCGATACGTTCCCACTTTGAAGACGCACCACGCAATAGATAATTTGTTTCTGCAAATGGATCGTCAGTCGTTGGAGTTCCTATTTGTGCGACTCCACCATTTGCCTCATATAAATCAAGGATACCATCATTATTAAAGTCAACCCACCCAAGCCCGAACCGTGTTGCGTGGCGTGTAGCAGTTCTTATTCCCTTTTGAGCTGTAACATCAATAAAGTAGTCACCTTCATTTTGGTATAGGGAATCACTTTCTCCAAATAAATTACAGACGAGTATGTCAAAGTCGCCATCGTTATCAATGTCAGCTGAGGTAACTCCCATTCCTGCTTTCGCGCGGCCCTCATCGTCAAGTGCACAACCGCGCATTGCTGCAACGTCAGTGAATGACCAATTGCCATTATTCTGCCAAAGTTGATCTGCCATTCCATCATTTGCAACGTAAACGTCTATTTTCCCATCTCCAGTGTAGTCGTTGCAAAGAACTCCAAGTCCTGTACCTGTTCTTGTACCAATGCCCGCTGCATCAGACATCTCAGTGAAAGTTCCATCTCCGTTATTCTTATAAAGTAAATCCTTCGCAGGAGCCATGTAATTCGTTGGAGAACAGTAATCAAGAGCGCCTTTTGCATTAAAACACTGTAAATCAAGACCGTGCTCCCAGACAAGGTAATTAATGGCGTAAATATCCAAATCACCGTCTGCGTCAAAATCAGCAAAAGCAGCGCTAGCACCCCAACCAATATCTCCGACGTTCGCTTCATCAGTTACATTTTCAAATGTTCCATTGCCATTATTTTTAAGTAGCGTATTTTTGCCTACATTTGTGATGTACAAGTCAGGGAATGTGTCATTGTTGTAATCACCAACAGCGACACCCATACCGTAACCAGCATCTCCTGTCTTGCTTTGTGCTGTTACATCAATAAAGTTTCCATTGTCATTTCTTAGTAATATGTTGTATTCTGGAACTTTGGAATCGAAATGACCGCCTTGTACAAAATATATATCTAAATCACCATCATTGTCAAAATCGATGAAAGCAGCACCACCTCCGATTATTTCTGGCATGTTAAAAGTTCCGGTCTCACCACTTATCCAAGTTAAATTAACCCCACGTTCGTTTGCTTGGTCTTCAAACCAAAATGATTGTTCTTGCGAAAGACAAAGAGTTGCTATAAAAACACTTAACATTATCGACTCGCCTTCATATTTAAAACCGACTTCCATGCTCTTTCGATATTCGGGTCATTAGGGAATTTGGTTTTAGCAGCAGCAAGAATTCGAAGCGCTTCATCTGGATTGCCAAGAAGTGCAGTTGCAATTGCTTTTCCGCTGAGGGAAATCGGACGTCTATCTGAAATTTGCAGTACTAAGTCGAATTGTTTTAAAGCGTCATTTGCTTTACCAAGGTTTAAGAGAACCATCCCGTGCATTTCGCGAATTGAAATGTCGCTATTTCCAAGTTGGATTGCCTTTGCAAAGTAAGAACTTGCAGATTTCAAGTCCCCCATTTGAAAAGATAATTGTCCTGCAAGTGCGTGAGCAGGTGACATTGCAGGTTGTAATGAGATGGCTTTTGAAGCATAAGCAATCGCTAACTCTAGGTTTCCCTGTGCTTGCGATACATAAGCCATAGTCAATTGTAATGGAGCGTAGGATGGAGATGAACGAATTCCCTTGTTTAAGACGGTCTTGGCTTCGTTTATTTTTCCCAATTTGAGGTAAACAGTTCCCAAATTATTTAGAACGGTATTGTCTTTTGGGTAACGTTTAGCCAATGCTTCTAATTGCTTTACGGCATCTGTTAGCTTCCCATTATCTATTGACTCCATAGCTCTTGCTAAGTCGGCTGCGTAACCCTTAGTAAAAGTCATCATCTCTTGTGTATACGGATCTTCCCATCTTGGAGGTCCATTTACAGGAGTTGCAAGTAACCTTGAAGCTGTCTCATGATTTCCTGCTCTTCGGTGAGCAGTACCTAAAAGAAATGTAAGGTAGGGATGGCTTCCGCCCCTTGAAATTACATCTTCTAATAGTAAGATTGCTTTGTCTGGCAAGTTTGTAGCAAGGTATACCCTTGCAAGACCAATTATTGCAGCAACGCAATTCCTGTCAGTAGAAATAGCTTCGATAAATCGCGTTGCCGCAATATCAAAATTACCGAGATCTAAGTTCCAATATCCTTGTTGCCAAATTGCTGGAACATAATCCTTTACTTGTTTGGCATTTTCGATTGCCTCTTCGTAGTTTCCGATTCTGGCGAGCGCTACTCCTAGTAGATATCTCGCTTGAGGATTTTCCTCTTGACTTAGCGAGTATACATAAGCGGTAATTGCCTGTTCTTCAAGCCCGTGTGCATGGTACAACTGTCCAAGAACAAACCACTCTTTGGGATTATTTTTTGCTTTAGTATGTTGGGTAGTTATTGCAGAAGATGCCTCAGGAGCTAATTGCGACATGTCTACTTGAATTGTTGGAGTACTTAAAGCAACTGAAAGAAGAAAGGCGGGAGTTAGCATTTGTTTATTCTACGGCAGATGCTAATAGAATTGGTTCACCGCACTCAGGACATGTGTCAAGATTCGTTAAGCCCATCAAATCGTAATGACAAACTCTGCAACCAGTAACTTCCATTTGAATTTTAAATGAAAGACCACAATGCAAACATTTACTCTTTCCTTGTGGCAAAGTAACTTTTTGTTTGCATCTTGGGCAAATAGCAGAGAGTCCTCCTTTGCTTTGATATAGAAATGTGTTTGCACGAATAGACCTTCCGATTAGTAAACCAAGAAGTGCTGTTGAAGCAAGAATTGCAAAACTTGTACTAGCACGAATTAAGAGTTCGGGTGCTTTTGTATTTTGACTTGTGGATTCTTGATACCAGATTAACAAACAAAAGCAAGCAAGAGAAATTCCAATCAAGATAACGGTGCCAATTTCGCATTTTGGCATCGCTGTACGTGCATTCCTAAAAGTTATAACAAGCCAAATTGCCAACATGGCAGTCACCCACGAGAGGACTAGTACTGTCTGTAGTAGAAAATGCGAATTCGTGAATACTCCATCAAAAGAAAGTAAAGAGTACTGAACAAGAATACATGCAGAGACAGTTATGATTGCTCCTGCTATTCTCATTAAGTTCGTCCTATATGAGAACATGATTGCAAAGAATGGAGAATAGTTTTGTATAGGAACTAAGAAGTAAACAAACTCATCTGATGGATTAAGAGATATAAACCAGAAATGCACAATCCAAGTTATTAATATTAGAAGCCAGATTATGTAAAAAATAATTCCCGATATAGCAAACCGCCTAGAAGCAGTGAATCCCGCTCCAATAAGTAAACATAAACCACAACCGGAACTAATTGCTGCAGTAAGCCCAAGTTTGCTTGGTAGTTCAATAGTACGAAATGCTGAGATAGAATCAGACCACATGGCACCATTTATACAGAGATAAATAAAGCAAACTAGAGCGGCAAGAGTTGTTCCGAATAGTCGAAATGAAGTGGTCTCTAATGCTCTTATCGCACAAAGAAGGAACGCCGCTGATAAAGCAGTCAAACATGCAGTGCCTATCAATTTGTGAATAATCGAAGTTGCTGAGGGTATAAGAAGTACTGCAATTCCAGAAAAAGCAGCAATGCAAAGCGAAAGTACGAGTACGCGAATTGCTATTGTTCGGTAGTTCATAAGTGCACTTTACGACAAATTCAATAAGTGTGAGTTGGATTATTCAATGCAAATGGAGAGGTCTTGGAGGGTATCTGATTCCGCCCAAATAAAGCCATCGAAAAAACTTGACATTTCATCGCCGGTTCCAGAGCTCATCCATAGGAACCAACAATTTAGGTTAGTTGCTTGGGCTTGAATGCTTATGTGTTCGATAAAATCTGTTGGTTCATCCAAAACTATTTCGTACTTAATTAAATTAAATTGGCCACCATATGTAACACCCGTGTCTAAAGAAGAAATGGAAAAGTTCTCAATTGAGGTAGCAGGTCCTGTAGGTAAATTTGTCTTAGGATTGTTAGCGTAAGCACGTACAACAAAATCATCAAACACCTGTTCGCAGGGGAGCCAGACATCATCTAGTTCGTCGAACATTCCTCCAATACCCCAGAAAGTTATCTTGGAAATCCCTGAGAGATTAATGAGTTCAGCTCTTTCATAATCGATCGGGGCATTCTTGTCGTATGACGAAGTTCCGGCTGACCAGTCAGCATGTTGACTGTGAGGGTTTTGGGCAAGAATTGCATTAAAGCAATCTGGCACTTCGCACTCAATCTCACTGCAACTTACACCGTGAGTAAATGATCCATTTTGAAAGGCACAATCAATGGAATTAGTTTGTTGACAATTAATGATATCTCCATCAACAGTGCAGCATGCTCCTGTATCTTCAATTAGAGAAATATGTAGAATTCCTTGACCGGTTTCTCCTTCATGTCCACCAATTCGTATTATGTACTGCGTGTTTTCAAATACATAGGAATTGATTTTGGAATAGTAGAGTTGGCATCCATTATCGTAAGGTCCATCCCCGTTACATGCAATTTGATTATCGCAGTTGTCTTTGTAAAGTACTATAGATGTGTCGTAACTTTCACTGTTACAAGTCGAGAAGGAAGCGTATCCATTAACAGTAGCAGTCCAAATAAACCATATATCTGGGCTGTCATTTCCTTCTTCATCTTGCCATTCTAGATAGGTGCCTTCACAAAATAGTTCATCAGGGGCAGGGGAACTAGCCGTTGCAAAAGTAGTATCAAAATAATTCGCTCCAGTTACAGCAACTGCTGCTTCGTTGCATTCATCTGCTTCTGCGACAGTGCACGGTGCTGGCGTATCATCACAATTTGTTCCTTCTCCATAGAAATGGGCGTCTAACGCTTCGCAGTCGTACTGGAAGAGTTCACCCAAGCAACTTCCTTCTAGGCAGCAAGCTCCTGTTTGATTGAAAGAAATAGTTAATGTACCTGTCCCCGCTTCTTCATTAAACCCACCAATACGCACAAAATAAATCTCGTCCTCGATGAGTTCAAAGTCGAGTTCAGAGTGATAGAGTTGACAATTTGTCTCAAAGTCCACGTCTCCATTACATGCGATTTGGTTTATGCAGTTCGTCTCATAGAGAGCAATTGAAGTATCGTAACTGTTTAAGTCGCACAACGAAAAATTATAAGAGCCAGTTAGTGGAGGTAAAATAGAAAACCAGACGTCTTTTTGAGTATCAAGCCAATTAAGATTTGTTCCAGCGCACTGAGTAGGGTCAGGTGGAAATAAACTAGGGCTCATAATAGTAGTGTCAAATGGATTTGCTCCAAAGGTTGCAGGAATTGCAAAAGCGCACTCGTCACCAGCAATTACAGTCGTGCAATCAGTTGAGTCACAGGACCCATCATGCAAAGAACCACCAAGTCCAGCGCAAGCAGAACTAGTTAAGTCAATACACTCAAGTGAGGAAATGCAACAAGCAACTGTGTAGCACTCTTGATTATCGCAAGTAGTAAAATCTCCAAAGTATTCGCCACCATTAGTTTCACAGTCAACTTCTGTAATTTCGGTGCAAGTTCCATCACTAAAGCAGCAACCACCATAAATGTTGCAATCGCTTCCCCAACTGCCAATTATTGACATGATGTCTGTTACTGTTACGCAGCAGTCACCGTCAACATCCCCAACTGGTCTGAAGGTCCCATCTCCACATTCAAGCCACGTACTAAGTACATTCAATAGATCGTTGACATTTATCTCAGTATCTTGGTTGGTGTCCTGTGGGCAGGGTTCTGGGAGTGGTAAAGTGCATGGGTCTGGGGCTCCTAAATTTAATAGGCGGTAAGCAACGCCAGAATCTAATTCCAATAATCCATCTGGGATATCACTACCCCATCCACCGTTTGGGTTTGCTAGGTAAGCATTTGTCTCATCTCCAAGTAGAGAAAAGACAATTCCTGTTCTTCCAAAATTTGTGTAATTGTTTTCAGGTATAACGGAAACCCATAATGTACCCGTTTCTACATCAAGAGATACGGGCAATGAAACTAAATATCCATACCCAAACCAGTCATCGCTAACGTTAGCGTCTGCGGCGTCAATGTAGTTAAAGGTAACATCTCCAATTAAACTTGCGCTGGCTGCCACTGGGCTAGAATAGATATTTGCTTGAAACCCTTGAATAGAAGAGGGGTCTTCAAAACCGTTCCACCCGTTTAATACGAGTTCGACGGTATGGATATTAATTGGAGCATCGACAGTAAAGTTATCAAGTACAGCCAAGTCGTACTCAGTAAACTTCGGCTCAAAATATTGTGAACCGATCACCTCAAAACTAACGCCTTCGCCTTCGAGTGAACCAATTTGGTCGAGCAATATATCACCGCTTGCAGTGGTGCAGCACCCAAGAAGACCCAGAGTTAATAAGAGTTTCAACATCATTTTCTCCACACACAAGTATACATATTCGGGCAATTCCCGCAACGATAAAAAGTCGAATTTAGTTCAATAGTGGTTTCTTTGGACTCTATATGTAAATTTGTTTGGTTCTAAAAGAAACAGCCCCCCGACAAGAGTCGGGGGGCTGCGTTTGGACTAACTTAAGTCCGTGAGATACTAGCAGTTGCTAGTAAGCGGTATCAACTTAGTTGATGCAGAGGGAAAGGTCATAGCCGTAGCCCATAACCCAACCAGTACCATCATCTAATGCAGAATCGCCATCACCCACGCCTGAACTCATCCATAGGAACCAGCA
>CAZABE010000152.1:0-21547 GCA_964483425.1 uncultured Isosphaeraceae bacterium | reverse complement strand
TCAGGTACAAAAATTGATAATTTGGTACAAATTGGGCACAACTGCAAAATAGGGCATAATTGTGCACTTTCCGCTACTTCTGCAATTTCTGGCTCAGTTACGATTGGCAATTGGGTGCAATTGGGCGGGAATGTAGGCATTGCACCACACTGTGTTATCGGCGATGGTGCAAAAATTGGAGCGAAAAGTGGGGTTATGCACGATATTCCTGCAGGTGAAGAGTGGCTTGGCTATCCAGCGTGTCAAGCAAAAGATGCATTGCGGCAATGGTCCTCAACACGTAAACTGCCACGAATACTTGCAGAGTTACCTCGCAAGGACAAAGAGTAGTAACTCGCTGCAAACGCAGTACTTAATACCATGGAAGAATCATCCCAACAAACGCAGCACGCCGAAGAGCAATTGGTGAATACCACGCCAATGCAGCGCACTATTGCAAGACCAATTGCGGTTAGTGGAAGGGGCTTGCTAACAGGCAAGGAAGCAGACGTATTGATTGAACCAGCCCAAGCGGGAGAGGGGATTGTTTTTGAACGAACTGATATCGAGCCAAAAGTACAAATACAAGCTCTTGTCTCAAACACGACAAGCCGAGCTAGGAGGAGTACCCTTAAAAGTGTTGATGTCACAATTGAAACGGTTGAGCATATCATGTCCGCACTTTCTGGTTTTGGAATTGATAATGCGACAATTCATATTGACGGTCCAGAAATGCCTTGTGGTGACGGCTCTTCGATGTTATTCGCAGAGCAATTACAACGAGCTGGAACTGTAGCTCAAGATCTTCCTAGAAAGTTCATTAATATTACGGAGCCAATTTGTTTACAGGATGGTGAAGCAATGATTGCAGCATTCCCATCCAACCAGAAAGGGCTACATATTGTGTATGACCTTGATTATGGTGAATCAACATCAAGAATTGCGAGGCAAACACAGGGTTGGGACAGTGAAAGTGGCTCTTACATCACAGATATCGCCCCAGCACGTACCTTTAGTTTAGAGGAAGAAGCGCAGGCACTACAGTCGCAAGGGATGTGTACCCATCTAACGCCCTCTGATATTTTAGTGATCGGGAAAAAAGGACCCATTGACAATTCATACCGCTTCGACAACGAACCAGTTCGACACAAAATATTAGATATAGTTGGTGATTTATATTTAGCGGGTGGATTTATTCAAGGAAGAATAGTAGCAAGCCGCTCTGGACACTCACTAAATAGACGTCTTTGTAAGGCGATTCTTGAACAACACAAATCAGCAACAAGAAATCAAGCGGTTTCAAGTGATGTAAAAATGGATGTACGCGATATCCAGAGGATTATGCCACATAGGTACCCAATGCTTCTTGTAGACAGAGTCGTTGAGATGGGTGGTGATGAGAAAGCCATAGGTATTAAAAATGTAACCATAAACGAACCGTTTTTCCAAGGACATTACCCTGGAACCCCAATTATGCCGGGTGTATTAATTGTGGAAGCGATGGCACAATTGGGCGGTCTTCTGATGAGCCGAAAACTTGAACACACGGGTAAGCTCGCCGTGTTATTGAGTTTGGATAAAGTTAAACTTAGACGCCCTGTGACTCCTGGTGATCAGTTGGTTTTAGAAGCAGTGGCTATTCGAGCTGGAGTAAGAACTGCTGCCCTACAATGTAAAGCATTTGTTGGCTCTTCTCTTGCAGCAGAAGCCCAAATTAGGTTTATGATGGTGGACGCGGAGCAAAACTAATTATGCCAAACATTCATCCAACAGCCGTCATAGATGCTTCAGCAAATATTGCTGATGATGCAGTGATTGGTCCTTACTGCGTTATTGGTCCAAATGTTTCAATCGGTTCAAGGTCACACCTCATAAGTCATGTCACCATTCAAACTGATACCAAAATTGGTGAATTAAACAAGTTTTATCCATTTTGCGTTCTTGGCGGCGACCCACAAGACAAAAAATTTAATGGGGAACAAACAACTCTTGAAGTCGGCGACCGAAATCAAATAAGGGAACACGTAACCATCCATCGTGGAACAGAAAATGGTGGTGGAAAAACTCTACTTGGAAGTGACAACTTACTTATGGTTGCGTCGCATGTTGCACATGATTGTGTTCTTGGAGACAACCTTGTTATCGCTAACCAAGTTATGCTAGCGGGTCACATTACAGTTGAGGATTGTGCCACTATAGGGGGAGGTGCTGGAATTAATCAGTTTTCTAGGATAGGGAGGTGCTCATATGTTGGCGGACTTGCAAGGATAACTAGGGACGTTCCACCATATATGATTGTTGAAGGGACTCCTGCAGAAGTACGTGCAGTTAACGTTGTTGCGATGACTCGTCATGGATACCCAGCAGCACAGATTGATGCAGTAAAAGAAGCACACCGGAGATTATTTAGAGATAACGGTGGCGCAATAACAGAGAAGATGGCTATTCTTTTGGATGAACTTGGTGAACACAGCCCAGTTCAAATTTTATGTGAAGCGTTGACTCTATCTGCCTCCGGAAAACACGGGCGTTCAAATGAGAAGGTTAGAAAGAACTGATTACTTAGTTAGTCATCCCCTTCACCGAAGAGGTATTGCTCAAACTCATCGTCACCGTCACCGTCACCGCCACCGTCATCTTCATCATCAGATTGTTCTTCACTTTCTTCATCGTCACCGAACCGTTCATCCTCATCATCGTCTTCTAAGTCAGGGTCAATTTCGACTTCGATAATTGTATCTTCGTCCGCGTCTTCGCTTTCTTCGTCTTCTTCCCACTCGTCCATGCTAGTTTGTTGGTTTTGAAGAAAAACAGTTCCAAAGCCAGCACTTACCATTGCAAAATTTCCGGACTCAAATGGAAAGCCAGAAGGTTGTTCGACGATTGTTGGTGAGAAAGTGCTCATAGAATAATCATGTTTTTGCGTATTGATATCGGAAAAAACAAATCTGTCAAGTTACATGCCCGATAATCTCACCAGTTTTTGTATTTTTATGCAAAAAATAAAAGCATGGCTGCATTTTTATAGTTATCGGTTCGATATGCTGAAGAGGCGAACATGCCACATTTTTCTGGGGTATCAATTGAGAAAATAATGAATCAAACAAATTGTCAACCAATTCCATGCGCCGCATCAGAAGCACAGCGATCTGAGCGGGTTACGTGGTTACTAGGAGGGGTGATATTTCTCAGTTTGGCTGACTTATTGTTGACAATTTCGTACTTAACCTCCGTGGGAATGAGCGAAGGGAACCCAATAGCACTTTGGTTACTACAAAGCACGAACTCTGTATGGCCGCTAGCTCTCTACAAGGGAATGACTGTGGCAGTTTGCGTGACGCTTCTTTATCGTACTAGGCGTAAGAGGCAGAGCGAACTTGCATCTTGGTGTGCCATGCTCATCTTGGTTACGCTTTCGGTTTGGTGGAACCAATACTCAAGGTATCAATCGTTCCTACCAGTAGCAGAAGACCATATTGTGATGATTGGCGATACATTTGAACAGCCATACCTTTACAAGAGCAAAGAAACAAAAGTTCAATAACTCAATTTGATTTCACGCGTTTCAGTGGAGTTTGGTACAGTAGTACCATGGTTCGAATTGCATTATTACTAATTTTTTTAGTTGGGTTTGTTGGTTGCAGTGTTCGCCAGCCAATAGCAACATATAAAGAAGCATCTGTAACCCAATCAACACCAGAAGCAATTGCATTTGAAGTTGAGTTTGAGATAGTAAACACTAATAATATTCCGTTACAGTTGTTGATGTACAACTATAGAGTCACATCCAATGGGGAAGTTGTATTCGTTGGTTTTGAATCCGCTGAAAAAACAATACCTCGTTCTTCATCAATAGTTGATTCCCTTCAAGTAGTTATCCCACGAGAATATGTTCTTGGTAAGGACTCTTGCTCTTGGCAACTTTCTGGAACGCTTGGTTATATCCCACCAAAGGCAATCTCAGAGACATTGTTGGATATTGGTTTGTGGGAGCCAAAAACATCAGTACGTGGTCACGGTTTAGTGCAAGTGCCAGACATAACTGATTAATTGGAACAATCAACCCACATAATTGGAACGAGTGTTGTAACTCCTCTGCTTAGGGTGGTGCTCTTGGATTAAGACACCGACAATTCCGATGGAGGAGTTATGGATATTGAGTTAATTCTTGCATCTGCGATGGAGCATGGCGCTTCTGATATACATCTTGTCTCTGGAGAGCCGCCCATCATTCGAGTTGATACTAGTTTAATTACTCTCGATTACCCAAAGATAGATCCTGAAGAGATGAAGAAACATCTAAAGGACATGCTCAACGAGAAACAACTAAAAACTTTGCAAGAGCAACAAGATGTTGACTTATCTTGGGCAACGGAACGGTGTCGTTACAGAGTGAATGTACACATGCAGCGAGGTATGTTTGCGGTTGCAATGCGAACGGTTAAAACGAAGATACCTCCCTTGGATTCACTAAATCTACCACCAGCAATTGCGCCGCTTGCAGAATTGCCGCGCGGCTTGGTACTAGTTACTGGGGACACGGGTTCAGGGAAATCGACGACATTAGCGTCACTCCTTGAACGAATAAACACTTCAAAACATAGGCATATTATTACTCTTGAAGATCCGGTGGAATACACTTTTGATTCCAAGGGGTGTTTAGTTGAACAACGAGAATTAGGTAGAGACATGCCGAGTTTTGCGTCGGGGCTTAAACACGCTTTGCGTCAAGACCCAGACATTATTTTTGTTGGAGAGATGCGTGACCTTGAAACGACTTCTCTTGCAATTTCTGCTGCTGAAACGGGTCACCTTGTTCTTTCGACTCTTCATACGGTGAATGCATCACAGACGGTCGAGAGAATTGTTGACATGTATCCAGCAAATCAACAATCACAAGTACGTTCTATGCTCGCCAATACTCTTAAAGCAGTTATTTCTCAGACCTTGTTACCCAAAATTGATGGCGGGATGGTACCAGCTGTAGAAATATTGTTGTGTGACCCCGCGGTTCGTAACATTATTAGGGAAGCGCGCACTTTTGAGATAGCAAATGTAATTGAAACAAACAGCCGCAAGGGAATGATTTCAAGAGATGCTTCCATTGCAACTTTAGTATTTAACGGTCTCGTAGAAAAAGAGATCGCAATCGCAAACTCAACAGACCCACAAAGGTTACAGATGACTCTGGCCGCATAAGGAACAACAGATGCCAACATACCGCTATGAATTACAACAAGAAAGCGGAGATCTGTTGGTAGGGCAGTTAGCGGCGCAATCTGCTTCTGGCGCTGCTCTCGCATTAAAGGATAGGGGTGGAAGGGTAGTACGATTGGTTCCACTAAACACGGACGAGGTTAGCGTGTTACGTAAACTTTGGCTTGTGCTTAATGCTGGTAACGGACCATCAAAAAGAGATGTTCTTGATTTTACAACACAACTTGCCGTGATGGTTCGTGCTGGGATAAGTTTACGAGTTGCAATAGGCGGGATACGCGATAATGTAGATAATGAAAAGTTTAAGCAAGTTCTTAATTCGATAATTGAAGACCTTGAAGCCGGTTGTACGTTTTCAGATGCCATTTCAAAATATCCGAAGTTGTTTTCACAGTTATATATAAATATGGTTCGTGCAAGTGAGTTATCAGGATCATTTGGCAACATGCTCGATCGAATCGCAAAGATAATTACAAGGCAAATAGAAACAAAAAAACTGATAGTAGGAGCAAGCATTTATCCAGCAGTGATAGGTTGTTTGGCAACCGTTGTTACTATTTTCTTGTTGACATTTGTGTTACCTCGATTTGCAGGTGTCTTTGCTGGTAAGGAAGAAATTTTACCTTGGCCAACAATTTTCCTTATGGCACTTAGCGCTTGGATGGTTGTGTATTGGTGGACGGTTCCTATAGGAATGGCGATGGTTGGCGTAATTCTCGCTCTTGCAAGTAAAACAGAGCGAGGAGGTCAGATTGTTGATGTGCTCAAACTCAAATTTCCGGTTGTCCGCAAAATGTTGCGAGCACTCTACATAACAAGGTCGTTGCAAACACTTGGTGAACTTGTAAACGCAGGTGTTCCCATGATTAGCGCTCTTGGAGTCACAGGTAACATTGCAGGAAATCGTCAGTATCTCAGGTTGTGGAAGAGTGTTTGTGATGGGGTTAAAGACGGTAAACGAATCAACGTAATTCTTGAGAAAACAACACTTCTTCCAAAACCAGTTGTTCAGATGATTGCAGCAGGAGAAGAATCCGGAAAGTTAGGTGATGTATTAGAAGAAATTTCTGAGTATTACGATAGGGTCTTGAGGGATGCAGTCAAAACATTTACGAGTTTGCTTGAACCAGCGATGATTGTTTTCATGGGTGGAATTGTTGGGTTTATAGCAATGGCAATAATTCTTCCAATTTTCAAAATGAGCGCAGTGGTATCAGGATGAGGCATCAAAGGACTACAGTTCGTCGAGGTTTTTGGATTGTTGAATCAGCGGCCGCAATTGCAGTTATAGGAATTGGTGTAGTTGCAATAGTTGGCTCTCAACAAGCGTGGCACATACAATCAGTGGCTTCCGAAGAACTTGCAACGGGTATGCGCCTAGCAACTGAAATTAGAGAAATGTCATTGCTACTTCCAGCGAACGATCCAATTACTGGCAGTACAACATGGGGTGCTGAGATGGGGGAAATTATTCCAATTGACATTGATGATCTTGACGATTTAGACAATGCAATTTTTTCAGATGTTGCTGGAAGTGGACCAATCGATGCAACAGGAACAATTATTGTAGGAATGAACGATTGGGAACAACAAATTACCGTACATAGTGTTAATCCTTTTGACATTACACAGAATGTCCCTGATGGATCAACGGAAGCAGTACGGATTGAAGTTACTGTTTTGCATGAAGGCGAAGAAATAACGAGGTTGACATGGATTGCACCAAGATGAAATGTGATTTTCAGCTAACTCGTCGTGCGGGTTGGGCGACAGTGCCTGCACTCATCATGCTAACAGTTATAGCATCTATTTCTGCAGGAATAGCAAGCGTGTCTTGGACGAATGTACGCAGCGCAGAAGCAATGATTGGTATAGCAAAAGCTCAATCTGCCGCTGAATCGGGATTATCTTTTGGCAGTATTCGTCTTCTGGATGAAGTGAATCGATTTGTCATTGATAGAGGAATAGTTGACAGTGATCTTGCAAATAAATTGTGGCGTGGCATCTGGACTGGTGCAGATGGAATAATTACTGTTTCTTCGCCTAATGGCTATACAGTTAGTTCTCCAACCGGTAGTGGAATTGTGAACTGTTTACAAGATGTCTTTGAGCAAGTTGATACACACTGGATTGAGGTTTTGCCAAGCGACACATTGTTGCCAGCCCTATCTAACAACGATTACACACTAGATTTAAAACCAATTACGATTGGTACCTCAGATGTAAGTTATTTTCGCTTGCAGTATGAACTAATACAAAATACAACAAGGGTTTTAATAACAAGCACGGGTGAATTTGACGGTTTCTCTAGAACTATCTCAATGGAATTTGATTTAGATAAGCGAATTGATTATGCACTTGTTGCGATGTCTCGCGTAATGCTTGGCAGAAATGTTATCGTTGAGGGACCAATCGGAACTCGTTATGGAACAGAAACCGATGAGTTGAATTCTGGGTTTGGTGTTCCGCTTGTGATGAAAAGTAATTTTTACGGTATTGATACCGTTTTACTTGATTCAGATATAGATGCATTTAATAATTTAGTGTTGGCTAATGATGTTGATGGGGATAATCGACTTCGTCCAAATCATGCGACTGAAGGTGTTGGAATAGGTGGGTCTATTACTGATTACGATGGTGATCAATATGTTACAGAGATGGATTTATTCCTATCAAGGTATGATGTCAATGGCGACATCGACGTGGTGTATGATTCTTTGCAAGCCGCAGCAGCCGGATATTCAGGGCTGACACAAGAATTTTCAGAAGATATGCAGTTAGCACAATTGATTGATCTTTCAAGAAGCGATCGAAATAATGATGGTGTTGTTGATAACAAGGACCAAGAACTCGGATACAACGATGGCATCATTGATGAGCGTGATAGATATGCAAAGGTTGATGGTTCGGTTGGGTTTGCAGTTGGTGTCTCGGATTGGGAAACTGCCAGCGGTGGGCAGTGGCAAGAAGATGTTCAAGGAGCGATTAACCCAGAGATTAATACGAGCGCATCGCAATTTCAGTTACCTCAAGACCAACTCGCAGAACTTACAACAGATATTTTTGTTGGTGCTCAATCGTGGTTTGAAGCCAAATCCATGACAGGCATTTCATTTGGTGATACATCAAGCGGTCAGGTTGTATCGAATTTACTCGCAGGAGGAACATATACTCCGTCATCCCAAAACAGCTGGGAAGGTATTCCCTACCAAGCAGATGGAGCTTATGATTGGTATCAACGGGATTTGTATAAGGACATGGCGTTTAATAATGTCCGTATTCCTATTGGCACTAACGCGGTTTTTGAAAACTGTATTTTTGTTGGAGTTACATGGGTTGAAACAACCCAAAATGTTGATGATCCAAACTGGAATTTTGCAGGTGCCCTGCAACCCGATGGCAGCGGTGGATATGAAGAGCAATTTAGTGGGCTAACCGCGGACTCTGGCGGTGTTACTTATACTGATACACGAAGTGTTTCAAACAATGTTCGGTTTCATGATTGCACATTTTTGGGTTCAATTGCAGGTGATGTGCCATCAGAGTTTACACATTGGAGAAATAAGGTACAGGTTACAGGCGAGTCCCGTTTTTTCTTAGATCCAAATGACCCAGACCTAATTGCACAATCAGACGTGGTGTTATTGCAGGCAATTCTAAATTCAATCGACCCTGCGGATAGAGAAGAGATGTCTAGAAGTTCTGTCTTGATGCCCGGCTGGTCTGTTGAAATAGGGACGTTTCAGAATGACGCAACAGTTGGAGTGAAATTGACTGGAACAATCGTTAGTGGTCTTCTTGATTTGCGTGGTTCTGTCGATGTTCATGGTACTATTCTTTCGACCTATCGACCAGCCAATGGCGAGGGCGCATTGTTTTATGGTGGAGAAGCAGACGCGTTCAATACAACGCTTGGTTATTTTGGTCCCGAAGATGGTGATGGTGAGGGTGTTGATGATGCAGCAAAACCGTTTGCTGGATATGGACGTGTTTCACTCCGCGCAAACCCAGATGCACCAATGCCAGATGGTGTGCCATGGCCAATTACAATTGTCCCCGACGGCACAAGTTATCAGGAGGGCTCTTGATGCGACGAGGTTTAACCGTCATCGAAATGCTAATTGGAATGGCGATTGCTGCTTCTCTTTTAGCAGGGCTATTTGCGTCAATCCATTCGTCTGTTGATGCATATGAGAGATCAGCAGCAGACGGTGTAAATCGTCTTACGTCCAGATTGCTTGTTGAGCGTATAGCATTACTTGTTAGAACTGGGTCCTCGTTTGGTCCTTTGCCATTAAACGCAATGACTAACGAAGTAGAAAGTGATACCCTTGAAATTACAACTCAGAGCGGTCAGTTAGTAACAATTACATGGAATAGCGTAGACGAAACACTGGAAATGGATGTCGATGGAATTAGTTCAACGGTTCTTGGTGGTGTTACACAAATTTCGGGTGGTTCGACGTTAACACCATTTTTGCTGCAATATGAAAACGGGTTCACTTTACAACGCGCAACAATCAACCTTGCTGTGATTCCTGATCCTGAGCATGCGACAAACATGGATGGAGGTGGAGAAACTCTCCGCCTAACAGCCTCAGTAATTCCTCGCGCCCAACTGTATTAAAACAATCCCGCGGGTCGTTTACGTAGGGGAGTTTGTTAGAACACTGATTAAAGTTTTACACGGTTTGCTAACTTATATGCGGTGAGTGAGTCCTTTGCCTCTGCTATCACCCTTGCGATTGGTTCGGTGTTACTTACCCTTACGTGAAGCCAACCCTCATCAAAATCAATTCGTAGACCGTCACTATCATTGAATTTGTCGTTTGCGTATTCTTTTTTGAGTCGAATGATTTCTTTTTCAATTGCTGGAATACCACCAAAGTCAACTAGGTCAATT
Organism: uncultured Isosphaeraceae bacterium; assembly: GCA_964483425.1. GTDB lineage: Bacteria > Planctomycetota > Phycisphaerae > Phycisphaerales > SM1A02. Next base: position 11,448 of record CAZABE010000152.1, on the reverse strand, counting down.
GTTTTCTTAATCATTTCGTATTTCGGTGCGCCGTCAACGATGGTTGAAAGCCGCTCGTCTCTTGTTCTCAAAAGATCAAGTACAAGCGCCATTCCAGACAAACTGTCTCGAACCCAACATACACTTGGTAAAATTACCCCGCCATTTCCTTCACCGCCGATGACGGAACCATGTTCCTTCATGATGTTAGCTACGTTTGCTTCTCCGACCGCGCTTCGGTATGAAGTGCAGCCGTACTGTGATGCGACGTCATCAATCATTCTGCTAGTTGACAAGTTTGATGCACATGAACTATTGGGGTGTTGTGCGAGACACTGCAAGGCAGCAAGAACAAGCGTGTACTCCTCACCAAAGTAGCGACCGGTCTCATCAACAATTGCAAGCCGATCAGCGTCTGGGTCCTGTGCGAAACCTACATCTGCATCGAATTTGTCAACTGCTTCGCACAAACCAATTAGATTTTCTTCTTTGGGTTCTGGAGGGTGAGCGAAATTGCCAGTAGGTTCTCCGTTGAGATGTAAAACCTCACATCCGAGTAATTCCAATAATTTGGATCCTGCTTCGCAACCTGCACCGTTAATAGAATCAAGTACAACCCGAAATCCCTTATTTCGAATTGGCAATGGATTCACTATTCCAAGTACTCTTGCTATGTGAGTGTCATGTCCTTGTTCATTTTGTGTAAGTGATCCACCATCAGATATTGGAAGAGCAATTTGGTCATGAAACTTTCGGATGATTTCTTCCGCTTCTTGCTTTGATGGAGCAAGCCCGTCCCCGTCGAGACACTTAATTCCGTTCCATGGTGTAGGATTGTGAGAAGCAGTAACTATTATTCCACCATCTGCTTTGAGAGCATTAATCATGACGCCAGCAGTCGGGGTTGCGACGATACCAAGGTCAGTTACGCAACATCCGCATGCAACAAAAGCGTCAGCGGCAGCCTTTTGTAGTTCGTGTCCACTTGGTCTGCTGTCTCTTGCTACGCAGAGAGTCGGTATGCGGTCAAGTTTATCGTGTAGGAAAGAAGCGAACGCGTTAGCATACGTTCGAGCAACTTCGCCCGTCATTGTTTCACCAACAATGCCGCGGGCGCCAGAAACAGAGAGCATAAGTGGGGCGTTTGTCATAATCGGTATGTTGCAGTACAGTTGGGTGCTTCGGTTAGTTTGATTGACAATAAGCGGGCTGGGGATTTTACCTTATTTGTAAGTTCTGTTGCTATGTACATTGCAACGTGTTCTGTTGTAGGGTTTTTATCATCAAGAACGGGATTGCAATTGAGGTTGGTTTCTCGAAGGGCTGCAACAACTTGTTCAAGATCATTTTGGAGCGCAAGAAAATCGACAACCAGACCATCCTCATCGAGCTTTTCTCCAGAAACAGTTGCAACAACGTTCCAGTTATGTGAGTGCGCGTTTTCTTTTACCCCAGAAATTGTCACGGAATGCTCTGCAACAAAAGAGGCTGAAACGGATACCTCAAACATCAGTAGCTTTCCATTCTTCTTTAATTACCCACGAAAACGGTTCTTGTTTGCAATCTATATCAACTGCAAAGAAACCACCACGATGTTGTTTTACAAGTGGCCAGATGATATCTCTGTCGGTGGTTGGAATATTTTTTGTTTCGACTTCTTCAATGTCAATCCATTCAAGTGTTCCTTCGTCGATTTCCAAAGAAGTAATTTCAGATGTGCAAACTGCTCTTGTTACTTCATATAGAAACACAAGCCAGTGCGTATCGCCTGAATATGCAGTTTCAGCAAGCATTCCCGATAATCGGATATCACAAGGTTCAACAACAACTCCTGATTCTTCGTGGATTTCTCTTATAGCACATGCGTGTGGACTTTCACCAATTGATGCTTCTAATTTTCCACCGATTGGAGAGTATTTTCCTTTGTTTGGATCTTTGTTACGGTGAAGTAACAAGAGTCGATTATCAGCGTCATACAAATAGCAAAGCACAGCGATTTTATAAGGTAAATTTTCGATTGAATATTCGTCAGTCAATTTATTGCCCTTTGTATTTCTGATTTCATCTGCGCAACAGATTGCCTTATCCCAGTGAACACGCTTCGGCTTACAATTGAATGACCGATATGCAACTCCGTAATGTTCCGGATGGAAGCGATTGGATAAACGTTGTGGTGAGTTAGACCATGTCCAGCGTTGCACAGCATCCCCAAACTTAAAACGTGAGATACCGCTTTTTGTACAAATCCAAGTTCCTTTAGTACGTTGGGGTGGTCGAGAGAAAAACCATTCTCAATTACCGACTGTGCATAAGGACCAGTGTGTATTTCGCAAACGGTAAAACCGCAGTTATCAGCAGCTTCAACTTGCGCGAGGTCGGCATCTATAAATGCACTTACTGGTATACCACTACCTCCAACCGATTTAACGAACTCTTGCAACCGAGTCATCTCATCAAGAACATTCAGCCCTCCTTCGGTAGTGATTTCGTTTCTTCCTTCAGGGACAATCATAACCATATCGGGCTTTGTTTCTAAAGCAAGAGCAAGCATTTCATCGGTAGCAGCAAGCTCTAGATTAAGAGGGACATTGACTGATTTCTTGAGCCGAAATAAATCTTCGTCTTGCATGTGCCTTCGATCTTCTCTTATATGCAAGGTGATTCCATCAGCACCACCTAACACGGCCTCATCTGCTGCAAGAATTGGATCAGGTTCTACCGTCATTCTTGCTTGCCGAAGGGTAGCAACGTGGTCTATATTGACGCAAAGTTTGGTCATGATTTACCTCTAAAACTTGAACCATACATAAGGGTGGCGAGTATACTCCCACAGAGCCGATATGCGGACGTAAGAGAGCCCTTTTGATGTCAGAGTTTGAAAAAAAATTAGCGCAATTATCAGCGGACTTGAATACACAAGGTGCCCGTATTTCAGACCAATTACTTAGAGCAGTAGAGGCTTCATTTGGTGGTGATACAGAAGCCGCGAAAACAGTTATTGAAAGTGACGAGGTGATTGATCGCGTAGATGTTGAAATCGAACGGGCTTGCATTGAATTATTACGCCTAGGATCCACTGAAGAACACAGCATAAGAAGCGTTTTGACAATTGTTAAAGTGAACAATGAACTTGAACGTATTGCGGATTGCGCAGTAATCGTTGCGCAGTCGGCTATGAAACACGCTGACCTAATTGCATCTGCACCCCCAACGTTTCGTGTGATGGCAAACAGTGTCGTTGGTATGGCACGAGATACAAATGCTTCACTTTCAAAGACAGATACAGAATTGGCTGTTCGTGTTCTTTCTTTTGACGATACCGTTGATAGGTTTAGAAAAGAAATTGTCCTTGATGTGCAACACCGAACAAGTAAGGGTGAACTAGAACCACTCGTTGCCTTTGAATTGCTCGCTGTAACAAGAGCGTTGGAACGAATAGCTGATCACTGTACAAATATTTGTGAGCAAGTAATTTATCTTGAGACAGGGAAGATTGTTAGGCACCTACCCGAGGGCTGGACTGCACCGGAAACACCCACGTTTTGAATTCCATTCCAAGTAAGTTACAACACCAACTCGATGACTCAAAACAAGAACATGTATTGAAGTTTTGGGACGAACTTAACGACGTGGAACGAGAACTTCTTGTATCTCAACTTGAGACCATGGATTTTGATTTATTTACAACTGTGCAAAAGCAAATATCAAGCAATCAAATTAAAAACATCAGTCCATGCGAGACAGTTTTACTTGACGATACATATCGCGACGATGGAATTGCATCAATTAAAAAAGGTGAGATTGGGGTCTTGACAGTTGCAGGCGGCCAAGGCACTCGACTTGGATGGAATGGACCAAAGGGTACTTTCCCGGCAACTCCAGTTAGTGGCAAATCCCTTTTTCAAGTTATTGCAGAACAAATTGTTTTTGCTACAAAAAAATACAACATAACTATACCTTGGTACATAATGACGAGTGTCGAGAACGACGCTATTACACGTTCCTTTTTGCTTGACAACAATTGTTTTGGATTAGATCGAACAGACATTTTTGTATTTACGCAAGGTCAAGTTCCAGCAGTTGATGAAGACGGGAAGATGTTACTTGCTTCCAAACACATAATCTCAATGAATCCTGATGGGCATGGTGGAGTTATTGCAGCGCTTCAGCAAAGCGGCGGGCTAGACGAAATGTTGAAACGAGGAGTAAAGCACCTTTCGTATGTTCAGATTGACAACCCACTTGCAAACGCAGTTGATCCAAATTTTATTGGGTTACACATAAGTGAAATATCTTCAGCAGAGGCATCAAGCAAGTGTGTTAGAAAGACGAACCCTAATGAGCGGGTAGGTCTGTTTTGTAATGTTGATGGAAACGTTGAAGTAGTTGAATATAGCGACTTGCCTTCAGAAAAGAACAATGAAGTTGATAGTGAAGGACAGTTGGTCTATAACAGTGGTTCGATTGCGTTACATCTGTTTTCTGTAGAGTTTTTGCAAAGGGTTGCTGGTGACTTACCTTGGCACAGAGCACACAAATCAGTTCCTTGTATAGATTTGAAATCTGGAAAGAACAATGAAGTTGATGCTCCAAATGCATATAAGTTTGAGAAATTTGTTTTTGACGTTCTTCCACTCGCAAAGAAATCTATTGTTGTAGAAACGAAACGTGAGGAGGAGTTTGCTCCTATTAAAAATGCTTCCGGTGAGGACTCGCCCAGTACGAGCCATGCTCTGCAACAAGATCGAGCGATACGATGGCTTATGATTAGCGGTGTTAATGTATCTAAGCAGGCGGTAGTTGAACTTAGCCCACTCACGGCAAGTTGTCCAGACGATTTGGAGCCAAGCGTCTTGCCAGAGTCGATTGAGTCGGACGAAACGTTGGCGCTTTAAATGGAAACTTGGATTAACGATCTAATGGGGATGGTTGATCCGATTTGGGGAACATGGGCAGTTTTTGGGTTACTTCTATTGTCAGGGATAGGCATTCCTCTAGGTGAAGACATCATCATCATTCCAGCGGGAATGTTGGTACAGCAAGGGGCTCTTCCATTGTGGGAGACTGTTCTCGCGGCTTACTTTGGAGTTGTATGTGGTGACATAATCTGGTTTACTGTTTGTACTAAGTTAGGAACTCGACTTGTACATAAGAAGTGGTTTAAACGGCTAGTGCACCCTAAGCGCATGCTGCAAGTTAAACATCAATTCGACGTGCGCGGGGCATGGGTTATTGTTCTTGCACGTTTTATTCCAGCAAGTCGCACTACAACCATCACAGTTGCCGGAATGATGCACATGAAGTTTTGGAAATTTGTAGTTGTCACCATGACATGTTGCCTTATAACCGCTCCTATGCAACTATTTGCTGGTTGGTGGATTGCGGATAGTTTGCAAGCTAAATCGACGGTTGAATTAGTCACTCGGCTTACAGGACTAGTGATGGTGGTCGTTGCAGCTGTTTGGTGCTATAGGTTGTGGTCTAAACATAGAACTTCAGGCAAGAAAGTGCCAAGAGCAAAGGCATCTTGGTTGAGATATTTTCCTTCTAAAAAAAGTAAGTGAGGTTTCAGGCGCTGTACTCTATAATAAACATCTATGAGAACAGTAATAACAGGTCAAATCGGAATGGACAAGAAGCCCTACCTGCATGAAGTAGAGCGTCTAGCCGGCGAACGCGGTGGCAAAATCGAGGTTTTCAATGTTGGAAATATGATGTATGCCGAAGGTCCCGACATTCGTGAAGGTCGGATTTTAGACCTTCCTTTGAGCCGACTTCATTCACTTAGGCGCGCTGCGATTAAAGATATCGTTTCTGCGACTACTCCGTTTGAAGAACATCCAAATGTTGTAATGAACACACACGCAACGTTTAGGTGGAGACATGGTCTCTTCCCAGCATTTGATTTTGACCAGATGGATGATTTTAACCCTAACCTATTTATTTGTCTTGTTGACAACATTGAAGTTGTGCACGATCGTTTACACGCAGAGCACGACATTGACGCGACATTAAAAGATTGCATGGTATGGCGTGAAGAAGAAATACTTACAACCGAGTTAATGGCTCAGGCATGCGGTTGCAGAAATTCGTTTTATGTGTTGAGTAGAGGACGCCACCAAGACACAACCGAAACATGCTATCGGTTGATTGCTCGGAACAATTTGAAGAAGGTTTATCCTAGTTTCCCAATGAGTCACGTTGTTGATATGCCTGACATTCTTGAAGAAATAGAACAATTTAGAGCTTCTCTGGCTGAGCACTTCATTACATTTGATCCAGCCGATGTCGATGAAAAGTTATTACTTGACAGAGGTATTGAGGCTACCAAAGAAGGCAAGGATTGGATTGAAGTTGAAGCCCATGCATTTGGTGGTAGAAAAGACGGGAACCCAATGCGGGTATCGGTCCGTGAAATTCTTGATATCGCAGGTGACATAGATGGTCAAATCTACATGCGCGACTTCCGATTAATTGACCAATCGGACATGATTGTTTCTCTAGTCCCCGAGTTACCAGGAGGTGTTCCGGGATTATCGAGTGGAGTTGAACGCGAATTACAACATGCGTGGGAACACACGAAGGAAGTGTATGTTGTTTGGAAACCAGCGAAACCACCGTCACCATTCATTACAGAAACCGCAACGAAAATATTTGCTTCAGTGGATGAAGCGCTATCTTATTTTTCGGAGCAAGGATTCTTTGAAATGGCAAGTTTGTTTGGTAATTGATTTTCAAAATTAACCCATTCAAGAGATAGACCATGAGCTGGCATTGTTTTTCCCGCACGCCTTCTGTCACAGGATGCGATGATTTCGGGAATTGAGCCGGGGTTTGTGTATCCCCGACCAACTTCAAGCAGTGTGCCCGCAATAATTCGAACCATGTTCCATAAAAACCCAGCACCTGCAACTTCGATTGTTATTCTCCAGTTGCCTTCATCCCGAACATCGCACTGGTCAACACACCTTATAGTCGATTTGCGTCCGTGATTTAGTTTCGTGAAACCAGCAAAATCATGTTCCCCAAGGAAGTAATCAGCAGCTTCTTGCATTTTTATTGCATCAAGTTTGTAAGCGGTAAATGCAGTAAATTTCCTGTCAAATAGTGGTTTATGAAGGGGATTAGAGCAACCGTGAGCAAGTTTATATTTGTATCCCTTACTAGTGCAGTGGTTAATTGGGTTGAACCACTCTTCTGCAATACCGACTTCTCGAACTTGAATGTCGTCTGGAAGCCATGAGTTAAAACCAAGCACGAGTTTTTCTGGTTTGATAACGTTGTTAGCATCAAACGCTACGACTTGCCCATTTGCGTGGACTCCAGTGTCTGTTCTTGAAGCTCCGATTAAGGTTACGGGCTCTCTCATCACTTTCACGACGGCTTTTTCGAGAACATCTTGAACGGTTCTCAAATATCGACGATCGGGGTGGGTCTGTTTCTGCCACCCATGGAAATCAGTCCCGTCATAAGCAACAATCATCCGATACCGCATCCCCCCATTTTACTGGGACCGGACTCCTCTGTGGTCAGACTCCTCTGTGGTCAGACTCCTTTGGGGTCAGACTCCTTTAGAATACGATGGTTATGTCACAAATACTTGTAGTTGGACCGCATCCGGATGATCAAGAACTTGGCATGGGTGGCACAATTGCTAAGTTGGCCAGCCAAGGGCATGATGTCCTGTTGCTTGATATGACAAGCGGCGAACCAACTCCACATGGTTCTCCAGAGATTCGTTCAAAAGAAGCAATTGCAGCAGCAGAAATATTGGGTGTAAAAAGAACTTCAGTGAATCTACCAAATCGGTATGTCGAGCATTCGATTCCAGCTCGGCACGCAGTTGCGGCTGTGATTCGAGAGCACCAAGCAGAGATTGTGTTCACACCATATTTTGAAGATGCCCACCCCGACCACATTGCGACAACCAGAATTGTTGAAGACGCCCGTTTTGATGCGAAGTTGACAAAGATTGATTTATCCGGTGAACCCATTTATCCGAAGTGGTTGTTTTATTATTACTGCACACACCTGCGCTCCATCCCTAATCCTAGTTTTCTAATTGACACGACTGGCTTTGATAAGGCAAAACGAGAAGCAATTGTTGCATATGAATCACAATTTGTCATCCCAGAAAATAACCGATCGATTGTGGAGTGGATCGAAGCACAAGACAAATATTTTGGTGGACGGCTTCGCACAGAATCAGCAGAACCGTTTTACACTCGAGAGCCAATCGGGCTAAATGATTTGCAATCTTTAAGTACCAGTTGAACCAAACCCACCAACTCCGCGGACTGTCTCATCGAGTTCGTCTACAACCTCAAAGGTCGCTTGAACAACTGGCGCGATAATCATCTGAGCAATTCGCATGTTTGGTTCTACGGTGAATGGTTTAGCTCCATGATTAATAAGAGGGACACAACACTCGCCTCGGTAGTCAGCATCAATAGTACCTGGAGCATTTGGAAGGGTAACTCCGTATTTTGATGCAAGACCACTCCTTGGTCTAACTTGTGCTTCAAAATGGTCAGGCAGTTCTATAGCGAATCCAAGTGGTACTATCGCAATCTCTCCAACGTCAATGGTTATTGGTTCTGTGTTTGCCGAAAATAAATCCATACCCGCTGCATGTTCCGTCTGATACTTAGGAACAATTGCGGTATCTCGTAGTTTTTTATATTTCACTTGGACATGGTGCATCCGAACATTGTAATTCCTTGGTGCGTATATGATGGTACGAGATGGAAAATCAACAAATCCCAAACTGGGCAATCCACCGCCGATTTTATGAATGGGTGCTTGGCTTTGCTAAAACATCAATCGCCCCAGTAGCACTTTTTATCATCGCTTTTATTGAAGCATTTGCCCCGTTTGTACCACCAGACGCACTTTTAATACCAATGTGTTTGGAGAAGAAGAGTAAATCACTTTTATTTGCAGTTATAGCAGTGGTTGGAAGTGTTACTGGTGCAATGATCGGTTTTTTTGTAATAGCATCATTTATTGCAAGTGGGACTGAATGGATTTTTGGGTTAGAAATTATTGAAGGCATTGTTGCGGAGTTTGACAAACGTGGAAATACCTATGTATTTATAGCAGCCCTTACTCCTGTGCCATTTTTTGCACTGACAGTTGCTGCAGGTGTTGCAAAGTTAAACTTTGGTATGTTCCTCGCAGCTTGTGTGATTGGTCGTTCACTTCGTTATGGTATCGAAGCAGGCATTGTCTGGTGGATTGGAGACGCAGCAAAAACATTCCTCGAAAAGTGGTTCAACCTTATCACAATCGTCGTTTGTGTTGTCGTAGTAATTGGCTGGGCGTTGATGAAGTGGATGTAAATCACCCACCGATATAACTCATTGTTTTTTCTGGTCGTTGAAAATCATCACGATCCATCCCATGCCCTGCGGATTTTTGCCACATTGTGTTTATTAAGAAACTTCGTAAATCGTAGTCACTCGCACCGCTGCGCAATAAAGGGCGAATCGACCATTCTTCATCGCTAAATAAACACGGACGAACTGTACCGTCGGCCATCATTCTCATGCGGTCGCATGCACCGCAAAATGCTTGAGTAACTGAAGCAATGAATCCAATGCGCCCGCTTCCATTTTTGAATCTGTAATTCATGGACGTGCTTGTTTTTGTGTCATCTTCGCGAACTACATCATGTTTCGTTTTAATTTGTTCAAGCATCTCTTTAGCGCTGACAACGTGCCTTTTTTCCCATCGTTTTCCTGCATCAAGTGGCATGAATTCAATCAAACGCATATCAACTTCATGTTCTTTTGCAAAATCCGCAAATGAAACGACTTCATCATCATTGACGCCACGCATGATGACTGCGTTGACTTTTACTGGTGTTAGTTGTGCATCTCGAAGAGCATCGATAGACCGAATAACTGTTTCCAAAGAGGTCTGCGATCGTGTTATTGCATCCTTGCGTTGGGGACTTAATGTGTCCAAACTTACTGTAACACGGTTAAGCCCAAGTGATTTCCAACGTTGTGCCCACTGACTTCTAACCATCGAACCATTTGTCGTAAGTGCAATATCTTTTAGACCCAACTTGCCGACCTCTTCAAGAAGTTCATCGAGATGTGGATAAAGCGTCGGTTCACCTCCGGTAATTCGAAGTTTTTCAATCCCAAGAGAAATAGCAATCTTTATAACACGAATATATTCGTCTAATTTGAGTAATTGCATTTTAGGGATGTATTTAACATCGGGCGCCATACAATAAATACAACGAAAGTTGCATCGATCAGTTACTGAGAGCCGCAAGTCGCGAATTTGTCTTCCGTGTACATCAAATAGTTTGCCATTCATTATGGCTTCTTTTGGTGCTTTTGGTGGTGCATCAGTATTTAAGATGGGAAGTGAGGTGTCCAAGAAATTGCATGATACCTGTAAAAATATGATGTGAAAAACAACAATTCTTTGAGGACTTACAAAAAGTCACGATATGCTTCGCAGCCATGAAATACATACTTGGGTTAGTAATTACAACAACAGCAATGTGTGGGACGTGGCGGGTACCTCTTGATTGTCAAACAATTCAAGACGCCATCGACGAAGCGAGCAATGGGGATGAAATTGTTGTAGGAGGTGGTGTTTGGAAAGAGCAGATAGATTTTATTGGTAAGTCCCTTTTGATTCGTAGTGAATTTGGTGCGGAAAAAACCATAATTGATGCTGGGAAACAAGGAACAGTCGTAACTTGCGTAGGCGGCTTGGGAGCCGTGCTTGAAGGTTTTACAGTGCGAAATGGTGAAGCGAAGCAGGGTGGAGGTATTCTTGTGCGAAACTCTTCTCCAACATTTCGTCTCTGTATGATTGATTTCAATGTCGCGCAACAGGGCGGTGGTGTGTATGCCCGTGGTGGTAATCCTGTCTTTGACCAATGCGTATTTTCGTTTAACACCGCCTTAAATGGAGATGGTATCTGGGCGAAGCACTCAAGACCAGAATTGACGGCTTGCATCTTTGCTGGCGATTCAATTGGATGGGAGAGTGGAGAGATGGTGACCATCAGAGACACAAATAGTCCTGCGGGTGCGTGTTGTATTCGCGATGTCTGCGTCCAGACAGCATCAGTCGCTTGTTGGGAAGCCGGCGGGCTGTATCGGGGAGAAGCAACAACTTGCGTTGAAGCTTGTGAGGAAGTATGCGACGAAGATGTTTCTGGTGATGGCGTTGTGAATTTAACAGATGTTTTGCGAGTTATTTCGGCTTTTGGGTTTTGCCCGTGATCTATCAAATGTCTATACTTAGCGTATGTCCCACGAAGAAGAACTTCGAGATCGCCCACATCCTAAGCAAATCGAAATTTGGAAGAGAATGTCTCCTTATGAACGATTCCAAATCAGTGAATCACTTCGCGTTGGAGCCATTGAACTACGTAAATCTGTTTTGCTACAAAAGAATCCTTCAATCACTGAAGATGAGCTGAAGCAAAAAATCGAT
>CAZABE010000151.1:0-2477 GCA_964483425.1 uncultured Isosphaeraceae bacterium | reverse complement strand
TTAACTCTTGTTCATTAACTTGATTACGAGCCATAAAATCAACTTCGTAACCAGATTTTGTACGAACATACGATACTTTGCATCGACGGCGCTCCAATTCAATGAGTACGGCCGTTTCTAATGAGTGACCGGTGTTTGCTTTTCCGCTTCTATCAAAAACTGGAATGAGACCAGCATCAACTGGATACGATTTTCGAGGGTTCACCATTCGTTTTCGTTCTGAAGATGTTTCAATAGAAATGATTCGTACCAAAAAGCAATCTTCTAGATAGAGAAGGTAATCGTGAAGCGTGCTTTTTGAAACAGCTATTTTCTGGCTTTTCAAAGCTGCATAAAATTTATCAACACTAAACAACGATCCCGCGTTTCCAAGCAAATGTCGGACCATCCATTTCAAAGCTACAACATTACTAACATTGTGCCTTTCTATTACATCTCGAAACATTGCAATATCCACATAGTTTGTTAGCAATTCATAGCGGAGCGATGTTTCGGAATTAAGAACCTCTGGGAAACCGCCCACTTCAAGCCACCTTGCAAAAGCGTGTTCAATAGTTGCCCTTTGAGTTGAAGTCATGGCGCGCGGAGTTTTTGGTATTGCTAAATCATGGTACAACAATGACTCCGCAAAACTAAATGGGAAAATCGGCACCTCCCACCCACGACCTCGCAACGATGTTGCGATTTCCCTTGAGAGCATGTTGGCTGACGAACCGGATACAAATACTTCGCACCCACCCTCGTCAAGCAACCGCCTTACAAAACGCTCCCACCCTTGAACTACTTGAATTTCATCAAAACACCAAGTTGTCACACCCTGCCTAGACATTTCTGGAAACTGTCGCCGGAGTTCTTCGAGTAAAAACCCAAGTTGGCTTGCCTGAAGTCCAACCAATCGTTCATCTTCAAAATCTATGCACGGAAGCAACTCTCTAGGTGTCCCGCTCGCAAGCCGATTACGGCGAATTTGATGCATCAAATACGTTTTTCCCGCACGTCGCATGCCAATGATTGCGTTTGCCTTGTTTGGGAAATCTACTTTTCCAAACAATAATCTGGGTGTTCCATTTGGAATTGGATCGCGTAACGAATCAAGCAATTTTTCGGTTAACGCGTTTTTCATAGCCGCAGACAGTGTATTATCCATATTTCATCCTTTTAACAAGGACAACATACATCATATTCATCCTTCTGTCAAGGATGAATTTGTGGCTATTTATCCTTTTCAAAAGGAGAAACGCGGCTCTAATCTTCCTTGTGGATTTTAATTAATTGGCTTTGCTGCATATTTGTTTGCTTGTATGGATGATGCTGGGCTGGGTATCCCCAGCTTCTAATTCCGACAACTCGCAAACCTCACCCCACGTTTCAAGTGGAAAAATAAACTACCCGCGGGATAGTATCAATATAGCGATAGCATGTAGTTTTAGCAAAATATTTGCACAAAGACGTGGGTGTTTGGGTGGTTTTTTGGCACAAATTTCTTGTTTTCGCTGTTTTCGCCCCGCTATTGGGTGTTTGCAATACTCGAAAACGCTAGATGTTGGGTTGCACCGCTACCAATCATATTGCCCGTGCAACACATTTTATGCCTTGTTTATCCTTTTTTTATCCTTTTGTCAAGGATGCTTTTGTGGTTAGGCCAAAACTGGTTTTCGCCCATTTACGAATTTTATGTCACTAAACTCGTAAATCAAAACAAGAGTTGTCAATAAAGATGGAGACACTCTCTTTGTATGAGAAGAGTGTCGTAGTATTTATGGAGCGTTTTCGGTTAGGTACTTCTGAGTTTTACCACGCTTGCATTTCCTACCCGAGAAAACCGTTCTGGCATACAGGTTAGTATAATTATTTGACACTCCTTTGCTGCTTCTGAAAACACAGTGCCCATTAAAGGTAGTCTCTTTGGATCGGTGGCGCCAAGCGTGTCGTCAAAAATCAAAACCCCGCCCTTATTATCAGCAACCGTCATTGCGCAGGATAACCGAGTTATTAGTGATAATTGTTCCTTTGCACCACCGCTTAAGCTCTTAAAGGGTATTGCAACACCATCAATAACTCTGCCTGTTACCTCGAGGGCTCCCACATCAAACTCAACAGAAAACGTCTCTCCATACACATGCTTACCAAGTTCATTAATTTTTTCTGTAAGGGGGCCAGCGTAGGCCTTAATAACTTTTGTTCGCTCCTCGTTCATCATAGTAAACAACAATTTTGCAGCGTTCGCTCGGCGTATTGTTGAAGAGGCGTCCCGCGAAGCACGGTCATGGGCTGTTTCCGCTTCGTCTAATTGATTTTGCAGCCCATTTTCCCCAGCTATTCTTAAGCGTTCTTTAAGAGTTGTGTTTTCGTGTTTTGTATCTTCAATTCGTTTGCCCAGCGCGTTTATTGAACCCTCAAACTGTGTTTTCTTTGCTTGTAAGGCCTGGGGGTTAAGCTGATTTAACTCTGTGTTTATATTTTCTATTTGACCCTTC
>CAZABE010000150.1:0-17449 GCA_964483425.1 uncultured Isosphaeraceae bacterium | reverse complement strand
TTCATTATTTGCAAGTGCTAACCATGAAAGGTCAAAGACATATAGAGATGCAATTGACACGTCGCATTTTCTCATTGAGGAAGATAGTCAAATTACTTGGCAAGAAACAAAGCCAGTAAAGAAGGCACTTCTCAAAGGTGAAGTAAGTGGAATCTCAAGGCTTCCTCTAGTAATGGAATCATTTAGTGCATTAGAGGCATGGAATGCGGACACAATTGACAAGTGTTTGCATAAACTCGCTGATAACTTAGCGGAGGGAAACCTTGGCAAAATTGCCCAACCAGTGCGTATTGCGGTTTCGGGTGGTCCTGTAAGCCCACCTATTGGTGATACTCTTGTGCTTCTTGGAAAAGAATCTTCACTTTGCCGTATCGAAAGGTGTATTGAGCATTTTGCCTCAGCAATTAATTAACCCAGGGTTAATTAATTTTGCGTAAAATAGCCAAGGCAGATATCATACGCATATATGGCAAAAGCAACTACCAAGAAGAATGTCATAGAGACCGTTGAGCCGATTGGGGAACGGGTTCTTATCCGTAAGGATGAAGATCGTAAAGTTACTAAAGTTGGTATACACCTTCCTGACAAAATTGAGATTCCAACGTTAACAGGTCGTGTTGTTACGGTAAGTACTATTATCGAAAATAATCCTGATTACCCAATCCAACAGTACGACAAGGTGTTGTTCAACCCAAAACAAAGCATACCGGTTGACTTTGAAGGGGACAATCGTTTGTTTGTTGTTCCAATAGAAGATATCGTTGCTATATTTAGGCGCGACACGTGAAGAAAAAGAATGCTGGTTCGACTGCCGAGTCGGTTCCTGTTCTGAAACGGTTTGGACATCGGGTGGTTAGAGTCCCCGGCTCAAAGAGTTTGACCTCAAGGGCAATTATGCTTGGCGCACTCGGAGCAGGTCGAACTGTTCTTAAAAATCCACTCAAGTGCGACGACACAACATTGCTAGTGAATGCGTTTTCAAAATTAGGTGTTGGGGTGAAGTGGACACCGAATAAACTGATTCTTCATGGTGTTGACGGGAAGCCCCCACATGGTGCCTTTGTTAACCTAGGAGCTGGGGGGACACCATCAAGATTTATGATTGCAGCTGGTGCGCTTGCCAAAGAACCAGTAACCGTAGATGGCGATGGCAAAATGCGAATGCGTCCAATTGGAGATTTGCTTACTATGATGCTATCTCTTGGCGCAAGGTTCAGTAGTAAGACAATGCCAGTTGAAGTGGATGGTTCGGATTTTCGTGGCGGGAACATTGATGTACCAGTTACGAAATCTAGCCAGTTCATTTCTGCATTGATGTTAATCGCCCCCTTTCTTGATGGAGGAATAACCCTTAATTGCAAAACACCAATAACATCGTCAACTTACGTTGATTTAACAAAAAATGTCTTAAAAAGTTTTGGCGTAGATGTTTTAGAAAATCTAAGCAATAGCACACGAACTATAACGGTGCCACAAACGAGGGTTACCCACCGCGAACTAGATATTGAACCAGATGCAAGTTCAGCAATCTATTTTGCAGCAGTTGCTGCTCTGCACGAAGGGTTAACTGTAACACTTGAGGGCTTGAAACTTGACTCGATGCAACCAGACATGGAAGCGATTAGGCAACTCGCACTAATTGGCGCTGAAGTTGTAGAAAGTGAAAATGGAATTAATGTCACCGGAACAGGCACCATTCGTGGTTTTGATAATCTTGATGCTTCAGGGTTCCCAGACGCATCTCTTTGCTTGGCAGCAGTTGCAGCGTTTGCTGACTCACCTTCAAGAATTTATGGTCTTGAAACGCTTCCACTTAAAGAGTCAGACCGGATCGAAGTTATGGCACGTTCTCTTGCAAAAGTAGGGTGCGGTGTTGCTGCTGGCGATAACGATATTCGAATTACCCCAACAGATATAAAAAACTGTGCAACTGCCATTGATCCAATCGATGATCATAGGATTGCGATGGCGATGGCAGTAGTAGGTACTAAACGGGGTGGTCTTTCGATAGTTAACCCAAATTGTGTTTCAAAAAGTTACCCGACTTTCTGGAAAGAGTTAAGAAATGTCTATGAAGGACACGATGCGTCATGAAACACTTTAAGTATTTTGCTAAACAGATGTTAAGGTGGAGAGTGCGTTTCTTGCTCGCTCTTTCGTTGGCGGTTTTCTCCGCGATTGGTTTAGGTGTTGGGTTGCTTAGTTTAGGACCTGCACTTTCACTTATTCTTGATCCAGAAGGCGGGAAGTCACTATTAGAATTAGCAAACGATTACAACGCACAAGAAAAATTTGTGCAGGTTCCAGAATGGTTTTTAAGCCAACTGCCACAAGATCGTTTTGATGGAGTCCTATTTATTTTAATCGGGATTGGTTGCTTGACAGTAATTGGAGGTATAGCTAACTTTTTGCACCATTATCTAAGTGCATGGATTGCGGTTCACGTTATTGCTGATGTTAGGGATCAAGCATTTGGTCATGTCCTTAGGATGGAACTTAGCAGAGTTTTGAGAAGCGGAGCAAGCGAGTTTATCTCAAGAATTATTCGTGATGCTGAGGCTCTTCAGTCAGGTTTGACTGTATTAATGGGCAAATCGGTTGCGCAATTTACTAAGGGATTAGCTGCTTTTGCTGTTGCTTGTGTTTTCGATTATCGATTAGTAATCATCGCAGTTCTGGTATTGCCAATTCTTGCAATTGTGCTACATCAAATCGGTAGACGCGTTAGAAAAGGGACTAAAGAAACCTTGGCAGCTCAACAAGAGTTACTTCGAATTTCAAGCGAGAGTGTACAGGGGTTACGAGCGGTAAAAGTCAACACTTCCGAGGACTCCGTCAAGCAAGCATTCAGTGATGTAAATAAACGGGTGGTTAGGGCAAATATGAAAGTTCGAATAGTTCGCGCTTTTGGAAGCCCGTTCATGGAAATACTAGCAATCGTTGTACTTGGTACTCTTGCTGGTATCGCCGCGAAAAGTATTATCAACGGAAACTTGGAATTTGATCGATTTTTACTTTCGATTGGTGCCTTGGCTGTTGCTGGAAGTTCTCTTCGCCCATTGACTGGCTTAGTAACAGAAATCCAATCTGCAGATGCTCCTGCTAATCGGTTATTACAGATTTTGGATTTGCCAGCGGAAGACGAGCATGAAAGGCAGGGGATTGGTCCGCATAAAGAATCGATTGTCTTTGATGGGGTTACGTATTCATACGCTAGTGACGTTGAACCAGCAGTCAAAAATATTTCCATAACGATTCCACATGGTCAGCGCATAGCAATTGTTGGTCCAAATGGTTGTGGTAAAACAACTATGGTTTCATTATTGCCAAGATTGCTACGCCCTCAACAAGGTGCAGTATTTATTGACGGGCAAGATATTGCAACAGTTGATTTGCACTCATTAAGAAAGCAAATGGGTGTAGTGACTCAGGAAACGGTTTTATTTCGTGGAACCATTGAGAGTAATATCTGTTTTGGTTATGACGCAAGCCGTGATGAAGTAATTTCAGTCGCAAAACAAGCACACGCTTCGGAGTTTATTGAACGAATTGAGGGTGGGTATGACGCAGAAGTATATGAACACGGGGCATCTCTTAGTGGGGGGCAGCGGCAACGCCTTGCAATTGCAAGAGCATTGTTACGAAAACCAAGTATCCTAATTTTTGATGAAGCAACAAGCCAAATTGATCCTGAGTCAGAAGCATTAATAAATGACACTCTTGATAAATACTCTCAAGGGCGCACCTTGCTAATAATCGCACATCGACTTTCAACGGTGCAATCAGCTGATCGCATCTTGGTTCTTAATAGAGGTGAATTAATCGGGGATGGCACACATGAAGAACTCCTAAAGAATTGTGATTTGTATAGGCGACTTACAAAGACGCAATTAGCGGCAGCAGCACATGATACGTAGTTTACTATTCTGTTTTGTTTTTATTTTAGGATGTAGTCAATCCGAATCTGAAAGAACCACTGGAGATCGAATAGTTTCACTTAGCCCAAGCATTACTTCTACATTAATTGATATTGGTTGTATTGATTTATTAGTAGGTCGAAGTAGTTTTTGTAAGATTGTCGACAAGGAACTCCCAGTGGTTGGGGACTTGTATGAGATTGATTATGAGCGTCTACTGACGTTGCAACCAACTAAGGTTTTAGTACAAGAAACCATAGTTGGAGTGGATAATCATTTAAAGGAACTCGCTGAAAAACATTATTTTTCATTACACGCTTGGGAAATTAACAGGTTTGATGATATTTCGAAACTTCATGACGATTTACTTCAATTATTCGATAAAGAGGGCGAGTCATTGAATCTAGAAATTGAACCAATAGAAATTTCACTCCCTTCTCCAGTTCTTATCATGACCTCTGGTTCAGAAGGGATAACAGGTTTGTGTTTCGGTAAACAAACCTACCTTGATGATCTCCTGACTTTGATAGGTGGAGAAAATGCTCTTCATCAATCCGGCTGGCTTTCACTTTCTCTTGAGGATATTGTGAATTTACAACCTGCTTTGATAATGATGGTTTCAGACACACATTTCAGGGTTCCTGATGGGATTCAATCGCTTGATATTCCGACTATTCAGTTTATCCATGAAGATGTTTTGATTCCATCGAGTAAGATTGCCAGAGTGGCTGAAGAATTTAGAGAAAAACTGTTAATGCGATGAAAGCAAGAACAATCACATTGTTTGTACTTTTAACAGTGCTGCTTTTAACAGCCGCTGTGTTTAGATTGCTTATAACTCGTGGTGCTGATGGTTCCATTTTCCTTGCGCTTCCAGATGAAAAAATTATCCTTTACCGGCTTGTACCGATGGTATGTGCGCTCATAGTTGGAGCTGCTCTTGGTGTCTCAGGAATGGGCTTACAGGTATTGTTAAGGAATCCGCTTGCCTCACCTTGGATTCTAGGTTTATCTAGCGGTGCTGGCCTTGGAGTAATGGCAACTATGTATGTTGAGAATTGCACTGGATCTTCTGTTATCGGTGGGCAAACTCTTGGGGCAATTGCTGGAGCACTTTTTACATTGGTCTTAGTGTTCTGGTTATCCAGAAAACGTGGTGGTATTGATCCGATGACAATGGTACTTGTCGGTGTTGTAATCTCTGTGATTTGTGGTGCAGGAATAATGATTTTTCAACACTTAGTTCCTATGGGATTGCGAGGTTCTTTCACAACTTGGCTAATGGGAAGTTTGCCTGAAGTAGAGTCGTGGTGGCGACTTTGTTTATTGGGATTGATAGTGCTTGGTGGTGTTTTGCTCTTTGCGTGGTGGGGACCGACGCTGGACGCCGCTTGCCTTTCAGACGATGAGGCAAAAAGTGTAGGTGTTGACTTGCCGCAAATACGAAGGCGATTGTTCGTAACTTCAAGTTTACTTGCAGCAATAGGAGTCATTCTCGCTGGACCAATTGCATTTGTTGGATTGATTGCTCCTCACGGAGCACGACTACTATTGCGAAATTCACATCGTTCGCTTGCAATTGGTACAGCATTAGTAGGCGCCTTACTCTTATTAGCAGCAGACGACGTTCGCCAGTTGGTTGATTTGGGAACAGGGCGATTACCTATTGGAATTGTTACAAGCATTGTGGGTGGTTTGGTCTTTCTCGTTTTATTGTTACGAGGAAGGGGGCGTGTATGAGATTACAACTTTCAGATATTGGTGTTAGTTACGCAGCACTTACAGCAATTAGATCAATTGATGCAGGTATTGATGGTGGAAGGGTAGTTGCAGTACTTGGTCCAAATGCATCTGGAAAGACAACGCTACTTCGGACTATTGCGGGTTTGCAACAACCATCGACTGGTAGAGTTGAACTAGATGGATCTCGAGTTGATAAGTTGTGCCCACACGATTTAGCTTCAAGAATTGCGTGGGTTCCACGTGTTGCTGAAGTTGCTGGCTCTTTTACAATTAGAAAAGTTGTTGAGTTGGGCAGATATGCTTTTGGTCCATCTCGGCAAAGAGTAGAGGAGGCATTAGCTAAGGTCGATTTACTAAGTAGAAGCGAATCGCTTTGGCACGAAGCGAGCGCTGGTATGCGTCAACGAGCAGCAATTGCTAGGGCATTAGCCCAAAGGACTCCGGGCGGTGTTTTGGTTCTCGATGAACCAACGTCTGCTCTTGATCTCAAACACTTGAGGATGGTGGGTGAGATCCTTAGGAGGTGTGCATCCGAAGGGGATATTGTGATTGCTGCTCTACATAACATTCCATTTGCTCTGGATATTGCTGATGAAGTACTCGTTTTAAGAGATGGCCAATTGGTTCTTGCGGGCTCAACTAAAGCGGTTTTAACACCTAGTTCCCTTGGGAATGTTTTTGGTGTCGATTTGGCATGGGCAACAGATGAAGCGGGAAATCGCCATCTGGTTCAACCATGAAGCCCTTGAGTTTGCCTTATACTGTCAAATATGAAGGGTATTACTTATCTTATTATTGCTAGCGTAATTTGGTCGATTGTTTCGGGAATCATCGAGAAACGTAAGGCGGCAGCCAAAAAAGCAGCAAAACAGGGTAAAACTGGTATAAAACTACAGACATTGGATCAAGAACTTGAGCCAGTGAGTGTGAAAGTGCAATCTCTTCGTACTAGAGCGAAAAAGCAACCACCAATTCCCAAGGAGCAAGTCGCAAAAACACAAAAACGTAAAACGAAGCGGCTTGAACCATTACATACGAAGGATTGCCCACTTCCTGCGGAGAGGGAAATCAAGACAACTCCAATCCCAGCACAGCAGATTGCTCAGTTACTTAATAAACGACGTAACTTGCGCACTGCCATGGTGTTAACCGAGATTCTTGGTAAGCCCATCTCACAACGATAATCATTGCATACCTAAACTGACTCTTGTATATTTGGCTCTGAGTCCAATATTAATAGAGCCGATGGAATTAATTTACCAAAATTGAGCAAGAACGGAGCAAGTTCGGCGAAGTTAGCTATACTTTCACGCAACATGGAGGAATCCAACGGATGATTGATATTAGAAAGTTAAAAGAACTTGTAAAGTTAATGGTCGCTAACGATTTGTCGGAGATGGATTTAAGGGATACAGACGAGCAAGTAACGATTCGAAGACAGGGTGATACGGTTGTTAGCGTTCCGCAACAAACAATGGCACCTCTTGCAGTTACTGCACCCGCAGTAGCAGTTGCAGGGGCACCTCCTACTCTCTCGGCTGATTCAGTAAGTGAAGATGGTATTGAAATATCTAGTCCGATGGTAGGTACTTTTTATACTTCGCAAGACCCCGACTCACCACCTTTTGTATCCGTTGGGGACACTGTAGGTGAAGACAGTACCGTTTGTATCATCGAAGCGATGAAGATTTTTAACGAAATCAAATCACAGTGCAGCGGTACACTTACCAAAGTACTAGTAGCAAATGGCGAACCAGTTGAATTTGGACAACCACTCTTTATTGTAAAACCACAATAGGATTACCTAAGAATGTTTGGCAAAATACTAATCGCGAATCGCGGTGAAATTGCACTGCGTATTATTCGAGCAGCACGTGAACTTGGTGTTGACACAGTTTGCGTTTTTTCTAAGGCAGATGCCGGTGCTCCTTGGCTTGAATTAGCGGACCAATCGGTTTGCATTGGAAAAGGACCATCAGCGGATTCATACCTTCGAATTGATAGAATCATTTCTGCAGCTGAGATGACTGATGCAGAAGCAATTCATCCCGGCTACGGATTTCTTGCAGAAAACGCACACTTTGCAGAAGTTTGCCGTGATTGTGAAATTGAATTCATCGGCCCTTCTCCTGAAGCGATGGGTTTGCTAGGAGATAAAATTAGTTGTAAACGACTTGCGAAAAAAGCTGGAACACCAATCTTCCCAGGAACTGACGGTGCAATTGAAGAAGTAGGCGAGGCAGTTGAAGTCGCTTCCGATATTGGGTATCCAGTTATCGTGAAAGCTACTGCTGGAGGTGGTGGTAAAGGGATGCGAATTGCACACAATGTTGCTGCACTGAGAACTGCAGTAACTGCAGCAAAGCAAGAGGCAATTGCATCGTTTGGCAATGGTGCTGTCTACCTAGAAAAGTTTTTGGAAAGCGCTCGCCACGTTGAAGTACAAGTACTTGGAGACAAACATGGCAATGCAGTGCACCTTTATAATCGGGACTGTACAAGTCAAAGGCGCCATCAGAAACTTATCGAGGAGGGTCCAGCTCCTGGAATCAATCCAAAAGTTAGAGACAGAGTTTGTGAATCGGCGGCACAACTCATCAGAAAAGCAAATTACAGCGGCGCTGCGACAGTGGAATTTTTGATGAACAAAGAACAAGAGTTTTTTATGCTTGAAGTAAATACTCGTGTTCAAGTTGAACATCCCGTTACCGAAATGATTACAGGAGTTGATATAGTCAAAGAATCAATTCGCGTTGCTTCAGGTGAACCACTTTCTTGGAAACAAAAAGAAATTTCATTAACCGGCCACGCAATAGAGTGCCGCCTAAATGCAGAAGATCCAAACAAGAATTTTATGCCGCAGCCAGGCACCATTGAAACATGGCAACCTGCTGGAGGTCCTGGGGTACGAGTTGACTCTCATGTAAGAAACGGGTATAGAATTCCCCCAAATTATGATTCTATGATTGGCAAGTTGATAGTTCATGGAAGAGATCGAAATGAAGCGATTGCGCGAATGCGTTCCGCACTTAGCGAGATGAAGATTGGTCCAATCGCGTCGACCATTCCGCTGCACCAACGGCTGTTAAACCATCATGCGTTTGTTTCCGCTGACTTCGATATCAACTGGGTTGAACGATTGCTTGATACTTAATTATCTGTTTTTGGAAACAACTTCGACGCTACAAGTTCCGATTGTATAGTCACCAACACGCAATTCTTGAATCCATTCGCCCAAAGTTACTTGAAAAATCAGGGTCATAGATTTTGGATTACTTGCAGTTAGCATGTGAAGTGGAAGTTCTCCAACCGTTTCGATTGGTGTGCTTGGAGTAAGTGTTAGTTGCATACGAGTGTCGTCACCAGTGAAGTAACCAATAGGTGAATATTTGCGACCGTTTGCGTCAATGATTTCAATTGGATCATCTTCGGCTAGTATTGAAATCAAATCACTAAAAGAGGCATCTTTGCCTGGAGTGACATCTACTTGAACAATTCCTGTTCCTTCATCTGCTCGCAGTCCTTTTATGGAAAGTGCCGCAGAAACACCTTTTTGTGTCCATTTCGTTGTTAACGTACCTTCAAGAAGATACAAGTCCTCGTCGTATTCAATTGTGCTTGGTATACCATTAGTTGAAATGCGAAGCCGACGAATTTTTGATGTTGAGTCAACAAGGTGTTGGATATTTTTGCCAAGTGGATCTCGAGCTTCGATTATCTCGTCCTCGGTTAGTTGGATTCCACGATACTCTTTCACGACAGCGTTCGGGAGTAGTTCTTGCGACATAGTTGGAAGTTCAAATCGCGTACCGCGAATCTGAATGAACTTTGGTACGAAACTTAGATCTCTGGTATCGAATGCAAATTTGATTCCGGTATCTTGTCGTCCTGGAACACTAGTTGCGTAATGTGAGCAGTCGTCATAAATAAAAACTCGTTCAGTGCCATCTGCAACTTCTTGTTTCCAAGATGTTGGATAATGGATTTTTGGTTTTTTTGTTCCAGACGCTTCACCGATGAGACGGATTTGAGAACTAGCCAAAATAAGTTGCCCCCCGTAGTCCTTTGCTTTTGATGTAAGTGATACTTGAACAACTACAAGACCATCTTCACTCTTGGTGACGGATGAAACGCTTGCTGCATCTGGGGAAAGCGCAAGTTGTCCCATGCCACCGTCAAAGGAATCACCTAATAGAGTGGCGAGTTCATCGAGGTTTGGGTTGTATTGTTGAAGGGGGCCACCTGAAATATCTGGTCTAAAAGTCCCTACGCTTAGTGTGCTGTAGAAACTTGATGTGTATTTTGCGACATCTAGCCAAATAGGATCGCCAATTTTTCCTATGATTGCTTTGTTGTTTTCATCTCTGCCTGTACCACGATACCCAAAGAGTTCGTTTGTTGACTGTACAAACCCAGAACCAATTAAGCAAAAACCAACGCTAATGACACCGGCGCATGCACCACTCAAACCACCAAAGGTAAGGTTCGCCCAACTTGGGAAATTTACATTTGAAGGCATGATTTTGTCAGCGCAAATCCTGAGTATCAAAAGTGAAATTGCGAAAACTCCGACAAGTACAATTCCCCAAGCATAATTGTCGAAAGTTCTACCGTCCAATATTTCCATTGTGATTGGTTCCCAAACAGATAGCGCAATTGCTCCTGCGGTAATTACGCAAACAAGATGAATGAGGGCGCTGAATAGTCCTTCGTTTGCCCACCAGTATGCAATGAGGCTAACTAGACCTATAACGATGAGGTTAATAATAATTACCATTGGTTACTTACTCGCCTTTGCAGTTTTCTTGGACGATTTTTTCTTATGAACTCTTCCGAACTCTTCAAGGGATGTTATGCCTTCAGATACAGCCCTCCAACCCGCTTCTTGAAGTCGAATTAAGCGTTTGCTCCTTCGTGCGTTTGCAAGAGCACCTTTTAGGTCTCCCGCAATTAAGAATTTTCTCGTTTCGCTATCTAAGAACATGGTCTCAAAGACACCAACTTGGCCCATATAACCAGTTCCTTCGCAAATGGGGCATGTGTTTGTTTTGTTTTTATGTTCGATTGTTCCACCTTTGCGGTAGAGTTGCTCAACAGTATCTACGGGTAATCCTTGCTTTGCTAAATCAGAGGATGGTTTATATGCGACTCTGCAATTTTCACATAGTTTACGAACAAGTTTTTGGTAAACGACTGCTTGAAGACCATCAAAACTTTGACGTGGATTTGAGACAAGTCCTGCCCATTTAGAAAGTAAGTCAGACATCGAACTTGCACTTATAGTGACGAAAATAAGTGGTCCTTCTTTGCCGGGTTTTGAAACAATTTTTGCTGACTCGCTATCAGACAAATCAGCTGCTAGAACAACATCTGGGTCGCGACGGATAACCGTTTGAATTTGTGTTGCATACTCATCTTCTTCGGCAATGTTGTGTGTGATGCCTTCAAGAGTTGCTAGGGCTTGTCTTTCAAGAGTAACGATATTATTTAGATACGAATCATGCTGACCAAGAATTGCGTATGAAGTAGTTGTTAAGCCACTCTGACTTTCACCACCAAACAAAACTATGCCATGGCGTAATTCTGGTTGTTTGAGTTGATCTAGTAGTTCACGCTGCTTTGGAAGAAGTCCGAGGGATTCCCAAGTTCGCAACACCCTTTCGGTTCGATTAAATTCAAGTCGAATCACAATTGAAGATGAAGAACCAGAAGAAGTCAAGTCAACCTTCGTTGAACCTGACTCGCTTGAGAGTTCAAACTTGCCAGTTTGAAGACGCCTAGCATCTTTTGGATCAGTTCCAGCGATTTCTTTAATAAAAGCAACTACTTTGGCTCCTAAGTCAGTAGAAAGAGGATCTTGTTTATTTGAGATACCGTCAACTAGATAGATGCTTTGGCAACCGCTTTGGGTAAGTCGAATGTCAAGGCGGCTTGCTCGATGTTTTATAGCTTCTGCAATCAACTCTTCAGTTGCAAGATAGATTTGGATATTTGGATCTTCTTTGTCAGGGACTGGGATTGAGCCATTTGCACCGTCAAATCGCATTGTTACTTGTCGATTTGCTTTTGCTGCTTTTCTTCTTTCCATCGACTCC
The DNA here is from genome assembly GCA_964483425.1 of uncultured Isosphaeraceae bacterium. Lineage (GTDB taxonomy): Bacteria > Planctomycetota > Phycisphaerae > Phycisphaerales > SM1A02. Next base: position 5,694 of record CAZABE010000150.1, on the reverse strand, counting down.
TTGAGTGAGCCAGTTCCTATTTTAAATTGATGTTCTGCTGAGACAGCTTCATTTCGTACTTTCCAGTACACGAGGACTGGAGCGATGAGGACAACGATCCCAATTGGAAACGCAAGATAAAAGTTGAATCCAAAAAGCATAACTCCGAGAGCGATAAATGCAGCACAGGTGTGAATGGTGTTCCATTTAGTGAAGGAAAGATGTGCGTCCTTAGCATCTTTTTCAAGATGTGTGCTTATAAGCCAACCCCAACCGATGAAGGCGCAGAAAATCAGAACAGGTTTCCACGGGCTTAATAAGAATACAGGAGTGGCATCAGAAAGTAGAAACGTTTGCATTAAGAAATGCCCTTTATTTTCATTTTAAGATCTTCTGGCTTTGGAGTGGCATCCATTGCTGTCTTGAGCGATACCCATTCTTGTTCAACAAGGTGAAGAAGAGCAGTGTTTAAATCAATCATACCTTCTTCATGGCTCTTGATGATGACATCTAAAAGTTCTCCCTCTCGTCCTTCTAGAATGTATTTCGTAACAATGGGTGTACCAAGAAGAATTTCAAGGGCTGGGATTCGCGGTGTATCTTCGTGTAATGTTGGAAGAAGTATTTGATAGACGACTGCACGTAGGTTATACGCGAGAAGTTTTCGGATTTGTGGACGTTCATTTTCAGGGAACAAATCGTATATACGACCAAAAGTTTGCCATGCAGATGATGCGTGAATAGTTCCAAAAACAAGGTGACCTGTTTCTGCAGCGCGAATTGCTGCTTCGAATGTTTCGTTGTCACGCATTTCGCCAACGAGTACAACATCAGGGTCTTCTCGTACGAGTGCTCGAAGTGCTTCACTGAAATTGACGCAGTCAATACCAACCTCTCTTTGGTTGATTGTTGCCTTTTCGTCGTGGAAAATGTATTCGATAGGATCTTCAATCGTAACAATGTGGCATCGTTTTCGTTTGTTTACAAAATTAAGCATCGCAGCGATTGATGTGGATTTCCCTGAACCGGTAACGCCAGCAAATAAAATCAGACCATTTGCGCACATTGCCACATCGCCTAGAATTGGCTTTAAGTGTAACTGTTCAAAAGTCATGATGTTAGATGTAATCAATCTACAAGCGAGTGATGGCTTACCTCTTGCCATATACATGTTGACCCTAAACCTTCGATCTTCGTCATAGTCATAAGCCAAGTCGATTTGGCCATGCCTTTGGAAGTGTTTGTATTGTTCATCGTCAAGAATATCTTTCGCAATTTGGTAACAAAGTTCTTCGCTGTTAAGTTCAGCGTCCAAGCTACGAAGAGCACCACGTACACGGATGCGCGGTTTTGTTCCCGCCTTGATATGAAGATCTGATGCCTCAAAGTTAATGGTCGCTTTTAGCATCTTTCTAAACTCAGAGATACCGTGTCCAGGCGTTGTTCCGAGGTCGTGATGTACTGCGTTTGCGATTTCTGATTCTTCTAAATGGGTCACTTGTTGTTCTCAACTCCTATTACTTTGGCTAAGAAGTGCATTCTTATGTGCAGAGTATCATATTGAGGGGTGTTGCTAGGGCAAAACGCCTTGATTCATCCACTCAAAAATGGTAAAATTGCTCAATGGAAAAGTTACATATTACTGATGGCATTACCTTTGACGATGTGTTGCTAGTTCCAAGGTTTAGCGATGTTACTCCAGATATTGTAGATACATCGAGTCGCTTAACTGATAGGATAAAATTAAATATCCCACTGATTTCTGCTCCAATGGATACTGTCACGGAGTCAGCTTTAGCAATAGCTCTTGCGCAGGAGGGTGGTATTGGATTCATTCATAAAAATATGCCTTCAGTTGTCCAAGCTCGTGAAGTAGCTAAGGTAAAGCGTTCAGAAAATGGAGTTATTACAGATCCAATCACACTCAGCCCTGAGGACTCCATCGGGAAAGCTATGGCTTGGATGGAAGAGCAAAATGTTTCTGGATTCCCTGTGACACTTGATGGAAGTGCAAATGGCGAGGTGGTCGGAATTCTGACTCGGCGGGATATGAAATTTGTTGACTCAAGCGACCAACTTGTAGGAGAGTTGATGACTTCCAAGGATTTGGTCTTTGGTGGTACAGAGACAACGCTTGAAGAAGCAGAGTCAAGGATGATTCAAGCACGTGTTGAGAAGTTCATATTAGTTGACGCCATGAACAAACTTACTGGTTTGATTACGATGCGAGACATAGAAAATATTCGACATCATCCTAAAGCATGCCGAGATAGCAGAGGGCGTTTGCGAGTTGGCGCTGCAGTTGGTGTGCATCAGTTTGATCGTGTCGAAATTTTAATTGATGCAGAAGTCGACGTCATAGTTGTTGATACTGCACATGGTCATTCTCAAAATGTTGTTGATACGGTAAAAGAGATAAAAAACAGGTGGGATATCGATGTCATTGCGGGCAATATTGCAACAACCGAAGGAGCGCAAGCCCTAATAGATGCAGGAGTTGATGCTGTTAAAGTTGGAATTGGACCTGGTTCAATTTGCACAACCCGAATTGTTAGTGGTGTTGGTGTTCCGCAACTTACAGCAATTGTGAATGCTTGTAAGGCAGCGGATAAAGAGAACGTTCCAGTAATTGCTGATGGTGGTATTCGGCAAAGCGGTGATATTGGCAAAGCAATTGCTGCAGGTGCAAGTTCAGTTATGCTTGGATCACTTTTTGCGGGGCTCGACGAGAGTCCAGGCGAATTAATTTTACATCGTGGTAGAAGGTTCAAAACCTATCGGGGGATGGGAAGTGAAGGAGCGATGGGTGCTGGTTCTGCAGATCGATACAGCCAAACGAATGTGCAAAACACTACGAAATACGTACCAGAAGGTGTAGAAGGTCGTGTTCCTTACCGTGGAAAACTTGGTGACTTTACATACCAGATGGTTGGCGGGTTGCGCGCGGCGATGGGTTATTGTGGAACGGCAAACATAACTGATTTGCGCAATCAAGCTACGTTCGTTCGAGTTAGTGGTGCGTCATTGATCGAGAGCCATCCTCACGATATTCAAATAATTAAAGAAGCTCCAAACTATCAAGTAGCCAGTGAACCATCAGCGCAGTAATCGCACATCGTTAACTGCCTCGCTTGTCCTGACAGGTCTTGCCTCGACAGGTACAAGTGTTATATGGAACGGCTTACCATTTATCGCAAAGCGTGATTACGGTTTTAGTGAGTTTGAAAATTTATCACTCTACTTATTGATTGGTATTGTGTATGTAATTGGTGCTCTTGTTTCTGGTGTTATTACAAGAAAAGTTCGCCCTTATATTTCGCATCGAACGATTATTGCATTGCTGCTCCTAACTATTGCTGCAGTGTGTTCGCTGCCATTGTTTTCCACTAGCGACTTAGTGATGTGGACTTCCGGTAGCGTTGCTGGTTTCTGTAGTGCTTGGCTTTGGCCTATCGTTGAAAGCTATTTAGTGGCTGGAAGACATGGAAAAGAGATGCGAAGAGCTATAGGTTGGTGGAACCTCGTCTGGATGAGTTCGGTTGCGGGTGTCATGCTTTCGATGGCTCCTCTAATGGACAAACATGCATCGATGGTTATAGTTTGGCTAGGTATCATGAATCTCGCAGCAATTTGTGTATTACCTTGGTATACGAAGAATCCACCTGCCCATGATGAGAAACTTGCTGTAGATCATGTTCCTTCTGGATATCGAGAGTTGCTCAACGGTGCGAGGGTTCTGTTACCGTTGAGTTACGTAATAAATGGCATACTTGCTCCATTACTTCCGTTTGTGTTTGCTTCCATAGCGATAGATATTTTTTGGCAAACACCTATCGCCTCAATTTGGATGATTTCGCGGGTTCTTGCAACAGCTCTAATGTGGCACTTCAGCGCCACGATCGGGACTGACCTCAATGGGGGTGGGTGGCATGGAAAATGGTCGGTGCTTTGGGGTGCTTTGTTTGGGATGGGGGTGGGATTTGTTCTTATTTTAGGAGCAGATTCATTGATATCCCTTATATTCGGGTTGATTCTATTTGGTGCAGGAATGGGCGTAACTTATTACGCTGCAATATATTACGCTATGGCAGTCGGAATGGCAGAGGTAGATGCTGGTGGAAAACACGAGGCATTTATTGGCGGTGGTTATATGGTCGGTCCACTTTTAGGTCTATTTTCGATTCAAATTGCAAGCCAAGAACCCTCAACTGGATTTGTGACAATAATTTACGTAGTTGTTTCAATTTTTGCCCTTGCTATTGTGTCATTAGCAGTTATTTGGCAAAAAGCCCGATAATCTTCTGGCATTTTCTGCGTTATTCACATTAGAATCGTCTTTCCGATTAAGAACCATAGAGGAGTACCCCTCGTAAGGAAGAATTATGTTTACACATTTTGCAATAGCCATATCACTAGCCCTTGTTCCAAATAGCACCCCAGAAGGTGTTCCTTTAGACCCCACTGCAATACCCAACTTCGGGATGATGGGAACGAATCAGTCAGAGGACGGATTACCACCATTTGATAAAGTTGCGAAAGATCATGAAGTCATTATTTCTTCCCTTGATGGGAAAAGTGGAATGTATTCGCTTTACAAAGATGAGGATGATCACCTCCTCATTGAAGTTGCAGCAGACTTCGAAGGTAAACCAATTCTAATCGCTTACACGGTCTCTAGTGGTATTGGCGAGGCAGGCGTGCAACTTGGAGATATGTATGGTTATTGGACTCGAATTAAGGACCAACTCGTACTTGTGCGTCCAAATCTTGAAGTTAAAACAACTGGTGATTCACAATCGCAAAGTGGTTACGAGCGTGTGTTTACTGAGCGAGTTGTACTGGATGTCCCAATAGTTTCAGAAGGTCCCAACGGTGGACCAGTTATTGATGGTACGAATTTGTTCTTACGCGGGGCGTCTAATTTTTTTGGTCGTCAGGCACGAGGTGCAAGAAGCGATCTTGCAGAGTTAACAAACGCAAAAAGTTTTCCAGAGAATGTTGAGTTGACTTATAAACTGCCACTCGCTGGCGGACAATTTGGCTCAATCTCATATTCAATTCGCACTGTCGAACAAGATACTGGTTACCAACCACGAGTTGCCGATCATCGAATTGGATATTTCAATACGACGTTCAAAGATATTGGCGACGCTTCAAACGATGATCCATGGGTTCGTTACGTTACGAGATGGCAACTTGAAAAGGCCGATCCTAATTTAAAGATTAGCCCACCTAAACAACCAATCGTGTTCTATTTAGAACACACTATTCCTGTTCGGTATCGAAGGTGGGTACGAGACGGTGTGCTTGAATGGAACAAAGCATTTGAAAAAGTTGGAATAGTAAATGCTATCGAGGTTTATCAACAAGACGCATCTACAGGTGCGCACATGGAAAAAGATCCTGCGGATGCTAGGTACAACTTCCTTCTTTGGACAAATGCTGACATGGGTTTCGCTATCGGGCCGAGCCGAGTAGATCCAGAAACAGGGCGAATTCTTGATGCAGATATTGTGATGGACGAAGCGTTCGTAAGTGGTTGGACAAAAGCTTGGCACAAATTACTCCCTGAGGTTGCAATGGAAAGTTTTGATCCAGCCGCACGTGAATGGTTAAAGACACATCCTAACTGGGACCCTCGAATTCGTTTAGCAAACCCACTGGAACGCAAGGAAATTGCGTTGCAAGTTCAAAGTTTGCCAACTCATCCTGCTT
>CAZABE010000149.1:0-52508 GCA_964483425.1 uncultured Isosphaeraceae bacterium | reverse complement strand
TCAAGAAATACTTGGCGCAGACGTAACGAAGGGGTGTTTGGCAGTCCTTTTACTTTGCGATGAAGAAGTTGGTTCTTACGGAGCGCGTCATATTTTAGAACATGGTTTGCCCGTTCAAATTCCAAAACAAGTCATTATTGGTGAACCGACTTCCTTGCAAGTTGTCCGTTTGCACAAGGGGCATATCAGTATGCAGGTCTCGATTGAAGGTGTTTCTGCGCACACGGGTTCCCCGCAACTTGGGAAGAATGCGCTTGTTGAAGGCGGAAAAATTATTTGCGCACTTTCGCAACTTTCTAAGCAATATGAATCAGTCACTACTGACACAAGCAAATATTTTCCGAGAGATGCGAAGTTTCCTGTTCTGACAGTCGCAACAGTAAAAAGCGGGTCTGCAATCAACGTTGTTCCTGAGTCATGCGAAATTGGCATTGGATTGCGATTGCTCCCAGACCAAAACAAAGAAGAAGTACTTTCGCAAATCAAAGAAACAATATCGGGGGTTTGTGAGTTGCCATGGTCGCTTGAAGAATTCGGTGACAACCCAACCATGCTTACCCCCGAAAGTGCGCCAGTGAACAAGTGGTTGTGTAAACACATAGGACAAGAAGGAAGCATCGGTGTTTCTTATGGTACAGATGGTGGATATATGTCTAAGGCGGGCTACGAGTGTGTCTTGTACGGTGCTGGCGACATAGCTGTTGCACACAAGCAAGATGAATATGTTCCCATTGCAGAAATGGAAACTTGCCGTGCAACAATCAATTCGGCAATTGAACATTTTTGCGGAGCGAGCGAATGAGCGTGTACAACCCCGAACTTGTTTGGATTGATGGTGAATTCCTTAAGGGTAAATCTATTACAGTTGAAGATGGAACGATTACTGCGATAGGTGAGGGTGATGGTTCTGACAAAGGTGCCTATCTTCCAGGTTTTGTAAACGCACACAGTCATGCGTTTCAGAGGGGGTTGCGTGGTTTGGGCGAGAGTTTTGAAAGCAGCGCGTTAGGGGGTTTTTGGGGCTGGCGAGAGGAAATGTACAAACTTGTCGAGGAGTTATCACTTGACCAATTCCGGGGGTTGTGCGTGCAATGTTTTTTTGAAATGCGTCAAGCAGGAATCACAACAGTTGGTGAGTTTCATTATTTTCATCACGATAAAGAAAACGATTTCGCTATGGACAAGGCAGTCCTTGAAGCAGCGAACGAAGTTGGAATACGAATTGTTTTGTTGCACGCTTTTTACAGAGATGGTGGATTTAGTGAATCCCTTTCTGGTGGGCAACTGAGATTCAGTACGCAGAGCATCGACGCTTGGTGGCAACACATTGATTCACTTGTAGAAATTTGTGATGGCTCGTTACAACGAATTGGCACTGTTGCGCATTCAGTTCGCGCTGTTGACATTGAAACAATCAAAGAGATTGCAGCGGGGGCATTACATCGCGGTATGCCTATGCACATTCACGTTGAAGAACAGCGCCAAGAAATTGAAGCATGCCTTGAAGAGCATGGTGTAACTCCTATGGCACTATTGAATGATGCAATTGATGTCTCACCGATGGTAACAGCGGTCCATTGCACGCATACTGCTCAGGCAGACATGGAACAATGGTTGTCTTCTGGAGGTAACGTGTGTCTATGTCCACTTACAGAGGCGAATTTGGCAGACGGCATTTGTGATATGCATCGCATCGTAAAACAGGGTGGTTGTGTTTCACTTGGAACCGATTCTAATGCACGGATTTCCATGATTGAAGAGATGCGCTGGATGGAATATGCACAGCGACTTCAAAGAGAAGAGCGGGGCGTTTGTGTAGATTCCTCTGGTTCTATGGCAAACTACTTGCTTGAGGCAACTACGAAAAACGGAGCAAGATGTTTAGGTATTCATGCTGGTGAAATCGCAGTAGGAAAACTTGCTGATTTTACGGTCATTGATGTAGACCACTCACAACTATCAGGTTGCACCCCCGAAACTCTTCCTATCGCGCTGTGCTGCGGCGCCGACAACGCAGTTATTGCGAAGACGATTGTTGAAGGGAAGTAAATTCGCCAAGATATTTTTCAAAATGTTTGTGCCTGTTCACTGAAGAATCGTAAATTGGTTTGCGAACTTGGTCTGCGCTTGGAGTAACGGCGATTCTTCGTACGTTGTAAAACTCAAGACATGCTGCGTCGAAGGTTACCCCGATGTGGTCAAGTAGACCTTTGATTGTTTCTTCAAAGTCACTAACGAGTGATTCGTATTGAACTTCGTAAAGTAGATTTGGAAACTGTGTTTTCCAGTGTGCCATAATACGTTGATACTGAGCGTACACGCTTGCCAAATCGATTAGATTACTTGTGTACGCATGGTTTGCCGAAAATGAATTTGCAAAACAAGAAACACAAGTGTCGAGGGGGTTCCTTGTTGTGTGTATTATTTTTGCATTTGGAAAGAGTGTGTGAATTAAACCAATGTGCAAGTAATTCATTGGCATTTTGTCGGTGCAGAACTTGTTGTCGCTACCAAGTCGTTCTAGGTATTTTGATACCCAATGTTTACTAGGATCGGTGACACATGTGGGGTACGGCTTTTCATTAACAAACCGTAACACTTGGTCGACTTCACCCGCAGCATCAATCAAAGGGTGCGCACCTAAAATTTGTTCAAGCAATGTTGTTCCGCTTCTAAACATCCCAACGATAAAAATTGGTTGAGTGGACTCGGATATTCCTTTTGAAGAAATTGGCGCATCAATAATAGTCTCAACAAGTTTGATGTGTTCTGCAAGCGGGAAGTTTCCGCCATGTAATTTGTTACCTTTTTCCCATGCTTGCCACGCTTCGTCGTAGCGTTCAAGTTCTTCAAGAACTCTACCACGGTGCATTTGCATATTTGATTGATGATATGGCGAGAGCGAAGGGGAGAGCACCTCATCGATTGCTTTGAGTGCATCTTCCTGCTTGCTGAGTTTTCTTGCTACACGAACCTTTGCAAGCGCGACCAAAACGGAATCTGACTTTGGAGCGTTTGCAAGAAGTGATTCCGCTTCTTCTGTCTTGCCTAGTGATTCGAGCACCTCTGCTTTGCCTGCGATTGCTTCAGGAAATGAAGGGTTTTTTGAGAGCGCGCGCTCGTAACTTGCGAGTGCTTCTTCTAAATTACCATTAAGACGGTGTGCTGTAGCGAGCGTTGCATGAGGTTGCGCTTCTTGCGGTTGTAATTGAATCAACTTTTGCGCAAATTGCAAAGGAACTGGAAGCGTTCCAGAATTATTTGCAGCCATTGATAACAAATGCCACGCTTCTGGATTGTTTGGATCAGAATCAATTGCGCCTTCGATTGCATTTGCCGCCTTTGTCGCGAGTCCTCTTGAAAGACACATTTTTGCAAAGAAAAGAGCGATTGACATATCAGCAGGTGAATTTGTAATTGCTTCTATAGCGATTTCCATCGCTTTTTCGCTGTTGCCAGACTGTTCAAGAGTTAGCGCAAGTTCAGCAAGAATGATGGGATCGTTTCCAGAGACCTGCCGAGCAAGTGTAAACCAGTTGATGGCACCTTTTAGATTTCGCCTATCTCGTTCTAGCATGCCAAGAATTCGAAGTAGTGTTAAATCATTAGGATTTGCCTTTAGCAATTGTTTGTAAATTTTTTCAGCTTGGTTAAATTTGCCTGCGCGATGATATTTGCCTGCTTTTTCGATGAGTTGTTGACCAGTTTGGGGTGCCATAAGCACGCAGGATACAAGTAGAATGGAGTTCTATGGCAAATTTACTCTCAGCAAGGGCGATTTCAAAATCGTTCTCAACTAGGCACCTATTTCATGAGGTTACACTTCATGTCGAAGAAGGAGAACGTCTTGGCATAATTGGGCCAAATGGAGCGGGAAAGTCGACGCTGTTGAAAATTCTTGCTGGCTTTGAGACGACGGACGAAGGGGAACTCACATCAAAGCGCGGACTTCGGCTTTGGTATGTACCGCAAGATACTATTTTCCCAAAAGAGATTACACCTCTTCAAGCAGTAGTAGATTCCGTCGGGGATGATGCAATCGAAGCCGAAGTATCAGCGTCTATTTCTTTATCTAAGTTGGGCTTCGAGCGCTTCGATCAACCTTTTGGCGAACTTTCAGGTGGCTGGAAGAAGCGAGTTTCAATTGCGTGCGGGTTGGTGCATAACCCCGAAGTGATGCTCCTTGATGAGCCGACGAACCACCTTGATTTAGAAGCTGTTGAGTGGCTTGAATCGTTTGTAAAAAATGCAAATATGTCGATGATTTTCGTTACCCACGATCGCCGTTTTTTAGAAAACTGTGCTTCACGTATTTTAGAACTCGCGCCTTCGTATCCAGATGGATCGTTTGAAGTGAACGGTAATTACACACAGTTCGTTCGGCGCAAAGAAGCGTTTCTTGTTTCACAAGAGGCACAGGAGTCAGCGCTTGCAAATAAAGTTCGAAGGGATACCGCTTGGCTACGTCAAGGTATTCAAGGAAGGCAAACAAGAAACAAGACGCAAGTAAGAGATGCCGCTTCAAGACGAGCGGAACTTAAATCAGTGAGCAATCGTAATCTTGTACCAAGTAAAATAGCGGGCATTAATTTTGATGCAGTGGGGCGCAAGACGAACAAGTTACTTGTTATGCATTCGGTAGAAAAAACTATGGGAGATAACCTCCTTTTCAGGGATTTGGATTTAGAGTTAACTCCAGATAGGCGAATTGGACTTGTTGGACCCAACGGATCTGGGAAAACGACATTGCTTCGTTTAATTAACGGTGAGCTAGAGCCAGACAGCGGCACGATTAAAAGAGCGGATAAATTGCGAGTTGTGACTGCGAATCAGTACCGGCTTGATCTAGACCCGAATGTCACCTTGCAAGATACACTTTGCCCAGTTGGTGAAATGGTTGAATACATGGGTAAGGAAATCCATGTTTCTGGATGGGCGGATCGGTTTTTGTTTACTCAGGAGCAATTAGGAACCCTTGTTGGTTCTTTGTCTGGAGGAGAGCAAGCGAGAATTCAAATTGCCTCTCTGATGTTGCAACCTGCGGATATTTTATTGCTCGATGAGCCGACGAACGATTTGGATATTCCTACACTTGAGGTTTTAGAGGAAGCATTGCTCGATTTTCCAGGAGCAATTTTGCTTATTACCCATGATAGGTTTATGCTTAATCGTATTGCAACTGAGTATCTTGCACTTGACGGAGTTGGCCAAACAAAAGAATTTGCTGGTTTTGAAATGTGGCAAGAATGGAACAAGAAACAGGGTCTTGTCAAAACTAAATTCGACTCAGAGCCAATTAAAAAGACAAATAAAAGTCGTCAAAAGAGTGAGCCAGTGAAGTTGAGTTATCAATTGCAACGTGAATTTGATGGTATGGAGCAAGCGATTGCCGAAGCAGAAGAAGAGGTTGAGCGCAGTGAAAAAATCGCTAACGATGAATCTATTGTTTCTAATCATCAGAAACATGCGAAGGCATGTTCGGATGTCGCAAAGGCTCATGAAAAAGTTCGAGAACTCTACGCTAGATGGGCAGAACTAGAAGGGATGCAATAAAAAACGACCCGCGGGATTGTTTTCTGGTCCGCGTCGCAGAACCGAAACGTGTCCAGTATTAAAAAAAGGCACCACAAGGGTACCTTTTTTTAATAGCGGGGACAGGATGCACTCGAGATTGCAAGCAATCTCTCGTGGTGCCTTTGGCATCGAACCATGCGACTTGCGTCCTGCTTCGCAGTCCGCGTCGCAGAACCGAAACGTGTCCAGTATTAAAAAAAGGCACCACAAGGGTACCTTTTTTTAATAGCGGGGACAGGATTCGAACCTGCGACCTTCAGGTTATGAGCCTGACGAGCTACCAGACTGCTCTACCCCGCAATAGGGTTAGGAATTATATGCGATGTGGCTCCTTTTCGCCTAATTGGCCGATGTTGAATAGGTGAGTTTTATCAAGAAAATTGATTTTGGTTGGATATATCTTCTCTGTGGTCTTGCGCTTACCGGTGCGGCTATTGTCTTGCCTGCGCATAATGATCTTGAGGAAATTATCTCAAAGAAAGCAACTATTGTAGATAATCTAAAAGAACTTTCTCACAGGGTAGACGTCCATAAAATGTTCCTAAAAGATGTCCAAGATGGGAACCCTGAAATACTAAAACGACTTGTCGAAATGCAATTAAACCAGTCACCAAGTGGGACGACAGTTGTAATAGATAAATCTTCTTTAAGGACACCGCTTGCGTGGGTTGAACAGCGTGCAAAAAGAACCCGTGTTGTGCCAATGGAAATAGAGCATGCATCAATTCTTGCTCGATTTGCAACGGGTCAAGGGCGTCTTTGGCTTCTTGCAGTTGGAGCGTTCTCTATTTTTGTTGGTCTTATCTCTGGGCAAACAAGGTGTAAAGTATAGAGTGAGTATTTCGGTTTTACACTTTTAAGAAAAACCGCAGTTTATTCAGAAGTCGCACAAATCCACGTTAGCATTCGCTCCATGTCCTGGAATATTGGTGAACTAGATGATATTGCGTTGCGACTACTTTGCATCGATGGTCTTGGCGGTGCAACGTTATCGAAACTCATTTACGAGGCGGGTGGTTTAATTGAGGCAGCAGAAGCAGTGCAATCTGGGAATGCGCTTGATGTGTTGCCATCTGGAGCGTGCGAGATGTTATGTGAGAGAATGCAGCAGACCGAGGTAGATTCTTATCGCTGGTCTGCAGAAGCAGTGGAAGCGAAGGTTGTGCTAGTCACGGATGATGATTTTCCTCAATTTCTCTCGCCGCTCCCCGCCTGTCCTTGTGCGCTTTGGTATCGAGGTACACTAGAAGCACTCTCACTTGCATCCGTTGGAATAGTTGGTTCAAGACGGTGCACTAACTACGGTATCGACCAAACTACCAAGTTTACAAAGGAATTAGTAAATTCAGATATTGCAATCATCTCTGGCGGTGCACGGGGTATTGATGCAGCAGCTCACCTTGCTGCTTTAAAACTGGGGGGAACTACTGGTGCTGTTCTTGGTTCAGGTCTAAGTGTTCCTTACCCGCCTGAACACGAACAATTGTTTGATTCAATTGTTGAGTCAGGTGGTGTTGTTATAAGCGAGTTCCCTTGTAGCCGACCACCTCAGCCAGCATATTTCCCACGAAGAAACAGAATCGTATCGGGCTTGTCATCAGTGGTCCTTGTCGTCGAGGCAGCCCGTAGAAGCGGTGCTTTAATTACGGCAAGGATCGCTGTTGAAGAGCATGGCAGGCAGGGATTTGCTGTACCTGGACGTATCGGAGATATCGCTTCCGCTGGGTGTTTGCAAGCCATTGCCGATGGATGGCTTGGAATAGCTTTGCAGCCAGAAGATATTGCTATGGAGGCGATAAGTTCATGGTCACGGTTGTCCAGCATTAATAGGAACGAAGTACACCAGTAACAATTCCTTGAATTTGGCACTGATCAACGACTATTGACGCAAACTCAGGATTTGCTGGTTGCAATCGTATGCTTCCATTGGATTCCTTGAAATATGTTTTTAGAGTTGTTTCGCCATCTGGAAGAAGAGCTACCACTCGGTCGCCATTTTTTGCAGTCGATTGTTTTTGAACCAAAACATAGTCACCATCTAATATTCCTTCGTCAATCATCGACTCCCCTTCGACACGCAGTGCAAAGGTCTCATCTTTTTGTCCGACACGAGGTCCAAACAAATTAGTTAAATCTAAGGTGTCACTATCTTGGCATCGTTCGATAGGCATCCCCGCAGCGATGCGACCCACCAAAGGAAAGCGCATCGCTGCGTTCTCTTCCTGCTCATATTTTTCAGCCAAGGAATCAGCAATCGATAAAGAGCGTGCTCTGTTCGCTTCTCTTGTTAAGGCGCCTTTGCGAATTAATGCTTCTACTCGTTCGAAAACCGTAACTTTGCTCACACCGATGTGTTGTGCGAGTTCCTGCATGGTTGGAGAGTAGCCGTGTTCGTTTTGGCATTGTCGAATGAGTTCGAGTACTTCGAGTTGTTTGGGAGTGAGGTTCATCATCATGATCCTTTTGTAATTGTGAAGTTCGTCCAAATAAGGTTAATTGATTGGCTTTGCAAAGAGCGTTCTTTGCATGTTGATGCAATCTAGTGAGTAAGTTTTCGAGTTTACGCTGCCTTGGTTTACGGTTTGGTGTTTCTTGTGGTGTCACAACTTCTAAGATCTCAGCAGCAGAAGCGGCTGGAGATAAGTAAACTCGATCGATTTTGAAAAGCCGATCTAGGAATCTTTTTTGCGTAACGTTTCTAAATGGTGGGGGCTTTGAATCGATAGAAGCGGCTTCTACCGCTACAATTCGGTTGCTAGAACCAAAGTAAGCCGTCCCATATACGGGGCTAGGTCCATGTTGTACTAGGGGGATTTCCATATTCTGTGCTCCTGTCTTCAACAGAAGTATCGGCATATCTGTACGGTATATGTTAGGCAAACATAACCATAATGTCAAATCATTTTCAAAACGCTATTCTATGCCTCTGATGAAGGAAATTGAACCTATCGAGACAGAGCCATGGATGCTCGATCCTTGCCTTACCTATTTAAATCATGGGAGTTTTGGGGCTCGGGCTGCTTCAGTATTTGATTATCAAATTGCATTGAAACATGAACTTGCGTCATCTCCTGTAGATTTTTTGGACAGGCAACGCGGACGGCTTAGGGAAGCAAGAACAACTGTGTCTAAGTTCTTGGGAGTTGAAAGAGAGAGATTTGGTTTCGTGGATAATGCGACAACTGGCGTTGGGTGTGTTGTAAACTCAATACGATTCTCAGCGGGTGATGAGATATTGACAACAAGTCACGTTTACAACGGGGTTAGACAATTACTTAAACGGACTGCTTCAGATGCTGGTTGTACTTACCGAGAAATATCTATCAATCTACCTGTTTATTGCAGCGACGAATTGTTAGAAGCGGTGCAAAGAGAATTAACTGCTTCGACGAAATTACTTGTTGTTGATCATGTATCTTCGTCTACATCGATTATTTTTCCAATTGAAGAAATAGTACGTTTTTGCAAGGAAAAAGGTGTATTAGTCCTTGTTGATGGTGCTCATGCGCCCGGTATGATTGAACTAGATATTGATTCGATTGGTGCTGATTGGTACGTTGGCAATTTACATAAGTGGGTATGCGCTCCGCTTGGAGCAGGGTTTATTTGTACAGCAGAAAAACATTCTTTAAGTACACATCCTATGACTGTTAGCCACAACCTAGGTCTTGGATTTGAGAGTGAATTTGAATGGCAAGGAACGAAAGACATTACACCTTGGCTTACCTCTGCAAAAGCAGTTGAATGGGGTAATGCTCTTGGATGGCAAAGGATAAACAAACATAACCATGAACTTGCAACTTGGATGCATCGAACTTTAATTGAGGAGTGGAAAGTGGACCCGCTGTTGCCAATTGATGGTTCAATGTTTGGAAACATGGCTACAGTACGACTCCCGCACTGGTGTCCAAAGACGTTGGAAACTTGCCTTGACTTTAGAGATCAAATATTCAAAAAGTACAAGATTGAAGTGCCATTTTTTGAACTTCAAGGGTTTGGAGCCGTACGAATTAGCGCGCAACTCTATTCGAGGGAAACCCACTTAAGGCGCTTAATTAGCGCTATAAGTGATTTTTCCTAATGGATTTATGGATAATTTTGTGCTTTTTTAAAGAAAATCAATATATTTTCTTGACACCATCCAAATAATAGTGCAAATTACATATGTCCATTAGCCGAATATAGAACACACTGATTGTTTGCCCATAGAGGGTGAGGGATCAATCATACTTTTTGTGAGAACAAAAACTGTGATTTTGCCGAATTCAAAAGGTGTGTCAAGGGACGGGCAAGCCGTGAGAATTCGGCAATGCTAGGATCAACACCTTGTTGGTGTTGAGAAAATGTAAGGGAACATAACCTTAACCTGAGAAAGAGGTTGTGCAACAGACAAACGCTTCCACGTCCTGTTGCTTGGTAATCTTCAGTTTCCCAAACATTAGGGCTCTTGGCCGGCAAGAGCCCTTTTTCATGCAATCAAATAAATACGGATCAGAGCCACATTTAATGTAGCTCTGATCCGTATTTATTGAGAAGTATTTATTGGAGGGAGCAAGCACCAAGTAACCCAGCGTCGGGACCGAGTTTGGTTGGCAAGAGTGAACATTGTTTGCAATGTTTAGGAAAAACGTCTTGTTGGAATTGTTCTCTAATAACATCGATGTAAGGCTCCCCAAGCGCTTCACTTAACCCACCTCCAAGCACAACTCTATCTAATGAAAGTAGAGTGATAACATTTGCAATTGAAGTTCCAATTCGTCGTGCGCCATCGTTGATTGCTTTAGTGATTTCTTTATCTTTGTTGTAGCCAGAAACAATAGCGTCTGTGCTGAGGGATTGGTTTTGAAGAATCTTTTGAAGACCACTTCTGCTTGCGAATTCTTCAAGTACCCTAATTGGAGAGTTTGGTTGGAACTCGCTGACTCCCATTCCAAATTCGCCACCTGTACCAAGGGGACCGCGCCAAATCTTTCCATCTAGAATCAGTCCACCGCCGATGCCTGTTCCAATCCATACAGCAAACATCGAATCGCAGCTAACCCCTGCGCCAAAATTAAATTCTCCCCATGCAGCAGCCGTTACATCGTTCTCAATGATGACCTTGCAACCAAGAGCATCCGAGACTCTCTCTCCAAGTGGTGCGTTGTCCCAGTCCAAGTTTTGAGCCCGAAGAACGACTCCAGTTCTAACGTTAACGCTTCCTGCGACGCTAATCCCCACGCTTATAACATCATCTCCTGCAAGTTCACGAATAGCACTGCAGGTTTGCTTTACGATGGCATCAAAATTACTTCTTGCAACTACAGGTTGGTGGAGTCGTTCAATTACTTTGCCATCTTCAACGATGCCAACGAGTAAATTTGTCCCACCAATATCTACGCCAATCATGATGTTGACTCTGGAATCCTAGTGTGAAAATCAGTGGCTGCTTGGAACATGTTTGCTGCTCTAAGGAGAGTAGCATCGTTGTACCAAGCGCCTTGTAAATGCAAGCCGATGGGCAGCGGGTTACTCTTTGAGTTTGAAAATCCACAAGGTACAGAAATGCCACAAATCCCTGCGATGTTTGTATTGGCAGTGTAAATGTCACAGAGGTACATCGAGAGAGGATCGGCTTTTTCTCCAAGTTTAAATGCAGTCGAAGGAGTTGTTGGACCAAGGATCACATCGCACTGTTGAAATGCTGTTTCATACTCTCTACATATAAGCCGCCTGATTTTTAGCGCGTTGTTGTAGTATGCATCGTAGTAACCGCTACTTAATACGTAGGTTCCAAGCATAATCCTGCGTTTTACTTCACTTCCAAAACCCTCAGCGCGGCTTTGAGAATAGAGTTCAAATAAATCCTTACATTGTTTTTTGGTTCTATGTCCATAACGAATACCGTCATACCTTGCCAAGTTACTAGAGCATTCTGCAGGTGCAAGAACGTAGTATGTGGAAATTCCAACATCAGTGAGTGGTAAGTCAATGTCTACTATAGTTGCACCTGTTTCACGATATGTTTCAATCGCTGACTTAATTGCTGCGTCAACATCTAGGTCGTTTTGGCTTCCAAGGTACTGAGTTGGAATCCCAATTCGTAATCCGTTGATTGGAGTATCAATGTGCTCTGTTAGGTTTGGTGCTGGTTCATCTTTACAGGTTGAGTCAAGTGCATCTGCGCCCGAGATTACCTCAGTGATTCGTGCAGCATCGTCGACTTTGGTTGTAAAAGTGCCGATTTGGTCCAAACTTGATGCGAATGCAACTAGACCATAACGACTTACTAAGCCATACGTAGGTTTGTATCCAACGATTCCGCACAATGCGGCTGGCTGTCGAATTGAGCCACCGGTATCTGAGCCAAGAGCAGCGTCGCAGAGGCGAGCTGCAACGGCTGCTGCGCTACCCCCAGAAGAACCGCCTGGAACTCTTGTTGTGTCCCAAGGATTTAAAACGGGTCCCCATGCACAGTGCTCGGTTGAGGACCCCATTGCAAACTCATCGCAATTTGTTTTACCAACGAGCGTTGCGCCAGATTGAAGAAGCCGATCAACGACTGTTGCATTGAATGGGCTCCTGTATCCCTCAAGCATTTTAGAACCACAAGTAGTCGTGCCCGATTTTGTGGCTATGTTATCTTTTATAGCGATTCTCATATTTAGAAGAGACCCAGTTTCTGTTTCGCCTTTTTCTTCCCAAGTTTCGTGGAATGCATTTAAATTGTCTAAGGAATGAACTGTTGTCACGCATCACCGCCTAGTACTTTTGGGACATCAAAAAAGACGTCTTTTACTTCAGGGGCATTCACGAGTACTTGTTGTTGAGTAAGTACAGGACCGACTGTGTCATCACGGTAACTATTTGTTAATTCAGTAGGGTGGTCTAGTGGTTCAACACCATCGGTGTCTACTTCGCTTAGACGGTCTATGTGTTCAAAGATAGTCCCAAGGTCTTTTTTTGCTTGATTAATTTCCTCTTCAGATAGAGAAATGCGTGATAATTTAGCAACGTGGCGTACTTGTTCAGATGTCAGCGATGTGTTCATATTGGGAAGCGTAGCAGAATCCCATCATGTATCATAAGGGGCTATGGCTTCAAATAAACTCTTATCTTTTGCGACCAGATTAGTGGTAGTAATTGTCTTGTTGCTCATTGCGACTGCAATTTTCGTTACTCTCGTCACGACTAAGACACAATTGGCTGTAGAGATAGGAGAACGTGCTCTTCCTGCGGTGATAGTAATGGATGTGAAGCAAGTACCGATTCAAAGGAGTACTGTTGGGTATGGGACAGCTGACGCGATGCAACACGCTGACGTTCCTACTGAGGTCTCGTCTACAGTCCTCGTTTTACCCCCTACAACTCGGGTTGGTCGCTCAATAAAGAGGGGCGAACTTATAGTTGAACTTGATGCGGGCGATTTTCGGCAACAACTTGTGCGTGCTGAACAAGCATATTCTTCTGCCAAGTCCGCCCTTGCTTTATTAGAAGTTGAACGTGTTGCTGCAGAAGAACGCGCTGTGCTCGCAAATGAAGACAAGTCGCTTGCTGAGGTAGAGTTTGCACGCATCCAAGAGGCGCAAACGAAAGGAGCGGCCAAACAAAGAGAAGTGGATGCTGCAAAACAAAAGTTACTTTCGGTCTCATCAGCCGCGATAAATGCAAATGAAGCTGCGAACAGATTCCCCGCTAAGGAAGAGCAAGCATATTCGAATGTGTCCTCAGCGAATGCAGAAGTTGAACTAGCAAGAGAAAACGTCAAAAGATGTAAAGTAGTTAGCCCAATTGATGGAGTGATTCAAGAAGTTGATGTACGTGTTGGAGAGCATGTCAACAAGGGGAAGAGGATCGCTCGTATTGTTAATAGCAGTGCTTTGGAAATACCACTGCGGCTACCATCGCATGCTCGATCTTTTGTTCAAATTGGCGACAAGGCAAAACTTCGTTCCGCTGGCTTTGGAAAGCGAAAATGGGAATCAAGGATTGGGCGTATAGCTCCTGAGGATGACACAAACTCAAGAACAATGATTGTGTATCTCGATATAAACCAAGATGCTCAAAGCGGATCAAGTATCCCTCCAGGGTTGTTTGTAAGGGGAGAAATTAAAAGTGTTAAGGATACAAAACCTCGTTGGGTAGTTCCTCGTAGATCAGTCAAAGAGGATAGAGTCCTTGTTGTTCGAGATGGAATCGTTCGAAGCCTACCCGTCTCTGTAGATTATTCAGTTACTGGTGACTTACCTGTTTTTAATCTTCCAGATCAAGATTGGGTTGTATTAGAAACAACACTAACAGAAGGCGACTATTTGGTAGTTGATCCTGGAGGGAGTTTGCGAGATGGCATGAGCGTTCGTGCAATCCTAGCAAGCGAGGTTGTTTTGGAATGAACCTTCCAAAATTTGGTGTTAAAAATCCAATTCCAATTAACTTGCTTATGGCAGGTCTTATATTGGCTGGTATATTTTCTGCTTTTAATCTGCGACGTCAATTTTTCCCTGATATGGAGTTTGACAAAGTTGTAGTAACCATGATTTATCCTGGAGCTTCACCAGAAGAAGTGCAGGGCTCAATAGCAAAACGAGTAGAAAATGCCCTTGTAT
The DNA here is from genome assembly GCA_964483425.1 of uncultured Isosphaeraceae bacterium. Classification (GTDB taxonomy): domain Bacteria; phylum Planctomycetota; class Phycisphaerae; order Phycisphaerales; family SM1A02. Next base: position 38,349 of record CAZABE010000149.1, on the reverse strand, counting down.
CTATAGATGATGTAGATGAACTTCGTACTACTTGTTCTGAGGGTTCCTTATCTGTTGTTGTATCTTTTAAAGAGGGAACGGTTAACTTGGATGATTCAATCGATGAAGTGCGTCGAACAGTAGAATCATTACAGGACTTGCCATCCGAAGTTGAACGCCCAATCGTCACTCGAATTGAACCACAAATGCCAGTAATTATGGTTGAACTCTGGGGTGATATCGACAAGCATGTAATGAAACAATCGCTGAGAAATATACGTGATGATCTACGTTCGTTCTCTGAAATGGGTGCGATTTCTCTTGGGGGTGATATTAACAATGAGTTAACAGTAGAACTAGATCAAGATAGTTTGATTGAACATGGCATCAGTATTGCAGTTGTCTCAGATCGAATTACAACTTGGATGCGTGAAATTCCTGGTGGGACACTTCGAAGTGCGGGTGGGGACATTGTTATTCGAACAGATACTCCGGAAGAAACCTCGATTGAACTTGAAGAAATTGTTATTCGGTCTACTCATGATGGAGAAACTCTACATCTAGGTGATATCGCGAAGATTCAAACAACGCTTGTTGATATTCCAATTAGCGTTCGGTTCAATGAAGAGCCAGCGATGAATATGTTCATTACCAAATCAGGAGATCAAGATATTGTCTTGATGGCAGAGATTGTTAGGGCTTATGTGTCTGGGTGTGTGGGTGAGGATTTTGTTTCGACTTGGAAAGACACACTTTCAGGAGGAAGAACTATACGAAAAGAAGCATGGCAAATGGGCGTGAATGCCGACCCATTACCTGCAAATACTTCTTTGTCAACAGTTACAGATTTGGCACGATTTGTTGAAGGCAGAATGAATCTTCTTACTGATAATGCAATGCTTGGAGGTGGGCTTGTGTTTGTCCTTCTCTTGCTTGCGTTGAATTGGAGAGTGGCTCTTTGGGTAGGAATCGGACTCGTTACTGCTCTTGGTGGGACATTATTTATTATGTACCTCTTTGGAATTACATTAAATATGTTAACCATGTTTGCTCTCATTCTTGTATTGGGCTTACTGGTTGATGATGCCATTGTTGTTTCTGAAAATATCAAAGCGCAGCACGAGAAAGGTGTCTCTGCAATGCAGGCAGCAATAGATGGAACTGGACAGGTGCTCTGGCCTGTCTTTGCAACGGTGATGACTTCGATTGTTGCGTTCATCCCCCTTACGTTTGTGAAAGGGAATATGGGCGACATGCTTGGTGCTCTTCCAATCGTAATTGCATGCGCACTTGCGATGAGTTTGTTTGAGGCCTTACTTATTTTGCCGGGACACTTAGGTCATAGTTTAGAAAAAACAGAAAAGCCAACAAAGACAAAAATAGGCGTTTTGGTAAAACGGTTTGAGGTAAAGCGTGACGCGTTTGTGTTTGAATGCATTATCCCTGTTTATCTTCAGTTACTTGGGCTTGTTATTAAGTTTCGCTATGTTGCACTAACGTTTGCAATTTCGACTTTGATTGTCTCGTTCGGATTGGTTGCTGGCGGGAGAGTTGGCTACGAGTTTATGACTGTTCCAGATGCAGAGACAATCGCAATCAACTTACGAATGCCAGAGGGAACACCTTTTTCTCAGACCATGAATATGCTAGAGCATGTTGAAAAGGCAACGAGAAAACAAACGCAAGTACATCACATAAGCACAATTGCAGGTGCTCAGATGGAGACAGGAGAGTCCTCTGGTGGCTTTTCTTCTAACCTTGGCCAACTCTTTATTGAATTAACACCAGCAGAGACGAGAGTTTTAAACGCAAACGAAGTGATTGATCTTATCCGCGAAGAGATTGGAGACAGGGCTAAACTTGCTGACAGTATCGGGTACGAAATGATGTCAGGCGCACCAAGTAGTGCTGCAATAACAATTCAATTGCATGGAGAAAACGAAGCATCTTTGTTTGCTGCCTCCGAACAAATCCAGAGAGATCTTCTTAAATTTTCTGCAGTCCACGATATTGATGACAACGCATCAGCGGGACAACGTGAATTGCACATTGAACTTCGAGAAGGAGCATCTAGTACTGGTTTGACGTTGTCTGACTTAGCAAGACAAGTTCGTGGTTCGGTTTATGGAATTGATGCTCATGTGTTTGCCCAAGGCGATGAAGAAGTAGATATTCGCGTAAAAATGGGAAAAGATGTACGGCAAAATGTTGGAGTGTTGGAGCAACTTTGGGTGATTACTCCCCTTGGCAGTGCAGTTCCTCTTGTAGAAGTAGCGAATATCACAGAAAAGCGAGGATTTACATCGATTCACCGCCTTGATAGAAAGCGTACAGTGACAATTACAGCCGAAACAATCGAAGGCGTTAGCCCAGAGTCGGTGGTTGCTCAATTACCTTACGAGGAATGGAAGAAAGCGTTTCCAGATATTTCGATTAAAAAGGGTGGCAGGCAAGAACAGCAAGCAGAAGCGTTTGAGACATTGCCGCTAGGTTTCCTTGCTGCTTGTTTGATGATTTACGTTATTCTCGCTTGGCTCTTTGGGAGTTACTACCAGCCGCTTATAGTCATGATTGGTATTCCTTTTGCAATCATCGGTGTTATCTGGGGACATTTCTTTGCTGGCGTCTCTCTTTCATTTTTAAGCATGATTGGATTTGTTGCTTTAAGTGGAGTGGTAGTGAACGACTCACTTATCTTTGTTGAGTTTTACAATGCTAGTAGAAATAGGGGCGAGTCCATGAAAGAGGCACTTTTGAGTGCTGGCGCAGCGCGGCTTCGACCAATATTTCTTACAACAATAACAACTGTTCTTGGACTGACACCTCTAATGCTTGAGCAGTCAATGCAAGCGAAGTTTTTGATTCCGATGGCACTAGCTATATCGTTTGGTTTGATGAGCGCAACAGTTCTTATTCTTTTGTTGCTTCCTGCGTTACTTGTTATAGGCGATGACTTTAGGGCACTTGGATATTACCTTTGGACAGGAAACCGAGCCAGTTAGCCAAAGAAGTATTTAGTTCTATGGTATAATTCAACTTGCCCTCAGAACTTCTGTGAGAACTTAGCTGAGCGCGTACATCGAATGAAACGATTACAAGGCATCCCAGTTAGTCCCGGCGTCGTCATCGGTAGAGCAATGGTTCTTGAGAAATCGCTCCACCGGGTACCATTTCTAATTTTAGGTGAGGATGAAATACCCGATGAACTTGCAAAATTCAAGAATGCAATAGATGGTGCTATCTCACAAGTAACTCAAGACAGGAATCAAGTGGCATCAACTCTTGGGGATGAGCCAGCGAAAATATTTGAATTTCATCTTGGTCTGCTAAATGACCCAACTCTTATTGATCCAATCCAAGAACGAATAGAGACAGAAGGTGTTAACGCAGCGTTCGCAGTTGTAGAGGCATTTGGAGAATTGGCTGACAAATTTCGGTCTATGGACAGTTCCGTATTTAAAGATAAGGCAAATGATGTCTTTGATTTAGAAAGACGATTGCTAACTCAGTTGACGGGTGGATCAAAAGATCGCCTTGCGGCAGTGCATGAACCAGTCATTGTTATTTGCCACCAAGTCACACCAGCAGATGCAGCAACATTTAATCACGAGAATGTTTTAGGCATTGCAACAGACATCGGGGGTCGGACGGATCATAGTTCGATTGTTGCGGCTGCTATTGGTGTGCCCGTTGTAGTTGGTTGTAAATCAGTAGCAGAAGAAGTAAGTGACGGCGACTTGTTGATTTTAGATGGTAAATCAGGCACCGTTACTATTGCTCCTGACGATGCGACTCTTGCACAGATGCGTCGTAACATCGAAGTACTAGAGTCATTCAAACAAAAAACACAAGAGATTTCCAAGCAACAATCGATAACCACAGATGGAGTTGAAATACATCTTTACGGAAACATTGAGTTTTCACATGAAATCGATCAAGTTATTGCAAAGGGTGGCGAAGGGGTTGGGTTGTATAGAACGGAATTTCAATATTTAACGAGTTCAAGTTTGCCATCAGAAGACGAACTCTATGAAGAGTATGCAACAGCCCTTCAACATTTGGATGGAAGAATGTTAACGCTTAGGACGCTTGACTTGGGAGCAGATAAATACACTCAAGCGCAGTCGATGGAACCAGAACGCAATCCGTTTTTGGGTCTACGCTCTATCCGTTATTGTTTACAGAACCAAGATCTCTTTCGTACTCAATTACGTGCAATAATTCGTGCTTCGACAATTGGTCCACTCAGGGTGATGTTCCCACTTATTACTTGCATGAATGAACTTCGCCAAGCCAAACTAATTTTTACAGATGTACTTGAAGAGTGCGAAGATGAGGGTATTGAGTTTGCTAGCAAAATTCCAGTAGGAATGATGGTTGAAGTGCCAAGCGCAGCCCTAATGGCAGCTACATTTATTAGAGAAGTGGATTTCTTTTCTATTGGTACAAATGACCTTATTCAATACACCGTAGCGGTAGACAGGGGTAATGAGCGGGTTGCTAGTTTGTACACGGCATCAAATCCTGCGGTAATAAAACTAATGAAGTCGGTTATTAGGGCTGCTAGGCGTGGAAAAATAGAAACTTCCCTCTGTGGTGAGATAGCTGGTGATCCGATATATACTATGCTTCTCATCGGGCTTGGTCTTCGGAATCTATCTTTGGTTCCTTCCCAGATTCCTGCCATTAAGCAGGTAATACGGCGTGTCAAGATTGAGGAGTGTGAGCGGCTCGCTCGAAAAATCGGGTCTCTCGATTCGGATCGTCGGATTCTCTCGACGCTTCGAAGTGAATTACAGAAAACCGTGCCTGAGGCAATTGGTGGATGGTCCACCGCACAAGAACAGGCATAACAATAGAACATTGATGAGCAGGGATCGCAATAGCGGCCTGCAAAGTCAGACGAACACAAAAGAGCGAAATGAATGTTTCGTTCAAGCCAATTAAAAAGCGGAATCCCCGCACTTGAAAGCAGCGCTTTCAAATTGGTATGTGTTCTTACATTAGCCACTTTTGGCAGGTAAGGATTTGCAGTGACAGCAAAAAAAAATGAAGCCAAGGAAATCATGATTGTACATGATGATCCAGGCATTGAAACAAGGATTGCTATTCTTGAAGACGGACGTATTGAAGAGTTGTACACCGAACGTACTAAAGCAGCGACAGCCGTTGGGAATATTTACAAGGGCCGAGTAACGAATGTTGAGTCGGCGATTCAAGCAGCTTTCATCGAGTATGGTGGAGTGCAACGAGGGTTTTTACATATTACTGATTTACATCCAAAATATTTTCCGGGTAAGGAAACATCCGAACGTGTCGGTAAGAAGATTGCAAAGCATAAACGTCCCCCGATACAAAAGTGTTTAAAGAAGGGCGATGAAATTCTGGTGCAGGTTTTGAAAGAAGGAATCGGGACGAAAGGACCAACTCTGACCAGTTACCTTTCAATTCCAGGTCGCCTATCTGTAATGATGCCTTACATGGACAAGGTCGGTGTCTCGCGAAAAATAGAAGACGATGGCGCTCGAAAGAAAATGCGAAAAGTCCTCGATTCGCTAAATTTACCCAAAGGATTTGGATTCATATTAAGAACTGCCGCGCTTGGAAAAACAAAAGTAGAAGTTAAGCGCGATGTTGCATATTTGATTCGGCTTTGGAAGTTGATTGAGAAGCGAATTAAAAATCTAGGAGCGCCTTGCCAGTTGTATAACGAATCCGATTTGTTAGTTCGAACTATTAGAGATATTTTGAGACCATCTATCGATGTAATAGTTGTTGACTCTGAGTCATCATACGAACGCATTTCGTCGTTCTTGAAAATTGCTGCACCACGCTCCTCTCGTAAAATTATTCAATATCATGGTGCATCTCCGATTTTTCATGCGTTTGATATCGAAAGACAAATTGAAGAGGTGCATAGCAGAGAAGTCGCTCTACCAAGTGGAGGACGGTTAGTAATTGACCAAACCGAAGCCCTTGTTGCAATCGACGTTAACTCTGGTAAGAGCAGAAATGCGAAGAACAGTGAAGCCAATGCGGTAAACACAAATTTAGAGGCAGCTGATGAAATCTGTAGACAGTTGCGCCTTCGTGATTTGGGTGGAATCGTGATTAACGATTTAATTGATATGGGGCGAGCGTCAAACCGTAAAAAGGTTGAGCAACGATTTGAGGAGAATCTAGCACGAGATCGTGCAAGGTCTACTTTGCTTCCAATTAGCAGGTTTGGACTACTTGAAATGACGCGGCAAAGAATACGACCTAGTGTATTGGATAGCCATTACGTGGATTGCTCTCATTGTGATGGCAGGGGAAACGTGAAGACAACGGAAGAAGTTGCTGCTGATGCTACGAGACACTGTGGGTGGTTGCTTCACCATGAGAATGTTTGCCGTGTCGAACTTACCTGTTCACCAGCAGTTGGAACGTATTTATTATCGAATAAACGCGGAGAGTTGAACAAATACGAAAATCGTTCTAAGAAACGCATAGTTGTTCGTATAAGTGAAGAATTAGCAAAAGATCGGTTGGTCTATTACGCATATGATGAACGCGGAGCAGACATTGATGTAACTTCACTTTCAGTAACAGAGTCACCATCGATTGCATCTTTGATTAAGTCCGAACATGATAACTTGAAAAAAGGCGATGGTGCAAAGGCAAAGCAAGGAAGAAAACGTTCTAGGAGACGCGGACGTAAGAGCGTGCCAGTTGCAGATGCAAATTCTATTTCAGGTGTAGATGATTTAAAGAATGAAATCGATCTGTTGGGTAAACCCAAATCAAATAAGACCGGGAAGTCCAAAAAAACTACCAAGAAACGACGGAGAAAGAAACAACAGGACGATCCGGCTGAGTATGCAATGCGTGTTTATGAATTTGCAAAGAGTATTGGAAAATCGAGTAAGGAGACAATTGCGTATTGCAAAGAACAAGGTGTGGAAGTTCGAAACCATATGTCAACAATGGCAGAAGATGTAGTAACTAAGTTGAAAGCGACTTTGGAAGAACCTTCGGATAAGAAAAAACCAAAACGTAGAAGAAATCGGAGAACTAGAAAGCCAAAGAGTGAGTCCGGAAACTCAGTTATAAGTGTTGTTGACAAAACTGGCAAAAAAACTAGTAATAAAAAGAGTAATAAAACGAAAAAGAAAACTAAAAAGAAAGTTGCAAAAAAGAAACGTATCAAAAAGGTTTCCAAGCGTTTGCAAAAGAAAGACATTGCGACCAAAGACCCCATTGAACAAAACACTAAAACCGCTCTGGTGAAAAAAACACGTAAGACACTCTATGGTGGACGTAGACGTGCTGTAACAGCAGATGAATTGCAAGCAAGCATGGATAGCCGCGATGAGTCGTAGAGTTTTTATATTGGGTTCAACTGGTTCAATAGGATGTAGTACAGTTGAAGTAATTGAGCACCTTCGAGAACTCGATGGTGAAGGAAGTTGGCCAGTTGTTGGACTTGCTGCTGGCACCAACGTAGCATTACTCAAAGAACAAGCGAACAAATTGAAAGTAGAGTCCGTCTCGATCGAAGTCGAACAATCAATAGGTGTAACGAATCAATATGCAACCGCGACTCAGTTGATTAGAAGTCATGCTAAAAAAGGGGATCTTGTCGTAGCTGCAATCGTTGGTTTTGCTGGCATTGACCCAGTTCTTACTGCTATTGAATGTGGGTGCGATATTGCGCTTGCAAATAAAGAAACACTTGTTGCTGCCGGCGAAATTGTTATGGATGCTGTTGCCAAGTATGGGGTGCAATTATTGCCAGTTGATAGTGAACATAGTGCAATTTTCCAAGCTTTAGAGAATTCTCCAAATAAGGAAGTTAAGAAAATTGTATTGACCGCTAGCGGTGGTTCATTAAGGGAATTTTCCAAAGACGATATTTTGAATGCAACTGTGGAGCAAGTTTTGAATCATCCCACTTGGAACATGGGTGCCAAAGTGACTGTTGATTCTGCTTCACTGATGAACAAGGGGTTGGAATTAATCGAAGCACATTGGTTGTTTTCTCTTGAAGCCAATCGCCTAGATGCAATCATTCACCCACAGTCGATTGTCCATGGATTAGTTGAGTTTTGTGATGGATCTGTACTTGCGCAGTTGTCCCCTCCAGATATGCGATTGCCTATACAATTCGCTCTTACTTGGCCAGATAGATTGTATGGCTGTAGTGAACAAATTGGCTGGGATGGTCTAAACTCTCTTGAGTTCGAGAAGATCGACAAGGATACTTTCCCATCTGTTTCTCTTGCATATAGTGTCATTGAGAGGGGTGGAACGTCTGGAGCGATACTAAATGGGGCAAATGAGGTTGTTGTTAATGCTTTTCTTAAAGAAGGACTTCCATTTGGGGCGATGGTTGCTATCGTAACGGAAGTGCTTGAGAACATGAATAGTAATGGTCACGTAGATATGAAATCGGTGGTCGCAGCAGATGAAGAAGCAAGGGCGATTGCTCGTCAAATCATTGCTTCATACAAAGTTAATTCCTAAAGGATAATGATGAGTTTTGATTCGCTAGTTAATTTGGTTTTGATTGTTCTGGGCTTTGGTTTCTTAATTGGAATTCACGAGCTTGGGCATTTTCTTGCTGCAAAATGGTCTGGCATTCGAACTAATGCTTTTGCTATTGGTATGGGATCAACTGTATTTTCATATCGTAAAGGAATTGGTTTTTGCTATAAGTCAACTAAACCAAAAGTTATAGCTATGTTTGGCAAAGATGCTACTGAAATGTCAGATGTTGAATTGCATGAGCATGGAATTTCAGAGACGGAATACTCGCTTCGCTTGCTTCCCATTGGTGGCTTTGTGAGTATGCTAGGACAAGAAGATGGGAAGCCCGATGCTGTCTCAGAAGACCCAAGAAGTTACAACACATGTTCAATTGGAAAACGTATGGTTGTTGTTTCTGCTGGTGTTATTATGAACATGTTATTGGCTGCTGTTTTGTTTGTTATTTGCTTTCAAGTCGGAGTGCGATTTGAAGCACCGATAGTTGGGATGATTGTTCCAGATTCACCTGCCGCAAAAGCAATTGGACTTGACGGAGAACATCTTGCCCCCGGCGACAACGTGGTACAAGTTAACGGTAAGCCAGCAAGGACGTTTACCGATGTGCAAATAGCAGGTGCTATGGCTAAACCAGGTGTTCCCGTTGAACTTGAAGTCGAGCGTGATGGTTGTAATGAATTGTTGTCATTTTCAGTTTTGCCAGCAAGTTTACATAATGAGGGCTTGCTTGAATTAGGCATTTTCCCAGCCTCTTCTTTGACTTTAAGAAGTGGTAAGTCGGGCGAAGAAGTTATGGTGGTCCTTAGCGCTTCAACTGAATTTGGCTCACTCAAGCAAGGCATGTGGATGAACTCTGCTAACGGAGAGAGTGTTGAAGTATGGTCACAGTTCAACTCAATTGTTGAGGTAAGTGGGGGAAGCCCGCTGAAAACAAATTGGACTGATGGCAAGAATGAAGTTGAAGTTACAGTACCTGTTCACCCAAACTTAGAAGTGATGCGGCTTGTTGATATTCCGACTGAAGCCCCTCAAAATTATGAGCGTGGCTTACTCGGATTATGCCCACTTACAAAAATTGCATCGCTATTACCAAACAGCCCAAATCAAGAGGTCTTTCAGGAAGGCGATATTATTTTGAGTATTTCCTCGCTTGAATACCCAAGGATGGGTCAATTACGGAACTTCCTTGCGCTTCTTCCAAGTGGAGACGTTGATGTAGTTGTCTTGAGATCTGGAGTAGAAACTCAAGTAACGGCAAAGGTTCACTCCGGAAAAATTAACGTCCTGCTCGTTGATGCGTTGGATTTGCCTATTATTGCTCAACCGCTGCAAGAGACACTTAAAGGTAGCGAAGTTGTTCCAACTGAAATCGCAAATAAACAGGTTCTTGGTGGTTCAGAAATTATCTCAATTAATGGTGTTGCAGTAGAAAACTGGAGAGACATTCGAAAAGAGTTCGTTTCAGCAGGCAACAACGCTGTTTGCAAGATGCATAGCCCAACGGTTGGAAAACCAGAAACAAAAGTTGTAATTGATATTTCTCAGGATGCCCAAACTACGCTTGCAACGCTCGGATGGTCTACATCTCTTGCCATGCAGATGTTTGATTCCATCTACACAACAAGAAGCAGTGGTGGGAATCCCATCAAGGCGTTGCAGATGGGTTTTGATGAGACGGTTGATATGCTAGTAATGACCTACTTAACCATTGATCGGCTTCTTAGGAGATCGGTTGGGGTAGATCAATTGCGTGGTCCCATTGGGATTGTCCACATTGGAACAAAGATTGGTGATCGAGGTTTTAGTTTCTTACTCTTCTTCCTTGCAATTATTAGCGTTAACTTAGCGGTATTGAATTTCTTGCCATTACCAATCGTTGATGGTGGATTGTTTTTGTATCTTATATATGAAAAACTTTTCAAAAAACCACCATCAATCGCATTTCAAAATGCAGCTGCAGTCCTTGGGCTTGGAATCATCGGAATGCTCTTTGTTGTTACTTTCTACAATGACATTGCTCGCCTTGTTGGATAGTAACCCACTTTAGTAAATTGTTGAATTGGGGTATTTGTGCGGTTTGTGCGCAAGTAGTACAACTATGAACGTGTTGTCCTAGTGATGTATAGGTGTCTTGAAGTCGAAAACTCTAGTGTGGGGAGAAATAACAGGCAAGGACACCTATGGAATTAGACCTAGTAGCAAAACAACCCTCTCCGAGACGAATCATGATCGTTGAGAGCAATCCTGTGCTGTCCCAACGATTAGTTGCTGCTTTATTAACTAACGTTCCTGCGAACGTAGATCCGAGGTCCCCCTATCCAGAAGAGAGGATTGACTGCCATGTATCTTCATCACAACTAGAATTTGTTGAGACAGATCCAGCAACATGGGACTTGGTTGTTTCGGCTTCGAATCTAGGAGATGGGTCTGGTTTTGATATTCTTTCATTCGTACAAGGTTTGAGACCAGATGTCCCCGTTATTTTGACAGGAACTCCAGAAGAGTCAGGCAGTGCAGTCGAGGCGATCAGAGCAGGGGCTGCGGATTACCTTATGATTACTGGTCACGAAATGGTAACGTTGCCTGTTGCTGTACAAAAATGTTTGGCTTTGCAAGTGATACGTACCGAGAATGATGACTTACACGCTGAGTTAAGTCAATCGCTGTCGGAACTCGCTGTTGCAAATCGTGAATTACAACAAATGATTCAACGACTAGAAATTGCTGCACGAACTGATGACCTTACGAAACTCAGTAACCGAAGATGGTTAAACTTGATGTTAGAAAGTAAGTGGGAAGAATCATCTCGCAATGGAATTCCTCTAGCATTTTTGATGATTGATCTTGATGGTTTTAAACCTTTCAATGATCGGTTTGGACATCAAAAGGGTGATGAGATTTTGCGATTGGCAGCAAGGGTGCTCGAAGCGAATTGTCGTTCGATTGATGTTTCTGCACGATTTGGCGGTGATGAGTTTTGTGTTCTAATGCCACATGCTGAACCTGATTCAGCAATTAGAATTGCTCACCGTATTGCGTCTGCATTTGATGAAGCGATGGCTGCAGTATCGGAAGATGGGATCAATGTATCTATGTCAATTGGCGTGTCGCATCTTCAAATCAACCAGCCGACGAATGCTGACGAACTTGTTCTCTTCGCTGATGAAGCGATGTACGATGCAAAAAATGTAAGCGGCAAACGAGTTGTTATGTCTGAAGAAACCCGAAGAGAAGCCGCTTAATCACATCCTTCTTTTCATTGCCCTATCCATATCTCGCTTAGCAACTTTTTTTGCGAGGTCTTGGCGCTTGTCAGATTTGCGCTTCCCTGAAGCAAGACCAATGAGTACCTTTGCTCTGTTATTAGCAAAATAAATTTTCAATGGAACCAGAGTGTGGCCTTGAGAGTGGGTGAAAGCCGCCAGTTTGTTGATCTCTCGTTTGTGTGCAAGAAGGATACGAGTTCTAGTTGGCTCATGTTGATTTGCAGGGTCAGCATCGGAGTACTCTGCAATATGGACTCCGTGCATAGTAAGTTGAACTGGGCGCTGTGAAGCGCGAATCCATCCCTCTGCTAGGCTCGCTTGCCCGTTTCTTAATGATTTGACTTCGGTTCCTTGGAGAACGATTCCCGCTTCTAGGGTGTCTTCAATGTGGTAATCGTGGCGAACGCGTCGATTTTCGATTACTGGCGCTTTAGTTTTTTTCTTTTTTCCCATGGTTTTGAATAGGTAGTATCTCTCAAATAGCCCATTACTGCATGGTTGCAGCCGTATAATTGAGAAATGACTGGTTTTTTGAGCAAATCATAGTAGAGTATATAAGAGGAGATTGCGATGGCTTTTACAACAGCATTAGTATTGAGTACAGTGACTTTGATTGGTCGAGGTGGTGGTATCAATAATGATTTTTCTATTACGACTTCGGGACAAAATATCCTTTGGACTAGCCCTGATTTGCTAGCAACAGATGGCGATTGGTATGAAATGTATTACACGGTAACAAGTGCTTTTGTAATGGTTGAGTACATTGGTATAACTTTTGGACCAATTGATGTCACCGATATGATTCCACCTGAGAGCATTGTTACTTGGCAACCATCACAGGCACCAATGCCAATCGATTTTATGTGGCATGAGGTAATTACTCCAGATGACCAAGATCCGCCTTCGCTTGCGTACAATTGGATTGTTGAAGTGAATGAAAAAGGTGTTGTAAGTTGGCGAGGTGAGGAGGTATATTTAGGTGAAGCAGATTACAACCTTGGATGGCCGTGGGGAACTGTAACCGTTCAAATTACCGAAGGAACAATAAATGCCAATCTAGACATTCAAACGGTGGAAAATCCATGTTACGAAGATGTAGATGGTAGCGGGATAGTTGATGTTAGTGATTTACTAACCCTTATTGGTAATTGGGGTAACTGCCCCGACTGCATTGAGGAAATCCCTGGAGATGTGAATTATGACAATGTTGTAGATGTGACCGACCTGCTTCGTGTTGTTGGCTCTTGGGGTCCTTGCCCGTAAATAAACTAACCCGCGGATAATATTCTGCAAGAAAAAACCACGGTATTTACCGCGGTTAGAAATGCGCTGAAGAGGACTCGAACCTCCACGGGATGTTACTCCCACCAGCACCTCAAGCTGGCGCGTCTGCCAATTCCGCCACCAGCGCGTGGGGAAGTTTGTATTCTAACATAGCGTAAGTTTGCCCGTTGCCTTAGAATCTTTGAAGATGACTTTGAAGCGTTTACTTATCAACGAGATTTTTTCGTCCATTCAAGGAGAATCGACCTTTGCAGGTTTACCCTGTACCTTCGTGCGACTTACCGGCTGCGCCTTACGGTGCATTTACTGTGACACGTCATATGCATTTAAAGAAGGCAAGAGAATGGAAGTGGAAGAGGTAATCAAAAAGGTAGAAGAATGTAACAATTCACTCGTTTTGATTACAGGTGGAGAACCCCTCTTACAAAATTCAACATTTCCTCTTATGGAGCAATTATGTGACAAAGGATTTGATGTTCTTCTTGAAACAAGCGGAGATCGGGATATCAGTAAGTGTGATTCAAGGATTGTGAGGATTATTGATATTAAAACCCCAGGTAGTGGCGCTTTTGGTTCATTTCTCGACTCAAATTTTGACTACCTTAGTTCTAAAGACGAAATCAAGTTTGTTATTACTAACAAAGAGGATTTCGATTGGGCAATTCAAGTTGTGAAAGAGAAAAAGTTATGTTCACTTTCAGGTTTCGTACACTTTTCTCCAGTGATGGAACAAGAACCGAACTCTGAAATAACGGGTAGCAAACAGTTGTCTGCAAAGCAACTTGCCTCTTGGATTATTGATTCAGGTGAGAATGTGCGCTTGCATCTTCAAATGCATAAGTATATTTGGGACCCGATAACTAGAGGGGTGTAAAATAGTACTATGAAATTGGAAAAATCATTTAGATTTGAGGCAGCACACTGGTTGCCCAACGTTCCAGAAGGTCACAAGTGCGGAAGGATGCACGGGCACTCTTTTAAAGTCACGATAGTCGTTGATGGGGAAGTGGATCCTCAAACTGGGTGGGTCATGGATTACGGGGTTATTAAAAAAGCTTTTGCTCCACTTGAAGAACAACTAGACCATTATTGTTTAAATGAAATTGATGGATTAGAAAACCCCACAAGTGAAATGATTGCAAAGTGGATTTGGGACAAGATTCATCCAGATCTTCCACAACTCTTTGAAGTTTCTATTGAGGAAACTTGTACCTGTAGGTGTGTCTATCGAGGTAACTAGTTAGAACTTTATTGTTTCTAGGCGTCTTCACGCTCTACGATAGCCAAATTCATGCGTTCGTTGCGACCTTGTAGTGGGTAATCTTTTCGTAGTGGAAATGCTGGATAGTCCTTCCACATTAGGATTCGTCTCAGGTCCGGATGATTTTTGAAGTGAATTCCAAACATGTCATAAATTTCGCGTTCTCGCCACTCAGCACCCTTCCAAATGTCGGTCGATGAATCGATATAAAGTGCAGGATCATCATCTATGCCTGTCGTGTCCATACTAGGGTTTAGAAATGCTTTCACTCGGATTCTGCTTGCTGTCTCAGTATTCGCAAGAATCCAAACGACTGCAAATCGACCGATTGTGGGCGCTGGGTAATCAAGGTAATCCACCGCTGTTACGTCGCAAAGCAAATCGTAGTTGCACTCTGGATCATCGCGTAAAAATCGTAATAGAGAATGAACTACTTTGGCATCTGCAATAAGGGTAGTATCACCGCGATAATCAGTTGCTCGCAATGAAATACCATCGAGACCTTCCTTTACCCGTGCTATTGTTGGATGGGAAAGATTCGCTTTCATAATGGGGAATTGTACTCCATCAATTCGGGCTTGAACCTTGCAGACCAAGAATTGTGATGGTATCAATTGAAGGGTCCATATTCCAAACAATGCTCGAAGCTCGTACAGGATATGGACTTCCATCTGTGAGAATTGAAACGGTCTTGTAATTATTTGCAGTTAATTTTGCTATTCCTGTTCTTAGGTTGTAATCAAAGTAATCACAATCGACCGCTCTTGATTGTGTTTTAACGTAGACGTTCCCTGTTGCTTGAAGTTGCTGCAAATCCATTCCACGCAGAGTGAGTTCAGAGGAGCCGTCAGGGTTCTTTTTGACTTGGTTAGGATCAGTTGCTATAGCATCGATTTGGGTAGATGTTAATCTCCCAACTTCTCCATTAAGCCCCTTGTGGTGCATCTGGACGTTGCCATTCATCTGGATTCTATATAGGGTCTCATTGATTTTCGTTGTTTTTAATTTTTCGTCCCACGTGAAACGCGTAATACCTCTTCCTGCGAGTGAGGATTGGTGTGAATCAGTGCTGGGTTCCCTTGGATCTCGTAACAATAAAACACCCTCTCCTACAGCTAGAGTATCAAATGTTTCTGCTTCGAACTCTATGTGATTACCGCCTATGTAATATACGACTGGTTTTTCGTCTAGTTTTGTTTTGTCCCATAGTCGGTGTTCTATTTGGGCATCGTCTTTTGCGATTACGGTTTGGAGTTCTCTTTCATCTTCTGACTCACTCGACTCAGTATTTTTGAATTCTAGTCGGAGGTTCTCCCCAGTCATAGAACTTCGTTCATACAGGTTTCGTTGTGAACGGACATCTACGTTGCCATTTAAGTCAACTGCGCCGGCATCGTTATTAAACGTCCTATCAAGAAGCATTGACTCATCCCAGTTTGCTCTCATAGAGATATTGTTGGCGTAATCGGACTCAGGAATCTCTTTACTTACTTGAGGTCTTTCAATCCTTTTATCACTTGATACGTCCAGAGGTAAATCTAAAAATAGGGCTTGCCCAGCTCCTTCCCATCTTCCTTTGCCAGCGTTACGGTCAAGAGTTAAAGTTGCCTTGTCTCCCTTGTTCATTAGCATACGTTTGTACGCAATTACTACATTACCAGTGAGGAGTACAGAATCTTGTGCTATGTTACCGTCGAGTACGTCGCAAAAAGCTCTGCCTCCATCATCAAGTAAGACCTGAACATTGCCATCAGCATGCATTGTGTCTGCTTTTGAATTTCCAAACATGGAGTCGTCATCACTTTGCTCTAAGTCGCTTGGTTTGAATGTAACTCTTGCCTCATCAGACCAAAGTGTTTGCGTTTCACTGACTGCTTTTACATTGCCTGTTGCGAAAGCAGTGTCGGGGGAAGAAGAACCGTCGGGTGCTTTGTTAAAAGAAACCTTAAGCGTTGTGCAAGCTACGGTTGAATTGTCATCAGTTAGGACAACGTCACCGTTGCAAATCACTTTTTGCAATGCGCCATCTTCTCCTTCTGCATCAAACAAGAAATCCACACCTTCTTTCCAAGTTAATGTTGTGTTATTTTTAGGGGTATTACTTGTTGATGACCCCTCTCCGACGGCACCACCTTTTCCAGTAGTCCTAGAAATCCAAAGGTGATTTGACAGGGTACTTGTGTCATTCATAACAAAAGTTGCTGGTGAACCGAACAAGTCGCTACGGTCATCCTTTAACTGATACCGTAATTTGCTTCCATTTGCCGTGAGACCTTCTTGGTTGTCTATAAGTAAGACACTAGAGTTCTCGTTCGCAATCAATTCGAATCTGGTGTCTTCTGCTGATGACGGCATAAGGGAAACGTCCTCAAGAGGAACCATTGTTAAGCCACCACTGCATGTGACCCGAATTGGCAACTCATTTGTGGCTGTTGGTGCCGTTGCAAGCGCTGTTGCAATGATTGTTGTTTGGAATCCAGATGGGAACATAGTTGATGCCCTTGTGTTTGTCATTGACGGGGAACTAGAGACGGAATCGCTATCATTAGAAAAGGCAACAGTAAGAAGGTCGCCTGTTGCATATCTTCCAGAATGTTGATCACCCTGCAAAACCTGAACGTTGTCTTGGAAGGAAAGTAAGTAATGTTCGACTTCGGGACCTACAGCACTTGCTTGTATTTTATTTGGATTAGTTGTTTGTTTCGATAACGATGAATTAATTTTTGTTTTTGTGTTTGTATTTGTTTTTGCAGTTGGTTTTGGTGTTTGGATTGGTTGAAATGGCTTGGAGTTTTCTGGGTAAAACTCTAAATAGTCAAGTTCATTAAGACGGAGATACTCAACTCGTTCCTCTAAGTCATTAAATCGAATCGAAAGTTGTCTTCCTACGAGAGTTTGCGAATCAGAAACAACTCTTACCTCGCTGTCACAGGTTATCTCTCCAATGAAATTGTCAAAGTTCGCTTGAGGTGTAGTTAGAACCATTGTTGGAGATAGCCCCGCGCGGTTGTTGTTTGTTCCAAGTTCATACATCGAAACATTTACATGTCCTGAGATTTCACCTGATTCAAGGTTGCGCTTAGGGGCGTTTGCAATCCCGACATCCCCAGTAATCACAACCAGTTTGTTGTCTGAGAGATAGAGTTCGACTTCTGGTTTCTGCATCTCAATCCAACCGTCAGGAAGAAGTGGAGGGTTTGGGTCTAGTGACTCACATCGATACTGTTGACTTAGTTCACCATGTGAATTCGTTTGTTGAACCCACCCACCTGAGGGAAGTTCTAAGCCAACATCGGGTGATGAGGCATCTCTATTACTAGAAGTCGTTGTTGTAGGGGTTTGTAGTAAATCGATAATCTCTTTGCTCTTTGTGCTTTTGATTTCGACAGGGTCCTTGTCCCCGATCGCATATAGCAGTGCAAGAATTAGCAAAGAAAATACAGAACTTACTCCTAGGACAATCACCCCAATTCGTTTGTTTGTATTTTTATACGGAGAGGGTGCGTTCATTGCTTAGCGGGTTCTGCCATGCATGATTCAACAGCAGCCACCCATGTTCCTGATAATCGCATGAGATGTTCGATTGACTCGCGTACCGCACCTTTTCCTCCCTCCAAAGATGTTGTGTGGTTGGCAACATCTTTTACTTCTTTGGCAGCATTACCTACAGCAATTGAGTATTTGCAGTTCTGCATTGCGGGGATGTCACCAAGGTCGTCTCCAACGAAACATGTTTCCTCTGTCGTAGCACCGATTATTTCTAGGGCACAATTAAGGTCTTCTACTTTGTCATTACTTCCTTGATAGACATGTTCGATTTGCAATTCTTTTGCGCGTATTTCAACGCACTGAGCGTTTCTCCCGCTGATAATTACGACTTCATTTCCAGCTTTTTGCCAGAGTGAGATACCAAGGCCATCTTGGACGTTGAATTTTTTGATTTCTTTGTTTGTTACAGA
This sequence comes from uncultured Isosphaeraceae bacterium, assembly GCA_964483425.1. Taxonomy (GTDB): domain Bacteria; phylum Planctomycetota; class Phycisphaerae; order Phycisphaerales; family SM1A02. Next base: position 20,074 of record CAZABE010000149.1, on the reverse strand, counting down.
ATCAAAAGAAATAGTTCCGTCGGTAAGAACGCCATCTACGTCCAGTGCAAGAACTGTAATGTTTTTTGGTTCAGAGGTCATATTGTGAGTTGTAATACATCAACTGAGCCACCGCACTGAAGGTTCATGGCAATAGCCGCCTTAACAGCATCGGAAGCAAGTTCTGCGATGTCATCTGTTCGCTCATACAAGGTATAGAGTACGCCAATTGCGTATTCGCCACCAGATCCGATAGCGTAATAACGATTTAATGGAGTAACCCCAAGATCAGAAGCAACAGTGAAGATACCTCCCGAATTAGCGATAAGAAATGTGGAATCCAAATCACCGAATGGTGTACTTGCTCCTGTTGCGTTGTCGTTTACAAATGTGTAGTGCTCATGAAGTGCTCTCCAAAAATCCAAAAAGAAAGCAAATATCTTTCTTGAACTTGATAAATCAGGGGTGGGTCTTGTGGCAAGAAAGTCATTGAGAATATCGTCGTAAACCGCCCAGCCAGCACCACCAATCAGTGAGTCACCGATGCGACCAACTTTTGGTGTGCGAGCGTTTTCTTGAGGCATTACTTCAGAATCACCAAACGTTGTTAGTGTATCTGCGGCCATGACTATTCTGTGTTCTTTACGAATTGCAACAATTACTGACATGCTTACTCCGTAACTACTTTCATAGCGATTAGATCTTGGACATCAATCAACCCAATAGGCAAGTTATCATCGTCTACAACAGGAATTTCATCAACGCGGTACTCAGCAACAAGTTGTTGAGCATCTCGAACAAGAGCGTTTGCTGGGAGTCGGCGTGGATTCTTAGTAGCAACGTCACCGATTCGCCTTTGCATCGGTTGTGAATCGTCAATCACAAGACGCCTCAAATCACCGTCAGTAAAGATTCCAGTTAAATTTCCATCTTGGTTAACTAGTAGAATTGCTCCAGCTCTGCGAACACCTTTTGTTGGTCTTGCCATAGCAAGAGCTTCGCCAACTAGAGTGTTTTCGTCTATTACTGGCAGGTTATCACCAACTTTGAAACGTATGATTTCGGTAATCGTTCGGAGCCCGATTCCTAGCATCCCACCCGGATGGTGTTTGTGAAACTCATCTGCAGTAAAATTTCTTCGTCTTGAAAGAGCTAATCCAAGAGCGTCCCCTATAGCGAGCGTTGCTGTGGTTGATGCAGTTGGTGCTAAGTTCAAGGGGCAGGCCTCTGAAAGAGAGCCAGTTTCAAGATGAGCAGTACAAAGTTTTGCAAGTGGTGAGTCATCGCTCTTAGATATCCCAATAGATGGGATTCCGTCAGTCCTTAGGATTGCTGCTAGATTGAGAACTTCTTCAGTTGTTCCCGAATAACTCATCAAAATGACCACGTCTTCTCGCCTAATCGAGCCAAGGTCACCATGAACTGCTTCGGCTGGATGAACGACGTGAGAAGGTTGTCCAATGCTAGAAAATGTGGAAGAAATTTTTGCGCCAATCAAGCCCGACTTACCCATGCCGCTAAAAATCGCATGTCCCTCACATTTTTCTAAAATATCAATGGCATCAGTCCAAGCGGAAGCATAAGCAATATTGGATTTAATACGTTGAATAACCGTTTCAATTGCATTCGTTTCAGCAATCAGAGCATCACAGATAAATGCATGTTCTGAGGATAATTCGGTTTCAGTTTGTGGGCGTGGGGCGTTCATGAAACTATGATGTACATTGTACTCGATGATAAAGCCACAAGAACAATTCAGAATATCCATCGATGCCTTTGATGGCCCTCTAGACCTACTTTTATACCTAGTTAGACGTGCTGAAGTCGATATCCATGATATTCCAATTGCTCAAATCGCTGACGAATACCTTGAAGTTTTAAGGCAAGGAACCACGGTCGATGTTGAGATGGCAGGCGAGTTTCTGGTGATGGCAGCCACCCTTATTGAGATAAAATCCAGATCGCTGGTTCCTCCTGAGCAGGTGGCTAAGGACGATGAAGAGCATGGTGATTATGAGTCAAAAGACCCAAGAGGTGATTTGATACGCCAATTGCTTTCTTATCAACGGTTTCGAAGTGCAGCTGAATTGCTTGATGGCAATAGAAATGTATTTGCTCTGCGATATGATGTTAATGTTGGTTTTTTAAAACAAATTGTCGAGGAAACGGAACCGTCTCTTGAACTTGACGATGTACACATTCTTGATTTGTCGGATTCATACGAGCACATTGCAAGCGCTATTGACTTCACTCGCCTTGATGGGCACCACATCGCATTTGACGATATCCCAATCGAAATATGTCAAGAGGAACTGCTTGCGAAGTTGGAAAGGTCAGAAGGAAGGAATCTTGTCTTGCAGACATTTTTTCAAGGAGTAGGACTTGCTGAGCGCGTTGGAATGTTCTTGGCGACGCTAGAGTTAGTTAGGATGAGAAGTGTGACAATTAAACAAGATGTAGGCGATGGTGATATTCTTATTTCATTGTGTGATGAAGTTAACTCTTCCGACGAACAGATTGCTCAAGAGCATTAAATTCCTGTGCTGTAAGGTCTCGCCATTGACCGGGGCGAAGTCCCTTAAGTGCAATTGGACCTATATGAGTTCTTCTCAAACGTTTCACAGGGTGACCAACAATTGCTAGCATTCTCCGGATTTGACGGTTTCGCCCTTCACAGAGTGTTATCCTAAGAAGCGTTCTGTTTCTGTCGTGACGTACGATTTCAAGATCTTTGATGGTTGCCCGATGTCCTTTTTTTCTTGAGTCATGTTTTGTGTGTGCATCTGCAAGATAAATACCTTTTTGCAATTTAGCAACGGTTTCATCTTCGACTTTGCCTCGAACAGACACTTCGTACGTCTTGCTTACATTATGCTTTGGGTGAGTTAACTCGTTTGCTAATGCGTTGTCATTAGTGAGAAGTAGAAGACCCTGACTGTCCATGTCAAGGCGACCAATTGGAAAAATCCTTGTTCCTGATGCATGTTCCACAATTTCACCAATGCAAGGGCGCCCTTGAGGATCAGACATTGTGCAAACTATTCCTCTTGGTTTGTAGTACATCACATAGACATTTTCAGCATATAAATTTAGTTTTCTGTCAGAGATCGTGATTCGATCTGTTTTGGGATTTATCCAAGCTGGCAGGAAATCGATAAGTATGCCGTTGACCTTGACTTCGCCTGCTTTAATCATATCTTCGCATTTTCTTCTTGAAGCAATTCCACCTGATGCCATTACTCTTTGAAGCCGCATTCCTCGGCTTTCATCTCGAAAAGGCAATGTTGAGTCATGTTTTTGTTTATCTTGGTTGGTATTCCAGCCCATATTGGGTAGTTTACCAAGTTACATGAAGTTCCATTCCATAATTCAACGAATGCAAGAGGCCTTGCGTAATCCAATTGAGGAGTTAACAAGGTGGGAGCGATTCGTGATTTATATTGGTCGCCTGATAAAACAAGGGGCAACTCAACTCTCACAAGATCGTGCGAGCATGATGGCAGCCTCATTAACTTACCGAACCTTATTTGGTCTTTTGCCAGTGACTGTTGTTGGCGCTGGTGTTGCTAAAGCAATTATGGGTAAAGAACGTTTTGAGATATTTTTGCATGAAGCAATTGCTGCTATTGGGATGAATCAAGTTGAGTTGGAGCCGCCAGAGAGTGGAACTGGTCTTACGCTTGGTAGTTGGCTTTCTGACATTGTTTCCAGTGGCATGAACATTAATATCGCTGCACTTACTTGGATTGGCCTCTTAATTCTTGTGTACTCCGCAATCGCACTCCTTGTAAATATTGAACATAGTTTTAATATTGTGTGCCGTGGAAAGCGGGGGCGCTCTTGGTTGCACCGAGTTCCTTTGTACTGGTTTGTACTGACGTTTGGCCCTGTTCTTGTAGCCATTGCATTTTGGTGTGACACTGCTGCAACAACCTTTTTAGAAGGTTTGATTTCTTGGAATTGGCTTCAATGGACGATTTCTCTTTGTTGGGATTTCGTATTGGGTTGGCTTTGTTTGCTGTTTTTGTATCGTTTCGTGCCTACGGTTAAATTGCGCTTGAAACCATTGATGGTTGGAGCTTTTGTATCTGCTATGCTACTCTTAGTCGGCAAGGAGTCCCTAGGTCTCTACTTTGCACACGCTCTTTCTCTTAGGCAACTCTACGGTTCACTAGGGCTAGTTCCTGTGTTTATGTTCTGGCTGTACCTTATGTGGCTAATAATTCTTTTGGGTCTTCAAATTTCTGCAATCGTCCATCAAGTATCTAATCCAAATCAGCAGACCTAGTGGGCACAGTTCAAATTAGTAAACCATCCTGTTACAGGTAGACATGGTACAAATGTCGATTATTGGCTCCAAGGGCGATTTTTTGTAAATAAATTAAGTCGGGATTGAAAGATATGTGTTTTTTGGAGGTTTTCTGTCAGTACACAAAAGTGGAGCACAATTATGACCGAATACACAAATATGAACGGATTCAATACAAATAACAGTAATCAATCTCGAAAGTCGCTCTTTGTCGATGTTTCCTTCTCTAAGGGCACGATGCACGCATGCATCGTAGGGCCGCGAATTGGAGAACGTGAGGCCTCAGTTGTAGCAATCGCAATCAACAATAAACTGAAAGAATATGGCAGTAAAGTCGACGATTTAGTTCTAGATTTTAGTGACATTCAATTCATATCCAGTTTAGGGCTCGGAATGTGTATCGATGTACGAAACACCGCTCAAAAGTGTAAGGCAGAAACCAAAATAGTTGGTCTTACTCCGCATTTGACAGAACTATTTGAAATGATGCGACTCGATCGGTTATTTCAACTTGAATCAAAGCAAGCGAATTACGATTCCGCTGCTTGATTCAACCTAGTTATGCCCAAAACTCTTCAAGCAACTCTGTCGCATCTTCTACCACAGTCGGTGCGACAGTTTGTATTATGTACAACTTATGGGTCTAGAAGAAACAATTCCAGTAGATGGATACATGACAACTCAACTAAGCCGTGTAATCAATTGGGCAAGGCGTTCGAGCGTCTGGCCGATGCCATTTGCCACAGCATGCTGTGGAATAGAATTGATGGCAACTGCGTTAAGCAGGTACGATTTAGCCAGATTCGGAGCAGAAGTGTTTCGGTTCAGCCCGAGGCAGGCGGACTTGATGATCGTGGCGGGGCGGGTCTCAACGAAAATGATGCCCGTCTTACAGCGTATTTATCTTCAAATGACAGAACCCAAGTGGGTTATATCGATGGGTGCTTGCGCCTCTACAGGTGGTTTATTCGACACTTACGCAGTTGTACAAGGAATCGATCAGTTTCTTCCTGTCGATGTTTATGTACCTGGTTGTCCACCAAGGCCAGAGATGCTAATCGAGGGAGTGATGGCAATTCAGCAAATTATCGACGAAGACAATATTCCGTACGATGGAGATGGCAGCCGCAAGCCGCTTCGCCTCGATTTGGTTGCGCCCAGTTCGCAAGTAGATGTAACAATCAACGCTTCATAACACAGCAGAACTCTCTTCTTTATGTTACAAATATAATCGGATGTATTAAATGACGTTAGTTTCTACTATTGACGAAAAGGTACTTGTTCTTAATCGCGGCTATTCTGCAGTTCGGATTGTCTCAGCACGAAATGCGTTTACATTACTTTGCAGAGAGGCCGCTGAAATTTTGTCTATTGAGGATGGAAGTTATCTGACTTATGGAATACATGACTGGATGGATGTGGCGAAATTGCAAAAAGAGTTTGAACCAGAGAAACACACTTGGTTGCGTCTTCCAACCTTCGAGATTGCAATTCCTAAGATTATTCGACTTCTTTCATACGATAAATTTGTGAAGCCAGAAGTGCGTCTCACTCGAAGGAATCTGTTCTCCAGAGATAAAAACAAATGTCAGTATTGCGGAAAACGTTTTTCAGCAACTGATTTAACTTTAGACCACGTTGTTCCTCGCGTGCAAGGAGGTGGGAACTCTTGGACGAATTTAGTATGTGCATGTATGAAATGCAACACGAGAAAGGGTGGGCGTACTCCACGCCAAGCAAATATGCATCTTGTTAAGAAACCATACAAACCATCTAGATGTGAAGCTCGTACTCTTCGTATAGGTCGTTCCCAATATAAAACATGGAAAACATTCCTCAACAATGCTTATTGGTCAATTGAATTGAAAGAGGATTAGTGCCTAAAACATCGGTTGCCAGTGTGCAGGAGAGTAATCTCCCGCTCGTTGCACAAGTCAATAGTTTCTTGATCTCTAACGCTTCCACCGGGTTGGACGATACACTTAATCCCTGAGTTGATTAATAATTCTGGACCGTCGGGGAATGGGAAAAATGCATCGGAACCGGCAATAGGGCAGTTTACCTCTTGTAATGTTTTTCCAGCGCGTTGAATCGCGAGGCGCGCAGCAGACACTCTATCAACTTGTCCCATTCCACCTCCTATAAGCGATCCGTCACAAACGATTGAGATTGCATTTGATTTTAAATGTGAGCATGTAATCCATGCAAGAAGAGCGTCGTTCGTGTTATCAGCAACTAGTTCAGGGCCTGCAACATGTTCCCAGTTTTCGATGTCCGCTGTAACAGGAGCGTTCTCTTGTAAAAGAATCCCACCTTCGACGGATTTTAATTGAAGCCAATTTTTATTTCGTGGTGTGGTTCCAACAGCAAGTAGTCGAATGTTTTTCCATCGTTCACAAAGTGTAGATACAGCATCAAGCGTAAAGGAAGTTGCCACTATTACTTCTAAAAATTTTTCGCCATGAGAGATTGTTTGAGCAAGGGAAAGGTCTACTTCCCCGCTAAGGGCGACAATTCCGCCAAAGGCGGCAAGAGGGTCGCATTTCCAAGCTTTGTCAACTGCTTCGTTAAGGGAGCAAGCAATAGAAGCACCGCAAGGGTTTGCATGTTTAATTATTGCAGCAGAAGGAGAATTGCAAGCAAAAAGTATATCTTGAACAAGTTCTAGGGCTGCGGCAGAGTCCATTAAATTGTTGTAACTGAGTGGTTTTCCAGCAACTACATCGGCTGTGACTACGCTTGGTCCACAGTGCTTGACGTCTCTGTAAACAGCAGCCGACTGGTCTGGGTTTTCACCGTAACGGAGCGTTTGCTCTAGTATTCCATTTACTCGTAAATGGGAAGGAAACTTGGTTGATTCGTTTTGCATCCATTCGCTTATAGTTAAGTCGTATTCTGTTGTCCTAGTGAATGCATCCTTCGCTAAGTCCTGTCTTAGTTCTAGGGTAGTTGCGCCACAATTAACTTCAATGTCTGCAAGAACAAGAGAGTAGTGGTGTGGATTTGTAACGACAGTTACAAATTGGTGGTTTTTAGCAGCGGACCTAATCATTGCTGGTCCACCAATGTCAATCTGTTCTATTACATGCTCATTCGTTACATTTTTCTTAGCGATTGTTTCTTCAAATGGATACAAATCAATGCAAACTAAATCTATTGGGTCAATATTATGTTCTTGCATAGCGGCAACGTGTGCTGGTTTGTCTCGAACACCTAGAAGTCCACCATGAATTGCTGGATGAAGCGTCTTGACTCTGCCGTCTAACATTTCAGGGAAACCTGTTAACGAGTCAACGCTCGTAATATTTATTCCGGCTTCCTCAAGTTCCCTTGCAGTTCCGCCCGTAGAAATAATCTCAATTCCATATTTTTTAAGTTGCTTCGCAAACTCAACAATTCCCTCTTTGTTGCTAACAGATAAGAGGGCTCGTTGAATTGGTGTGTTAGTGGTCATGGTTATCGTCGAGAGTCAAGACGTAATATTGTGTCATTATCAGTTATAAGAAAGAGTGAACCGTTGGTTGTGTTGTCAGTGACAATGTATTTTGCAAGAGGAAATCGCACAGTGTTTATGATTCCGCCTTTTCTAGTATCTACGATTTGTAAAACACGTAATTGTTCATCCCAACATACTAATTTGCCCGTATTTGTAGTTGTTATTGGGGTTCCAGTTACATCTTCTGCTAGCCAATTTTGCTGTCCAGAGAAATCGTTTGGGAAAGCATCATAAGCAGCTAAGCCGATGGAAGGGATCTTTTGAAAGACGGTGTCTCCAAAGACGAATGGGGAATCAACCAATGAGGACTGTGTTAGTACTCTCCATCTAGGTTTTCCAGAATGTAAGTCAACTGAGCGCAGGTAGTGATCGTTGCCGGCGATAAATACTGACGTTCTAGGAACATCTTCACTACCATTTAATTTTGGGTTCGTTCCGGAAGAAATTGGAGCGGAGACAGCATCTAGTAATTTAATGGACCATACTTGTCGCACATCTTTAGCATCTATTGCAGTAACAGTACCATCAGTTGAAGAGGCGATTATTGCGTTTCTAATCAAACCGTCTTTTGAACGGATACCAGTAACAAGCACAGGAGGTACGTTTATAGTTGATCCGACACTGTACGTACTTGATGTGAAGCCAATTTCAGGATCGAACCAAACTGCATTGCCAGTTGTTGATCCATATACCATTTTGTTGTTGTAGGTGGCTGTGCTCGAGTTGGCTGTTTCTCGGAGTTTGAAGTATTGGTCATTGTTTTTGTTGTTCTTGTTGTCGCTTGATGGATAATTTCCTGTGTTTGATTCTAGAACATAGATGTCGCCTTCTGAAAGTACATAGGTTCTCTTTAAGTCAGGAATTTCGGTAATGCTTTTTATTTTGTAAGTCTGATTCCCCACGGGAGATGACCAGAGCCAATTTCCGGATTTAATGTTGTATTTCGAAACAAAATCTGATTTGTCGACTGTGTAGAAAGAGTTGTCTTGGATTGTTGGCAAATGTAGACCGTCGGTTGGCGATTGATTTATCCAATTAATTCTATAACCAGCATTATGTAATTCCTCAAGATTAACTCCAGCTATTTCTTTCTCATTTTGTGCAGGTGAATAGCAAGTGAAAAACGCAACTGCTGCTGCAGCAAGAAATGTGAGTGGTTTTGTATTAAGTGTCATTCTCATGATTATTCTCCAATATCAACAGGAATTCTGCTGTAAATACACAGTATCGAAGAGTAGATGCGACAAGTCAAGCCCTAGAGGCATTAAGGTACGCACTATGTTTACGGGATTAGTACAAAAAGTAGCAAAAGTGATATTGCTCAAGGAAGAATCTTGGGGCACACGGCTAGTGATTTCCTGTTCATTATGGCCAGACGAGATTCAATTAGGGGAGTCAATCTGCACTTCTGGCTGTTGTTTGACTGTCTCAGAAAAACAACTGAATAATGAGGAGATCGAGATTTCTTTTGACGTAATCCCTGAAACACTCGATTGTACTACTTTGGGTTCTTTGCTTTCTGGCTCAAAGGTTAATATCGAAAGATCCCTAAGGTCAGATTCACTCCTTGGAGGGCATTTTGTACAAGGTCATGTTGATGGTGTTGAAGAAATATTATCAATAAGTTCTGAAGATGATGAGAGCCGTTTACGGATTAGTATGGATTCAATTGACACCGACACGATAGTTGCGAAAGGGTCAGTCACGATAGATGGGGTTTCACTTACGATTGCTTCGGTCGGAGATTCATGCTTTGAAGTTGCACTTATTCCAACTACGCTTCGGGAAACCACTCTCGGAACTGCTAGAGTAGGCAGCAAATTAAATATAGAAACGGATATTTTGGCACGGACCGTTGTGAATGTGGTCCGTACGATGCAACAGAATAACAGCGTTGGTTTGTAATTAAGCAGCTAAACCCAATGAATGTGGTGTGGGAGTTGCACGAAGGCATATCATTGTGAGATCATCATCTGCACTGTTTGCAAATGAATTGTTCAAATAGGAGTCGATGTTCGTAATCACATCGCTGCCTGAAGCCACGCAAAATTCGTGCATTGACTTCAAATAAGTTGGTAGGTCTCCATCACTACATAATTCATTGCCCAGAACTTGTTCAAAACCATCTGAGTAGAGGAGAAGTGTGTCACCATCTGTAAGTTGCAAAGAACGTTGCGGGAAAGTACTTCCGTCGAAAACTCCAAGCAAAGGTCCATCGGATTCTAGAACGATAGGGTCTCCTCCGTAACGGCTTAATAATGCGGGTGGATGACCTGCTCCTGCGTATGTGAGTGCATTTGTTTTGCAGTTTAAAATTCCATATGCAGCGGTAGCAAATCTAGCATGTTCGCCGCTTCTTTGAAGAAGGGCTTCATTTAGGTGTCTTAACATTTGTTCTGGCTCAGTTAAATTGCCATTAGCCGAATCAAAACGGTGTGCGCTAATTGTTCTTGTAAGCATCATCGCCAACATTGCTGCAGAAATTCCATGTCCAATTGCATCAGCAATAAAGAAGGCTACATGGTCATCGTCTATTTGGGTTATGTCGTACATGTCTCCACTTACTACGCTTGCAGGTCGCCACAAGGAAGTAAAAGAAACGCCATGAACAGATTGAACTTCAGTTGACATGAACTCACGCTGTACGGTTGCAGCAATTTCTAATTCGCTTTGTAGAAAGTCAAAATCCTTTTGCAGTGTACTGTGTAAGGTGCGTACAAAGCCAACTTGTCCTCTTAGTTGGGACACCTCCTCGTTGCGTTGAAGCAATCCATATAGAACTCCAGCAATTACTGACGGCGTAGCGTCGTAAGCAATTGTAGTCACGTCTAAGTCAGTAATAAGGTCACCGTATTGTTCAAAATCATCACAGCAAATTAGCATCGACACGTGTTTTGCATGTAACTCAAGCAACCGTGGTAATAATTCTAATATTTCTTCTTCTCCATTTGCAAATATAAGAGCAACATCGCACTCTTCGCTTGGTGCAGTTATAAATATGGGTGGCATCCCACAAGGCCATTTACACATTAATGAATCGGAAAGCGATTTATATTCTCGCTTAGTGACGTTTTGCTGCTGAACTAATATTTTTGGTCGATATGCCATTTGATGAATATTGCAATCCTTGCCGTGATAAGCAGTTCTTAATCCACCTCTTTCATCGGGGAGTTTAAACATGGTGTATAGAGGGTAGGGAACGGTCTTTGTGCAAAGTGCGAGTTATACCGATTGTTCCATCTGGAGGTCTACTTATCGGGCTAAGGAGCGTAACTGTTTTAAATCCAAGTGGATACGATCATTTATTTTGACATTTAGGCGTTTTATTGATCCAGATTGCAGTTCGATTGCGAAGCGAGTAGGGGCATTGGACCAATAATTAGAAAGCCGATTATCGTAATCCCATTCTGATTCCTCATTGTTTTTAGGTGGTTCGACCGCCATTTCGTGTGTTGCGGTGATTGTTCCTCTTGAGTCCAAAAAAATAAGGTCAATTGGCACGATGCAATTTTTCATCCAAAATGATCGGATTATTGCATCAGGGAAAACAAATATCATACCTCTGCCAGATTGGATTTCCGTTCGATGCATAAGACCTTTTGCGCGAGATTGCACGTCTCTTACAATTTCAAGATTAAATGTTTCCCCGCCAATGGTTACTTCTGTTGATAGCGGTTGAGTTTTTGTGCCACAACCAAGCGAACAGAGTATAAGAATCAATGCTATGAATCGAGTAACCATTTTTCGTTTTCTCTAGTAAATATCTTATTCTCTTTTTTAATAGATGGCACGTCAAGTGTTTGGCAAAATGTAAAAGCGTCCATCTCTGCTAGGTCTTTTTGGATAGAACACCAAACTGCAATTAGTCCGATGATTTTTTCTGGTGAAACGGATTTATTGCGGTAGGTCTCTATCCGAGAGTCCCCGTGACGTTTTGCAAGGCGCTTTCCATCAGGTCCAAGGATAAGAGGTAAGTGCCACCATGTTGGCGGTTTCCAGCCAAGGGCTTCATATAATTGGGTTTGCAAGGCAGCAGAGTGGTATAAATCATTGCCTCTAATTACATCAGTCACACCTTGACGGTAATCATCGACAACTACAGCAAGTTGATAGGATGGCGAATTTGCTTTTGTCCAGATAACGAAATCGTGGTCTACGGTTTGTAATGTTTCTTCGCAACACATATCTTTAACAATAAAACTGCTTGGTTCAACAACAAAGCGCCAGTTTGTATCAGTCGAAATAATTTTTTGATTATGTTTTTGGATATCTTTTGGTCGAATTCCTTTGCTTATCGAATTTGTATTGTGAGGTGCTTGGGCGACCTCTTCGATTTCTTTCCTTGACAAATCGCAATGGTAAGCACGGTTGTTGTTAATTAAAGCGTCAAGCACATCTTTACTATGTTGTAATTCTGAACTTTGTAGGATGTAATCCCCGTCCCAGTCGATTTCTAACCATCGCAAAATATCAATCGACTTCTGGATAGTATTCTTTTTTTTACGAGGTCCTTCAAGGTCTTCTATTCTTAGAATTATTGTCCAATTGTTTTGTCTTGCAATTGCCCAATTAATTAGAAACGCAAATGCATTTCCAATATGAAGAGCGCCGGTAGGGGATGGTGCTATTCGAGTGACCCTTTGTTTCACGGTATCAGGGTTTCACGTAATAACCGGCTTCTTGCTGCTGGTATCTCGTCATCAAGGAGATCTTTGCCGAATTTCCACCTTAGGTGCGAAGGGTGTATTTCGATTAGAAGCTGATTGACTGTTTTTAACTCGATGTTATTAATTACACCGGTGCAGATACCGAGTCGAATGTTACCCAAATATTGCATCGCTTCGTGTAATTTAAGGATCCTAGCATTCTGAAGAATGCCAAGCGCCCTAAACGTTTGATCTTCTAGTTTTTCCCTCTGGTTCTCAATAATTGTCTCCCTTGCTTTCCTCTCCCAATCGATAACTGGAGGGAGGAAATCATCCGCTAGTATTGAGCAGAGTTGTTCTTGAGTGTACCCAAGTGTTACCTGATTGCTCACTTGAAATAGATCAGCAATTATTTTGGAACCCTCTCCTCTGTATCCTCGAATCGCAAGCGACATACCTTCGCATGCTTTTTGTACTCTTTTGAGATCCTTAATTATTCTTAGAGCAGGTAAATGTAACATTACACTCAATCTTGCTCCTGTTCCTACGTTGGTAGGACAAGCGGTTAAGAATCCTAGTTGTTCATTAAAAGCATACGCTATGTATTCTTCAATTTGTAAATCAAGGTGTTGTACATCCTGTAATGTTTCTTTTAGCTGCACGCCTGGTCTTATTGATTGGATTCTAACGTGATCTTCTTCGTTGACCATTACGCTTCTTGAAAGTTCTGGTCCTACCGCGATTGCTCTTGGATGCGATGCTTTTGCAAGTTCTTGTGAGACAAGGTTGCGCTCAACAAATATGCCAGTTGTAGAATCCTCTAATTCAGCCAAGTCAAGCCATTCAAGATGGCTGTTACCATTTTGATGAGTGCAAATCTGGCTTACTAATGAAGCAACTTCATTGCAGTCAGGAACGGAGGATCTATGTACAAATGGGAAACCCTCTAAGTTTCTAGCAAGTCGGGCTCTGCTGCTGAGCACTACATCTATATCAGGAGCGTGGTCATTATCAAAAGGGCAATCTGCAAACGGATCAATTTTCATTAGCATTTCCGCCTTCGTGCAGTTTTCGGAGTTCGTCACGTAAGACAGCTGCCTCTTCGTATTGTTCCTGCGTTACTGCCTTTTCAAGTTCTTTTAGCAGACGACGTACCGTTAAATGTCTGCTTAAGTCGGCATTTGCGGTAGTGGGAGCCCGTCCTACATGTTGAATGTGATTGTCTTGCACGCTAGCAATGATGTGTGCGAGTTGGTCGGAAAAAGTTTCGTAGCAAGTCGGGCAACCCAGTAAACTTGTTTCTTTATATTGGGATATTGTCATTCCGCAATCTGGGCATGATTTTGAAGAGGGCATTTCAGAAAAAGTTGCTGCAACATTCAGCACAAGAGATAAATCTACCGGACTAACATTAATACCCGCTTCAATAGCATGTTCTTGGCAGAGATTTAATGTTGTATGAACTCCTTTTTCGATGCGAACATCGTGGTAAATCGCCGGTTGATCACAATGGTCGCAAGTAGTCATTTTTGTAATTCTGCAGGTTTACAAGTATTTGCAATTGCAGCACACGAAGATATTATTTCGTCCATTTTTTCAAGTGGTTGCATCGTGCTAGCATCACATGGAGCCTGTGTTGGGTCTGGATGGCATTCAAGGAATAGTGCATCTGCTCCTGCTGCTGTTGCAGCTTTTGCAAGGAGAAAAGCTCGGTCTGGTCTTCCAGCAGTGCATCCCTTACCTGCGCCTGGCAACTGAGTTGAGTGAGTGACATCAAAACAAACGGGTGGTCCAATTTCCATTAAATCGCCCAATCCGATGAAATCGTTTACTAAACGGTTGTAACCAAAGAAGGTTCCACGTTCAGTAAGGATTACGTCTTCACAATGCGCCTCTTGTAATTTGCCAACAACTTCTTGCATTTCCTGAGGTGATAGAAATTGTCCTTTTTTGACATTCACAATCTTGCCTGTATTTGCTGCTGCAACAAGAAGATCGGTCTGTCTACATAGAAATGCGGGTATTTGAAGAATGTCAGCAACTTGGCTTACGGGCATTGCTTGCGTGGAATCGTGAACATCGGTAGTGACTTGTACGCCGCACTGTGCTTTTACTTCAGCGAGTATGCTTAAGCCAGCACTCAAGCCGGGACCTCGCTTTGAGTGTACGCTTGTTCGGTTTGCTTTATCAAAACTCCCTTTGAATACAAAATTAACACCCGCATTTTCGCAGGATATTTTTAGTGAGTGTGCGATTTCTATTGATTGGGATTCGCTTTCAAGAACGCACGGGCCTGCGATTATTAAGAGCGGGGCATCATTGCCTAAAGCGATTCCGTTGAGGTCTAATTGACTTTTCATAATGCACAGGGTACCACGAGAGGAGTTTGAGTCCGATAGTTATTGCGAAAAAAACGGTTCTTCTTTATTTATTGCATATAGCTTGATGTTGAGTCGTTAGTTGTCGAAGAGAGTAGTACAGGGGGGAAGTTATAGGAATACAAGAATGACACATATGCCAAGAGAGCCAGAAGCGTTTAGTGAACAAGTCGTATATATATTACGCCGTCATTTTCCTGAGAAAGAAGTGACGTTAGCAGGTCCCATGGATTTATATCTCGATGGAAGGCATTTAGGTTTAGATAACCTCTACCGCATGGTTATGGCAGCTCCAGAGCGAGGAGTTGAAATAGTAGAGGACTTCCTTGAACAACTACTAGATGGTGATGATTTAGCGAACGTACCTATGCCTCTTTCAGTTGCCAAAAATCGGATAATGCCTCGAATACAACCGAATCAGATTTTTGAACAACTCGATCGTGAACAAGTTGCTCACTCCCCATTTGTAAACGAAACATCAATCTTGTACGTTATAGACATGCCTAGGATGACGGTGAGCATTACAACAGAACAGATGTTGAAATGGGGAATATCAATTGATGAAGTTGATGCCATCGCTCGGGATAATTTAGCACATTATCAACCAGAATTGAAATTGCAAATTGTTGAAGCACGAGATGGTGGACGTGCTGCGATTTTCAATATGCAAGATGGTTATGATGCTGCACGGCTACTTCTTGACACTTTATATTCTCGGTTAGCACCCGAATTTAAGGGTAACTTCTACGTTGCTGCTCCTGCTCGAGATATGTTTATGGCAATCTCATCGGGGCCAGAGATATTTGTCGAAAAGTTACAACAGCGAGTGGCAGCAGATTATAAGAGATTGCCTTATCCAATCTCTAGTGATTTATTTCTTGTTACCCAAGATGGTGTAGCAGGGACAAAAGCGGCTTAATTCAAACAAAAAAAGTTTGACGATTGTATACTCGGAACCGTGTTATTAATAATTGATAATTACGATTCGTTCACATTTAATCTTGTGCAACGCATAGGAGAGTTAGATATCGTTTCTGGTGCTTCTAGGGAGATGCGTGTGGTACGAAATGATCAAATCTCTCTCGACGAGGCAATCAAATTAAAGCCATCACACTTGCTGATTTCGCCAGGACCATGCACGCCAGATCAAAGTGGTATTAGCAGAAAACTCATTGAGCATTATTGTGGAAAGATACCGATTCTAGGGGTTTGTTTGGGTCATCAGGCAATAGCAGACGTTTTTGGTATGAAAGTTGTGCAGTATGATTTTCCGGTGCACGGAAAGACATCTGTTGTACATCATGATTCCAAAGGTGTATTTAGCGATCTTCCTAATCCATTTGACGCAACGCGTTATCACTCGCTTGTAGTGGAGCGTGATTCAATTCCAGAAACATTTACTGTAAGCGCTTGGACTGACGACGGCATTTGCATGGGGCTTAGATATGAAAACAGCGGCGTAATGTTGGAAGGCGTACAATTCCATCCTGAGAGTTTCTTGACACTGGATGGTCCACGGTTGCTTAGTAACTTTCTTTGCGCGAAAGGAGTGTGATTGATGTTTGATATCTTTTCAACAGTTTTACTAACAGTGGCAAGCCAAGTTGGTACAACTGAAGTCAATAAAGGTTTGGTAGAAATGACGGCTATCAAATACGCGACAGTTACAAACCTCAAAGGTAAAACAACTCCTCTTTTGATGGATGTTGCATTCCCCGCAGCAGAAGAAGAACTCTTACCTGCAGTAATCTTTGTTCATGGAGGTGCTTGGAGAGAAGGCAAAAGAGAAGATGGCAAAAAGGCAATAAAAATGTTTGCAAATGGCAGATATTTTGCTGCTACTATCGATTATCGACTAGCACCAGATAGCGGTTTCCCAGATGCAGTGCATGATTGTAAAGCAGCGATTAGATTCCTAAGGCGTAATGCAAATTCTCTTAAGATTGATCCTGACCGAATAGGGATTATTGGATATTCCGCAGGAGGACATTTAGCGGCTTTGGTTGGTTTGTCAGATGACAGCGACGAATTAAATGGTTTGCTGAATGGTAGTGATATTCCAACGAATGTTACTTGTGTTGGTTCCATTAGTGGGGTTGTAATGCCTGAGTTTGCTAAGGGACAATTAAGACAGATTTACGATGATTGGGCACTTGATGACAAAACTGTTAGCAAAAAGGATACTCTTCCAAGTTCCTACATCGATTCTTCTGATCCACCTGTTTATTTGCTCTGTGGTGAGAGTGATGAAATTTGCCCCTCTGAAGATTCTAAGATATTTGTAGAACTCTTAGATAAATCAAATGTTGAACAACATATAGAAGTTATTGAAAACTCTGGTCACATAATTCAAAAACCCAGCGCATACCTTGGTATTGTTGGGTTTTTCGATGCACATTTAGGTGGAAATGCAAAAGTAAAACTGCAACAAGCAATTTATGAATTAGGTGACTTACTCAGTACTGGGGATTGACTCTAGTTGCTCTAAAAAAGATTGTAGGTCGTTCATACTATCTTTAACTGTTTCAAGCGGTCCGAGTATTTTGAAGAAATAAGTTTCATTTGACTCTTCAAGAATCACAATGACTAGAGCGTAGTCCCTTGAGTGCCAAGTTCCACCCGCCCCCATATACTCTCCTTTGAATTGGATTTGAGTTGCATCTTTCCCATGAGCAGAAATAGTGCTCTGTTCTGGTTTAATTGGACCGCCGTCATTAGTTCGAAATAGAGACGCCCAGCGTTTCAAGTTGTCAGTTAAACGACCCTCTTCTCCAGATTTGAATTGTCTAATTGAAAAGTATGCGTTCTTTTCTGGATCCTTGTTTGGGATGACATAATTGCACGTAAACAACAGTGTTTTTGGTGGAGTCCATTCCCAAGTAATTGGTTTTTTGGATTTAAAGTTGCCAAAGGTAATGACTGTGTCGTCTAAAGGAGGATTGAATGTGAATTTCTCTGAGTCGTATTCTCGTTGATCCTCTTCGGGTGTATCTAAGAGTGAAGGTTTTTTTGGTTTAGGAGTTTGTGTTACTATTTCTTGTTCCTTCGATGGAACAGATGTTTTTTTCTTAGATGGTGGCTCACATGCCATAAGTAAGCAGCAAGCAAAGATGAAGTGTAAAGTACGCATAGTGAAATAATAGACCTTGTATAGAATCGGTCTACACTAAGTTATAGCATGAGTCGAACAACGCATCTAGAAAATGGTCAAATTCTTTTAGATGTACGTACGCGCACTTTTTCTCGGTCGTTAACTATACGTGATGGCAAAGTCGTTGGTATTGACTGCTCTGCTGTGAATGGTTGCAATCTAATTAACTTGCAAGGCAAGTTCGCTTTGCCTGCATTTGTTGATTCACATGTTCATCTTGTTGAAGGGGCTTCAGGGATTGGTGATATTGATGTTTCTTCTGTAACATCAAAGACTAGTTTCACTGCTTTGTTTTGTTCTACTATTTCTAATAACCAAGATGGGGATTGGATAGTTGGATTTGGTTGGAGACAAGAAAGATTAGGTGAACTACCAGATAGTTCATGGTTCCCTAAACGCATAGAAGTTCCAATGTTGTGTTATAGCAACGATTATCACTCTGCGGTCTTAAACGAAACAGCATTAAAATCTTTACCTCTTACTGAAATACAAGCGATGAATGGAGGAAAGTATATTCGTCAAGGTCTTGTACAAGAGGACGCACTGTATAGTGGAGTTTGTCCTCTTGTCCCTGAACTAGAAGTTAAAACTAGAAGGGAACGTGTTTTACAAACTCTTAAACGAATGCAATCTCAGGGTATCGTTCTTCTTGGAAGCATGGAGGATTTGAGTGACGTTAAAGAAATACTGAACTTTTTAGATTTACCTTCCTTAATGAGAATTAGAGTGATGTTGCTGGACTCGCCTACTGAAGAAATTATTGCGAGTATCTCTGAGTTGAAAGGTGAGTTTTTGAAAGTAATCGGATTCAAAGCATTCTTGGATGGGTCCCTTGGTTCAAGAACTGCGAGAATGTATGAACCATGGTTAGACACAGATGGAAATGGTTTATGGTCTGGGTTGGTAAAGAGCGGAGGGCTACAGAATTGGGCAAACGACGTAGCAAGAGCAGGGTATGCACCAATTATGCATGCTATTGGTGATGCTGCAGTTGGTGAAGCGTTAAATGTTATTGACAATTTGGATAGTTCTAGTGGTGCTAGGATTGAACATGCACAATTTATAGCAAATAAAGATGTTGAAGCACTATCGAACAAGATGTTTGCAGTTCAGCCACTGCACCAACCCTACGATGCAGCGATTGCCTTTGAAGCAGTTGGGAGCAAGAGAAAGTCTCAGTTATACAATTGGAGGAGGATGCTTGATGCGGGCGCACGATTATCATTTGGTTCAGATTGGCCAGTTGCAGAAGCATCACCTTTGTCTGCCATCAGAGTAGCGATAAATAATGGTCTTACTGTTGATGAAGCACTTTATGCTAGCACGATAGAAGCCGCTCAATCTCTTGGAGTTAACAAAGGTGGTAGTTTAGAGATTGGGTTCAATGGTGATGTTGTTGTTTTAGACGAGAATCCTTTTGAATGCGACTGGAAAGTTAATCAACCATCGGTAACAATGACTATTCTTGGTGGTAAGGTTGTGTTTAAAAAGGAAGACGAATGAACGACAAACTGACACATATTGATGAATTGGGACGTGCGTCTATGATTGATGTATCGAATAAACCAATCGTTCGGCGCAAAGCAATTGCCGAGGGGTATTTTGTTGCAAGAGCGACGACACTTAATGCACTGATGAGCGGAGATCTTGCTAAGGGTGAAGGGTTAGCAGTAGCAAGAATCGCAGGAATCCAAGCAGCTAAGGAATGTGGGTCGATGATTCCTCTTTGTCACCCTCTTCCTTTGGAGTTTGCAGAAGTAACTTTTGAACGTGTACAGGACGATCGTTTGAAAATTACAGCAACTACTGTAGTTCATGGAAGGACGGGCATAGAGATGGAAGCCCTAACTGCAGTAAGTGTTGCTGCACTTACGTTGTGGGACATGACCAAAGCAATTGACAATAATTTACAGATTGAAGGAATTCGTCTCGTTGAGAAGACCAAAGAACCGATTGTTTGAAATCCATAACACTGATTGTTTGAAATCCATAACACTGAAAATTAAATTCTGTCAGTAGCCCTTACTGCATTGATGAAGTCGCACATTTTTTGATGGTCTTTGATGCCTTTTGTCGATTCAATACCACTTGAGACATCAACCGCGGTTGGGTTTG
>CAZABE010000148.1:0-2387 GCA_964483425.1 uncultured Isosphaeraceae bacterium | reverse complement strand
ACCATAACAATGCAAAGGTAACCAAGAAGCAAACTGCCTGTATCACCAAGAAAAATAGATGCTGGATTAAAGTTGTAGACCAAAAATCCAAGTACGGCTCCTAGAACAGCAAATCCAAGAATAATATTTGAACTAACAAGAGTAATACTGTCCCCCCTGTTTGATAAAAATTCATTCTTAGGAAGGTGTTTTGCAATATTCAGAATATGCTCTTCTGTCATTTGCAAAGCAATCATGGTGCTTATAGCAATAAGACCAATACAAGTAATCGCAACAGTCCCAGAGAGTAACCCATCTAAACCATCAAGTAAGTTTGCAGCATTGCACGCCCCAAGTACGAATATGACGATGATGATTACACCAGTTATCATCGTCAATGTGATGGGATCAGGCATTAATGTTCCTGATTCAACTATTGGATAGTTGCAAACTCTCTCGGATATACCAAGGATGCCACGCATAAATCCCTCAGCAACTCTAGTACCAACTCCCTGCTGCGCCATTGCAGCTGCAGCAACTAATTGCCCTGCGACTTTCCACCAAGGGTCAAAATATTCACGCACATCGTCTAGTAATCCCGTCAACCCGATTGCAAACATACCCACAATTACCACAATTGGAAATGGTTGAAAAACTTGTGGCATAGGTACCCAAAGGTAACTTGCGATAATCCCTGATAAGACAGCGATAAAAACAGCAACTCCACCAAGATAAGCAATCGGTTTTTTATGTAATTTTCTTGCTTCGTCCGGATGGTCGACTACACCTGTTTTCCTTGCAACAAAACGCATTATTGGAGTAACAACTATTGCTGTTAAAAATGCAACACACAAAACGGGCCAATATCTTGACAAGAATGGAAACCACCCCGTCTGGATGAATGGCTCTGAGGTATCTGGTGAAATCATCAGTTAATCGTTGTTGTTTTCCTGTTCTGAATATGAGACCATCGCAAGGTAGTTCTTGCGGAAGTAACCACCAACCGTACCTACTGCTGCGTTCAATGTAACACCAAGAACCTCTGCACGACTTTCGCCAAGTTCACGGAGCACCCGAGCAACTAACCCGCGTTCATCTTTATCGCTGTGAACGACAAGTGTAATTGCATCAACTAGATTTGCAAGCAGGACCGCATCGCCCGCAACAATAGAAGGCGGTGCGTCAATCAATACTAAATCATACTTCGCACGTAATTGAGCCAATATACTCTTCATTTTTTCACTACCTAACCGTTGAAATAATCGATTGGCGGGTGTCCCAGCAGAAATCACATCAATACTCGATTCGGTGGTATGAATCACTTCATCTAACGTGGCTCCACTTGCGAGTAAATCAGCAACACCGGAGTTATCGTCTTCCTTGTCAAACATAGATGCCAAATAAGGTCTTCGAAAATTACAATCAAGAACAACTGTCTTGGTACCTGATAGTTGAGCTGCAATTGCAAAATTCCCAATAATAGTTGTCGTTCCCGCAGCAGGAGAAGCGGACAAGACCAAAAGTGTTTGATGAGCAGATTGTTGAAGTGCGCGGTTAATCCCAGCCCAGGCTTGCATGCAGGACTCGGAAAACACACTCTCTGGATTCTGTAACAACGACAATTCTGGTTCTTCAATGCCAGACGGATCTTCGTCAATATCTGGTACAACGCCAGCAACTCTTGCACCAGGAATAATAAGTACATCACTTGCGCTTCGAATCTTTTGATCTGTTAGTTCACGAAGGAAGATTATGCCAACAAAAGTACCCATAGTAAGTACAACACCCGCAGGAATCATAATCTCAATTTTTGGAAAAGATTTCTCCCTTGGCTCAAGAGCTGGTGTTAACCTTCTCACTCGGCTTGCATCCGCACGTAACTGCATAAGTTTCAAACTAGAAGTAAGGCGTTGGTTTTCATCAAGCTGCATCTCTAGTCGTCTACGTTTTGACTCCATGCCTTCATACACAGATTGATTAGCAGCAAGATCACGCAGACTAGCGTCTTTTAATTCGATGTCTGCCTCTGTTCTCTCAAGAGTGCTTGTTAATTTACTGATTGCTGAATCGGTTTCTCGTAACTGAGCAGTCAAGTTTCTTCTAATGATTAGATGTATTTTTGATTCAATTTGATCCTCAGTTGCTCTAACCGTAATTTCTGCCTCTTTAATTTGAGGATGTGATACATCAAGTCGCTCACGCAAAGCCCGAAGATTTGCTTGCAACGATTCTAGAATCTGTTCTTGGCGCATAACAACTTGGTCATTTTCTGCACGAAGACGATCTTCCATCGTCGGTTCCATGGTTCCATCTAATTTGGCTGCTGTCTGCAAGTAAGTTTGATTCAGAGCTAGCATCGACTGCCTAGTTATCGTTGCCTGCTCAGTCAATTGTTGTATTTCAAACAT
>CAZABE010000147.1:0-2457 GCA_964483425.1 uncultured Isosphaeraceae bacterium | reverse complement strand
CTAATCATATCGAGATTGATTAGTCCTCTTATTTTTGAGAGAGGAAACGGTGGATTGTTTGCAAAGTACCTTGAACCAACAAAACCCGCCTCTTCACCCGTGAAAGCGATAAGCACGATTGAACTTTGCAGGGGTGTTTTTAATTTGGATAGCGCTTGTCCAATTGCAATTAATGCAGCAGTACCAGAAGCGTTGTCATCTGCTCCGTTGTAAATTTTATCTTTGCCTGTTAGCCTTGGTTTTAAGTGGTCATAGTGTGCTGTTATTACAACGAATGAATCGCTATTGCCTTTGTGTATCGCAACTACGTTTGGAGAATTCTTGGGATTGCCCGTTGGAAGATACATTGAGTGTTTATTTGAAAGCGGGGCGAGCCCTGCAAGTTTCCATTTGTCTGCTATGTATTTTGCTGCTTTTCTTGCTTCGTTTGAACGATAATGTCTCCCCTGCATTTCATCAGAGGCAAGCCAAGTTATGTCGTCCAAGATTCCTATTTGTGTAATAGTGGAAAGAGGTGTTTGCTGTTTGGAAGTACAGCCACAACTTATACACAAAAGTAATGTAATGAGCAATTTTGTGCTACGCATCTTCAACTTCTATTTTGCTGGCGGCGGCTAAACCAAGAACTATTTCTTTGCCTTGCGACTTAATAGTGATTGAGTCAGCAATGTCGCTTCGTTTTGTAATTTGAATGGTCTTTCCAAGGAGAAGTCCATTGTTTTCAGCGAATCTTAGAAAATCAGTATCTTGATTTCCGAGGCGAGCGACAGATACACTTTCTCCTTCTTTACAAAAAGAAAGCAATTGTAATGAGCGTTCGAGAAGTTCGCCTTCGGGGGTTGGAATTGGATCTCCGTGAGGATCGTGTGTAGGGTGACCAAGTAACTCATCCATTTTTTTGATTACTTCATCCGACACGACGTGTTCAAGTTTTTCTGCTTCGTCATGAACATTGCTCCAGTCCATCCCAAGAATGTTTACTAGAAAGAGTTCGACGATTCGATGGCGACGAACAACGTGGATGGCAAGGTTACGACCTTTATCCGTTAACTTTACTCCGTAGTGAGGGCGATGCTCAACTAGGTTGTCTTGGGCTAACGTCTTAATCATCGAAGTTGCAGAGCCAGGAGTCACCCCAAGCGTTTTTGCAAGTTCTCCTGTAGCAATTTGTTTTTCGCCCTTTGGATTGAGCAGAAAAAGCTCTTTTAGGTAGTTTTCAACGGTACTTGTGAGCATGGCTTGACTTATAGGATAACATGGATTAAACTTTTGATTAACCAAAAGGAGATATTTGTGTTATTAAAAACAATAATTATTGTGGCGTGGATGGCATCAATTGCTCACGGGCAATTGAATATCGTTGCTACAACTGGTATGGTCGCTGACATTACTCGACAAGTTGTTGGTGACCGTGGCAATGTTGTTGCGTTAATGGGCGAAGGCGTTGACCCCCACTTATACAAGCCCACCTCTGCTGACGCACTCAAAATAATGAATGCTGATTTGATTTTCTATAATGGCTTGCTCCTTGAAGGTCGAATGACTGATACCTTCCTCAAAGCTGCTCGTATGGGTAAAGTTGTTTATCCGGTTACAGAACTTATAGAAGAAACATATTTACTTGAACCACCAGAATTTGAAGGGCATTTTGATCCACACGTCTGGATGGATGTTTCTGCTTGGGCACAAGCAGTGGACGCGGTTGCAGTTGCTCTTTGCCAGCAAGACCCAGTTAACAGTGAGGTATTCAGGACAAATGCAAAGGACTACAACAAAAAACTTACAAAACTCCATTCGTATGCAGTAACTTCGATTGCGGCAATTCCAAAAGACCAACGTGTTCTAATTACCGCGCATGATGCATTTAATTATTTTGGACGCGCTTATGGTATTGAAGTTGTTGGCATCCAAGGTCTGTCTACAGAATCAGAAGCAGGCATCGAGGATGTCAATCGACTTGTGAATATGATTGTTGACAAAGGAATTACAGCAGTCTTCGTTGAGTCAAGCGTTTCGGATCGAAACATTAAAGCTCTCATAGAGGGCGCGAAGTCGAAAGGGCACAGCGTCAAGATTGGTGGGCGTTTGTTTTCTGATGCAATGGGAAAAACGGGAACATACGAAGGGACATACATTGGAATGCTCGACCATAACATCACAACTATTGCTAATGCACTTGGTAGAACGAAGAACGATGGTTTTAAATCGTTTCTTACGAATTAGTTGGCAAGAGTAATGCAAGTCGAAGCGGGACATCTTGTTACCTCACCAGTTTCAATTCACGATTTAACAGTTGCGTACAACCGAAAACCGGTCCTTTGGGATGTTGACCTTGATGTGCCAGAGGGAAAACTTGTTGCAATAGTTGGTCCAAACGGTGCGGGGAAAAGCACGTTGATAAAGGCAATTATGGATCTTGTGCCCAAAGCGTCGGGCAAGATTATGGTGTACGGAAAA
>CAZABE010000146.1:0-11530 GCA_964483425.1 uncultured Isosphaeraceae bacterium | reverse complement strand
ACGCTTAAGGCGATTGACCCTTGTTCGTGTTTATCAAGCGAGTTCCACCAACGCTCAAACTCGTCTGTATATTCTACCTCCCACACTTAAATTATAGCCCCTGTTCTATATGCGTCAAGGGCTATATTTATAAATTTGCCTATCTGGGCTTTGATTTCGTGCAAAAAATGCTGGTATTCGTTTTGATGGATTTCTTTCATGGCTGGTTCCTCGCTGAATATGAAGTTGCAAGCAATGTTGATGGAAAATATAATCAGCATCGCAAAATTGAATTTCAGTTTTGCAACCACAAATCATAAGCGTGTATTGAACGCCATCGCTAGAAAGTTGCCAAAAAACTTGTTTACGAAAAAAGGCAGCGCCAAGAAAAAAGTTGACGAATAAACTATCCCGCGGGTTGTTTATTACGAAGTGGAGTAGTGCTTCGTAATGTAGCTGTCACTTAGAACGATATTAAATCTCAGCACTCGCAACTTTAGAAACACCGTCGATAGCGGAAAGTTCTTCAAGTAAATCGTTGGTTGGCATAGAATTGGTCTTGATAATCATCATGGCGATGCCGTCCTTGTCTCCGTGACCGATGACCATCTCGTCGATATTTACATTTGCGTTACCTAATATCTCACCAACTTTGCCAACCATGCCGGGTGTATCGTTATTGAAGAGCGCAATCATGTGCCCAGATGGCACCATGTCAAAGCGGCGACCCTCTATATTGGTAATGCGTGGTAGACCATCGGCGTGTACGGTCCCCTCGATGGTGTGATCGTTTTCGCCTTGAGTTTTGATAATCAACGAATCAACAACATCAGTTGCACCAACAACAGTTGAAACAGTTACACCAAGTTCTAGCGCCATCGCAGAAACATTGATAATCGAGACGGGTTCATCACACATTTGTTGTAACAATGCAACGAGTGCGTACCTTGCAATCGTATCTGCCTTACCCGCAGTCGCCTTTCCGCGAAGTTCGACGGTTACTTCCCTTGTATTTGTGATAGTTGCAACCGTATCAAGAAGTGTAATCATTCTCTGTGCTAGTTCGACGTATGTTCGTTGGCGATTGTTGAGTTCGAGATCTAAACCACCTGCGTTAACAGCACTATCTAAACCTTCTCCCTGCAAGTAACGAAGGAGCGATGCGCAAGCGTTTACAG
Organism: uncultured Isosphaeraceae bacterium; assembly: GCA_964483425.1. Lineage (GTDB taxonomy): Bacteria > Planctomycetota > Phycisphaerae > Phycisphaerales > SM1A02. The sequence continues at coordinate 10,373 of CAZABE010000146.1, read as the reverse complement.
CAACCGCCTCTTGCGCTTCCACTGTTGATGCGCCAAGGTGAGGCGTACATAAAACCTTTGGATGTGAACGGAAGGGGTGATCTTCAGCAGGCGGTTCAGACAAATAGACATCTATTGCTGCACCAGCACACCTGTTTTCGTCAAGCGCTTCAATTAGTGCCTCTTCATCAACGATACCACCGCGAGCAGCGTTTACTACAAGCAAACCATCTTTGCAAATTGCAAATTGTTCTTTGCCGAGCATGCCTTTTGTTTGCTCAGTTCTTGGAACATGGAAAGTCACTATGTCAACTTGCTTGATGAGATCATCAAACGATTGCATCATTCGTACTTGCCCATCAAGCGCGGATGTTTCTTTCATAAACGGGTCAAATCCGAGAACCTCCATGCCAAAAGCAAGCGCCCTTCTTGCAATCGCCTGACCGATTCGTCCCATCCCAACTATGCCAAGCGTACGCCCAGCGAGTTGAACGCCTACAAAACTAGCCCTATCCCAGCCACCATCCCGAAATATCGCATTAGAACTAGAAACATTTCTCGCTAAGGAAATCATGAGGGCAAAAGCATGCTCAGCCGTTGTAATCGTCGATGCGGACGCAGAGTTCATGACTGCTACGCCATATTTCGTCGCTGCCTGCAAATCGATGTTATCCACGCCAACTCCAGCCCTAGCAATGCCTTTTAACTGGCATTCGGGAGTTTTAAAGCATTTATCAAGGATTTCCTCTGGCAATTTGACCGCTGAGCGTACAATCACACCATCAGCGCCTGAGACCGCACCGACGAGTTCATCGCCCGTAAGTCCTGTATTTTCAACTACTTCTACGTTTGGCTGCGCTTTGAGGAATGTGGCACCCTCTGGGGCAAGTTTGTCAGCGATTAGTATTTTAATGGGCATGTGTTTGGACCTGAGGTGGTAGTAAATGGGCTTGAATTCTGGTAAACTAGTCGATTCAGAATAAGTTGAGGAAAAAAATGACAACAATGACGATTGATAAAACAGATTTTAAGCGACACGACAGCGATTGTGGCTCACCCGAGGTACAAATTGCATCATTGACGGCTCGAATTACAGAACTAAACGGGCACCTAAAAGAGCACAAACATGACAGGCACTCAAGAAGAGGTCTCATCATGATGGTTGGTAAACGAAACAGATTGCTCAAATACCTTTCACGAACGAACAGTGAAGCGTATCAGGCAACGATTAAGAAACTAGGTCTGCGTAAATAAGCGGATTTAAACTACCCGCAGTTCTCTACTTGCACACCTGCATCTAAGAGTGGCAGTAGACAAGCGATAGTCAAGGTCTATCTTTTGTCTTCTGCCTCTTGAATCGCAGAATCAAACGCGCTTGAGGGAACTGCCAAACAAGAGGAGTACTTCAAAATGAGTACAAAAATAATTGTCGAACGGGAAATTGGAAATCGCATACTTCGATTTGAAACCGGTGAAGTCGCAAAACAGGCAAGCGGTGCAGTAATCGCTTCGTATGCAGACACAGTTGTGATGTGTACAGCAATGCGTTCTGACCCACGTCCGGGACTTGATTTTTTCCCATTACAATGTGATTACCGCGAACGTACAAGCGCCGCAGGTAAATTCCCCGGCGGTTTTCGTAAGCGTGAAGGTGCACCAAACGAAAAAGAAATTTTGACAATGCGATTGATGGATCGTCCAATTCGTCCACTCTTTCCTGACGGATACATTGACGAGTGTCAAATTCAAGCATGGGTCATGAGCCACGATGGTGAAAATGATGCTGACATACTTGCATGTACTGCAGCGTCAGCTGCACTTTGCCTAACCGACTCACCATTTGAAGGTCCAGTTGCAACAGTACGAGTTGGACGAATCGTTACTGACGAAGGCGAAACATTCGTACTAAACCCAACACAAACCCAAATGCAATACTCGGATCTTGACCTTGTTCTTTCTGGTCACAGTGACGGTGTAAATATGATTGAAATTGGTGCAGCACAAGTCGACGAAGCTGCCGTGATGGGCGCAATCAAATTTGGATACGAAGAAGGCATTAAGCCAATCTTGGAACTCCAAAACGAATTAGCAGAAAAAGCAGGTACGACTGAAAAACGCCTTGGCGATCTTTCTCTTCCAAGCGACGAAATTATGGCGAAAGTCAAAGAACTTGTCGAAACAAAAATGTTTGAAGCGCGCCGCATCCCCGGTAAAGCTGATCGAACCGAAGCGGTCGACGCACTGCGTTCTGAAATGATTGACAACAATTTTCAGGTTCCAGAAGGTTGTACTTATAGCGACCATATGGCTGCTGAAAAAACTCAACGTGAAGCAAAAGAAGCGTTTCGTAAACTTGAAAAGAAATGCACTCGTAAACTAATTGTTGAAGAATCCATTCGCGCTGACGGCCGTTCATTCGATCAAATTCGTAATCTCCTTATGGATCCAAGTTACTTCCCACGAACCCACGGTTCAGCATTGTTCCAACGTGGTGAAACGCAATCACTAGTTACTTGCACTCTTGGTACTGGTCGCGATGAACAGATTGTTGATGGCTTGATGCCGGAATACGCTAAGAAATTCTACTTGCACTACAACTTCCCACCATTCTGTGTTGGTGAAGCGGGCCGCATCATGGGACCTGGTAGGCGTGAAATCGGACACGGCGCTCTTGCTGAACGCTCTCTTCTTGGCATACTTCCAGAAGTTGACGACTTCCCATACACAATTCGATTAGTCAGCGACATTACTGAATCAAACGGTTCATCATCAATGGCGAGTGTGTGCGGGGGTTGCCTTGCACTTATGGACGCAGGGGTTCCAATTCAAAACACTTGCGCTGGTATCAGTGTTGGTCGTTTCAGTGATGATGATGGCAAAGTAGTTCGCGTGATGGACATTATTGGCGAAGAAGATTTCTTTGGCGACATGGACTTTAAAGTGTGCGGTACTAAAACCGGCATCACAGGTGTTCAACTTGACCTTAAAGCACGCGGCCTTTGGTTCGATGAACTCGAAACAATTTTTGAAATGGCTCGTAAAGGACGCTGCGACATCATCGATCAAATGGAAAAAGTACTTGACGGTCCTCGTAAGGAACTTTCTGAGTATGCACCACGCATGCTCACTGTTACGATTAACCCAGAAAAAATCGGTAAACTCATCGGTCCTGGTGGCAAAACAATTCGTCAAATTACTGAAGACACAGGTGCAAACATTGACATCAACGATGACGGCATCGTCTTTATTAGTTCAGTCGATCTTAAATCAGCAAATGCAGGTCTCGCAGCAGTCGAAGCAATCGCAGCTGAAATTAAAGTTGGTAGTATCTTTGAAGGCAAGGTTGTTTCAACTCGCGACTTCGGCGCATTCATCGAAATCGCTCCCGGAACAGATGGCATGTGTCACATCTCTGAACTTGCAGATGGCTTTGTTGAAAAAGTCGAAAACATTTGCAAGGTTGGTGACAAGATTAAAGTAAAAGTCATCGCAGTTGACGATACTGGTCGAATTAAACTTTCAGTGAAAGCGTTAATCAAAGACGCTGCGAAAGAAACCGCAAAAGACACTGAAAAAGAGACCGTGGAAAACTAAATGTTTTCTTGGACTTGGCTAATTGCAGGCACTGCCCTTGGGGCGGTGTCTGTTTTGCCATATACAATTTGGCGACACAAGCGGGACGCAAGCCGAACGGAAGAAGCACGTAAACGCGCGCAAGCCTCGGAACGCATGGCGGAAATTGGTAACATGACATCGGGGCTTGCACATGAAATCAAAAACCCGCTTTCAACAGTGGGGCTAAATGCACAACTGCTTGCAGAAGACATCGATCATCTAGATGCACCCGAAAAAGAAAAAGTAAAAATTGCGAAACGACTCGATTCACTTTCTCGGGAAGTGCATCGACTAAAAGGAATTCTTGACGACTTTTTGCAGTTTGCAGGTCGCATGAAGTTGCACCAAGAAAAGGTAGATCTTCGCGATGTGATTGTTGAACTTGAGGATTTTTATCACCCTCAGTGCGAAAACGAATCGATTGTGTTGAGAGTACAGGTTCCAGATCAACCAGTTGTTGCAAATGTTGATGCATCACTTCTGAAACAAGCGGTATTGAACTTACTCATTAACGCAAACCACGCAATGCAGAACTCAGAACCAAAAGAATTGATGATACGTCTTGAAACGAATAGCGACGAAGCTTGCATTCATATTATCGATACCGGTAATGGAATTGAAGAAGACCTAATCGATGAAATTTTCCATCCCTACGTCTCATCAAAACAGGGAGGAACGGGTTTAGGTCTTCCGACAACTATGCGCATCGTTCAGGAGCACGGTGGTCATATCTCAGTGAGTTCTACACTCGGTCAAGGCAGCGACTTTACGGTTTGTGTACCATTGCAGACCTAGTGCGTGTCATTATTTTATACAACCCAGTTTCAGGTCGTGGTCGTGCGTGCAATACGGCGTTTGCTATCGCTGAGCAATTTCTAAAGTCGCCATGTGATGTGGAAATGATTCCAACCCAAGCGGATGATCCAAGGAATTGGCTAAAACCGAAGTTAGAGATCGACCCAGATGCGGTTGTCGTTGTTGGTGGCGATGGAACATTACGGCAAGTAGCAAGTGTGCTCGTTGGTACTACTATTCCTATTTATCATGCTGGCTCTGGGACTGAAAACTTATTTGCAAAATCGATGAATACTAACAACACACCTGTTGAATCTATAGTCGAATCGGTATTACAAAATCGAATATTAGAGATTGATACAGCAACTGCAAATGGAGAGTTTATGATTCTAATGGCATCAGTTGGGTTTGATGCAGCGGTGGTGACTGATCTTGCAAACAGTCGGGGAAGTTCCATCACGCACTTTTCATACATCATGCCATGCGTGCGCCAGTTACTTAAGTGGCACCCTCCAACTATTTCTATTGTTGTTGATGGTGAAGAAGTCGTTACGAAGAAAATTGGCTGGTGTGTTGTTGCAAACAGCAAACAATACGCTCGAGGGTTAAATCCCGCAAAAAATGCAGATTTTACTGACGGGAAACTTGATGTAGTTTTTTTACCTTTAAAAGGTCGCTTAAGTTTGCTTAAATGGGTCCGCCTTTTACACAGAGGAACGCATTTACATCACCCCGATGTGGTCTACGCTTCGGGTTGCATAATAGAAGCGAGCACGATTAGTCCCGCTCCTTGGCAACTTGACGGCGATGCAATTGGCGACACGACAGAAATGACTATTGTTTGCACTCCGAGTTCGCTCCGAGTTTTTACATGACAGTTTTTTACGTGACTAACACTCTAAAGCAAACCATCGCTGTCAATCACAGCACGAGCAACCGCAGCGATTGACTTACGCGAACTTCTCGATTGTTTTTGAAGCATCTTCATTGCTTCTGGTTCGGAAATTTCTTTGCGTTTTACGATAATCCATTTCGCACGTTCGATGAGTTTTCGGTCGTCGAGACGTTGTGTCAAATCAACAATTTGACTTCGTTGATCGACATGGTCAATGAATCGCTGCCACGCTACTGAAAGCGCGGCGCTGATTTGCTCGCTTGATGCCGGTTTTAACAAGTACCCAAAAACGCCTGCTGCGATACTGTTGCGAAGGAACGAGTCGTCGGAGTATGCGGTGAGCATTACAACAGGAATATCGTGTTCCTGAAAGATAACTTGTGCTGCTTGCATTCCATTCATCACAGGCATTTGAATATCTAGAAGCGCAATGTCAGGACGTTCTTCGCGTACTTTTTCAACGGCTTCCTGCCCATTTTTGCACGGACCAACTATTTCAAAACCAAGAGAGGTCAACAAACCAATAATGCCTTGCACAACAAGCAATTCGTCGTCGGCGACAAGAACCTTAGTAGGAGTTTCGGGCAAAGTTAAATTGTCACTATTTGGTGGTGTCATTCGTAGACGTCCTTTCGTTCTTGCTGTGGTTGACGAACAGAGTCAATTCACGATGGCAATACAGTTAATAGTGTACCCTCAAAAAGAACAAATTTAAATAGGAAAAAACTAATCCAGAAAATCACCTTCTTTAAGACGAGCGGGGACATATTCTTCGGTGACGTACGAAATATCTTTAGTTATCAGAGATTCAACTTCCATTTTGAATCCGTTACCTAGCATCGTTTTAATTTCACGTTGCCAGTCCCTTTTACCTTCAAACCACGGATAGGCAGCTATTTGCTTTGCCCTTGTAATGTCACGGTCGTTTAATTCAATTTTGACATCGTCTGACAAATCAAGTCGCTCGTAGTCCTTTGATCTAATGCCCATAAACTTTGCGTCTGGAATTGCCATGCGCTCGGACTCAAATGCTAGGTTTATAGACCCCTGTTTGATAACGCTATAAATATAGTGTCCCCAAGGATCGCAATCGAGTAAACAATAAACAGGCAACTTTAGTTCCTTATGCATTCTGTGCAGCATTCGGCGAACACCTCTTGGTGGTTGCCCTGAACCCTCTGTAAGAATGCAGTTGTGTATTTCCCAAAATCGATCTTCGTTGAAACGGCTCCAAACAGTATCCTTCTCAACGTGTAAGATAAAATCTGCTTCACACGATTTAAATTGCATAACATTGGGTTCACAAATACTCGGGATGGCGTAACCACCGCTTCCCATTTGTCTGCAATTTATTTCGTCACCATTATCAACAACAGTAATATTTCCAACCATAGTTCCGCGTTTCTTCGCAAAAACGTGCAACTCTTCGCGTAATCCATCTAGCGAAACTTCAAGATCTTCCAAAATCCCATCGGACTCACCCTGTTCGTTAAACGTTTTTTCCTTTGTTCCCGGAATGGTGTGCAATCCCATGTAATACATTCCCCGCAAACTAAGGGTTTTTTCCGCTTCGATAAGCTCTCGACAACCCTTCGCTAACAGTAACGATTGCATAAATTTACGTGACTGACCAAGATTAAACAAACTTCTTGTTTGGGTGTTGGAACCCATCTCTAAGATGCGTTTCTTCTTATTGTATTTCATGTTTGAAACTGAGCGGGTTGGTATTTCAAACGTTGGCTCTTTTTGAGCCATGCTTGATTTTACGACAGAGGAAGCAAGTGTTTCAATTTTCTTGACTGTTTTGGCATCACGTTTTTTATCCACAACTCGCTTAGTTGTTTTTGTTGTGGATTTCTTTGTAACTTTTTTCTTAGTTGTTTTTTTGGTTATTTTCTTTTTGGCCATTATTTCTTGCCCCGCTTACGTGTCGTTTTCTTTTTTTTCTTTTTCTTTGTGTTTTTCCCAAAGAGCGAGTCTTCTTGTTCAGGGATATCCTGCATTTCATCAACTATGATGACTCCATCATCGCTCCCAAGCCTTCCTCCGTCATCAATTACTTTGCCTTCATCATCAAGTTGTGCGTCTGCTTCGTCTGTTCTACGCTTTGCTTGTTTAAGCAGTGCTTTATAGAGTTTGTCAGTATCAGTACCAACAATTGCGTTACAACAACGTGAAATTTCGCCAATGTACCGTTCGAAAACGCTTCGACGTTCGGATTCGCGTGCCATGCGCTTTCTTCGACGAAGGTATGTCCCAAGTTTTCGGCCACATTCTTGCAGGGCAAGTTTCATTTCCTTGCGGATTTCATCGTAGTCAGCAATGGCTTCTTTCGATTCACTCGTAAAGGGAACCCAAACACTCACCATGTGAACCATAACAACGAGTGGTCCAGATGGAATAGAGTTTTTTGGTTGCGTTAAGCCATAATTTTTCCAAGAGGTCTCGGCTACCGCTTTGAAAGAACTGCAACTAGATTGTGAATACAAGAGAGGTACTCGGTTAGCGAATCGTAAGATCCTTGCACTGTCATCTTTTCCAAGCCCTCCACCGTATCCAATAGCAACTTCAATTTGAAATGGGTTTCCTCTGTAAACGCTTGGGGGTCTCGTTGAGGCAGCAAAGAACTCTGCCTTTACTTCTTTGAGCAAGCCAGCCAGAAGGGCTTTGGAACCAATAGGAACAAGGCAATCAGTATTTGGGGCAATGATACGTGTCTTTTGAATGGAATCGTAAAGTTGTTCCGCTTCTGCGTGGCCGACGGTTTTAATCCAAGTTTGTCCGGTCATCCCAGCGCCCTTGCAAATCTCGCGAGCTTTTGTCGAGCCAACTCTACAAAAATCTTTCGTTAAGAATCCCCCAAGTTGTCGTTGCTCGGTTCGCTCGATCATCTGGATTAGCGTGCCAAGTTCGATGCCTTTTGGGTGCGGTTTGATTTCTTTTGGTTCTTCTGGCAATTGCTTAATTGCGCGAGGGAATTCAAAAGTTTCGTTGTTAGGATTAATGTACGTTAGCTTTGCGTGTGGATTTGCAATCGCAGTTTGCTCAAGGTATTCGTCGATAGATTGCCGTCCCTTTTGATACTTGCCTTCTAATTCAATTGAAACCTGAGTTCCACGACCATATTCAAAGAGCATGTCATCTTCTGGGTGTTCAGTGTCGCTTATTACGGTTGGTCTATTTTTTGATGTGTCCATTTTCAGGACAACTTCATGAGCGGCTTTCTTTTTGCCTGTTTTTGAAATGATGACAACTGGTTTTCCAGTTGTCATAAGCCCATACATTCCGGCTGCTGAAATGCCAATGCCTTGTTGCCCCCTTGACATTTTTAAACGGTGGAATTTTGAACCGTACAATAGTTTGCCGAAAATATTTTCAATTTGCGCTCGCAAAATCCCAGGTCCATTATCGCGAATCGTTAATTTGAAACGTGTCTCGCTAATTTGTAAGACCCGAACATAAATATGAGGAAGAATTCCGCCCTCCTCACAAGCATCAAGAGCATTGTCGACAGCTTCTTTTATTGCTGTAAGCATCGCCTTCCTTGGATTATCAAATCCGAGAAGGTGTCGATTTTTGGCAAAAAATTCACTAACCGAGATATCCCGTTGGCTTGCTGCCATTGATTCTGCGGTTGCGTTTGATCGTGTTTTTTTCTTTTTAGGTGTTTTGGCCTTAGGCATAGATCCAGTATGGTCCAAAAGAGGGCAATGTTCATCCATGGCGCATTGCGGCGCTATGTCACTGGGCATCCGTACCCGTGCTCGCTACAGAATACCGAAAGTTCTTGATAGGGGGGGCGAAAAAACAGCATATTTGGTATCCTTGCCAATCTTACCTAGCATTTTGAAAATCAAAGGAACACAAACAATGGGTATGGAGCAAACACTTATCATCTTGAAACCAGACGCTGTTCAGCGTGGACTCATGGGAAAAATCATCACTCGATTTGAAGAAAAGGGGCTCAAGATTATTGGCGCAAAGTTTATGCAGATTTCGCAAGAACTTGCAGCAAATCACTATTCGGATCACACAGAGAAACCGTTTTATCCAGGTCTAGTGAGTTTTATGACGAGTTCACCTGTACTCGTTATGGCGCTAGAGGGTGTCGGTGCTATTGCTATGTGTAGGTCAATGATGGGAGCGACGTTTGGCTCTCAAGCAGCAGCCGGTACAATTCGAGGAGATTTTGGTGTTTCAAACAGTTTTAATTTGATTCATGGTTCTGATAGCCAAGAGGCAGCAACTAAGGAACTTGGTCTATTTTTCGCGGATGGCGAGGTCATTTCTTGGAATCGAGACAATGAAAACTGGGTATACGATCTCTCTGGTGACGCGCCAGAGTAAGCCAACAAGGCGGTTTTACGTCCGATAAATACATATTCGCCTATAAAAACCGTATTAATTTTAAAAAAATATAGAAAAACCGATTCGCATTTGTCATCCAACTGCGTAATAGGGGTGCCGTACGTTTTCGTTTCGGTCATTTCTTATTACAAAGGGGATACATCTGAATCATGCCAAAAACAAAAAGGCAATCCAAGCGAGTTACTCGTAGTAGTAGTTCGAGCAGTCGTCGACGCCGTTCGAGTGTCGAGAAAGATCACATCGACCGCGCGCTTACTGAGCCAGTAATCGTTGTGCAATCGCCGGTATTTAAAAAGAAGGATGCTGAGAAATTGATTTTTGATATTCCTTCAAATGTGCCACGACTTTCGGTTGCGTGGTATTGCCCAGCAATCGATAGAGCGTCATCACCTAAAAGTGGAGAGGCGAAATTACTTTCACGTAATGAAGAATCAGTGCTCTTTAGGCAGTACAACTACGCTCGGATGAAACTAAGCGTATTGCAAGACAAAGTCAGCAAAACCAACAAACCAAAAGATAACGATTTAGATGACCTTGTTAGATGGTATGACGTTTCAATTGAAAGACGTGACCATATTGTGGAATGTAATCTTGCTTTAGTTCTTGCGATGGCAAAACGTAGTTGGGCAACTGGTGAATACGAAGACCTTGTGGCTGAAGGGAACGTAGCACTTCTTCGAGCAGTTGATCGTTTTGATTGTGAACTTGGATACAAATTTTC
>CAZABE010000145.1:0-7755 GCA_964483425.1 uncultured Isosphaeraceae bacterium | reverse complement strand
ACAATCGTTGTCCAGAAGTAACTGAAGAAGTAAATCAACGTAATCTCTAGCACGATGTATGGGTACTCGCCCATCTGGAAATTCGCATTCAGGAATGTCGTTGTTGCAACCCACCAACTTGAAGGATCTGGCGACGCTGATGCCGCTGATTGAAGATACCCAAAAAATGCTGAGGGGAATATCAACAGCGAGCTAGCAAAGATGATTGGCATAACGCCTGCGTGGTTTACACGCAACGGCAAATAATGACGACCACCACCGTAGGTTTTTCGGCCACGTGTGTGTTTTGCTTGCTGGATTGGAATTCGTCGCTGGGCAACAGTAATAAGGATTGCTCCCGCAACAACAAAGATGAATGCGCCAATCAAGAAACCAACGCCCAGAATGCCAATATGACCCGATGTCGATTGTTGTGAAGTGGAGAAGTTACTCCAAACCCATTCAAGCGCCTGCGGCATCCTCGCAACAATACCAGCAGTCAGAATGAGTGAAACACCATTGCCGATACCGTACTTGTCAATTTGTTCGCCGAGCCACATCAAGAACACACTGCCTGCAGTCAATGCAGTAACGCCTGCTATGTAGAAAATGAGTAGTCCGCCAGGATTTAAAAACTCTGGTCGAATCAATCCCTGAGCAGCGATAAACTTGAGCCACATCATTGCTTGAATAAAGCACATGCCAACTGTTGCGTATCGAGTCCATTCTGTAATTTTTGCTTGCCCCGATGCCCCTTCTTTTTTCAATTCTTGCAATTTTGGCATAACCGACTGTAAGAGTTGGAAGATAATCGATGCCGTAATGTACGGCATAATGCCCAAACCAAAAATCGTCGACTGGGAGAATGAACCACCAGAGAAAATGGAGGCGTAATCAAGAAATTTTCCCCAACCGCTTGCATCTTCGGTTGCTTTTGAAGCTGCTTCAACCATTTGCTGCTGATTAACACCCGCGAGTGGAATCCAAAAACCAATGCGGTAAATCGCAATCATCGTGAACGTAAAGAACACACGGTTGCGAAGTTCGGGAATCCTAAAGATGTTTATGATTGCTTGAAGCATGCAGTAAAAACCTTACTCGTTTGATTCCGTTTCAGATGCTTCAGTAGTATCAGATGTTTCAGTTGTCTCAGACGCTTCAGTAGCCGGTGTATTTGCAGTTTCGGTCTCTTGAGCAGAACCACTAGTTTCTTTCTTGACTGCTGATCCACTGCGATCACGAACCCACTTCTTCTTTTCAATCACAGTTACGCTTCCACCTGCTGATTCAATCTTCTTAACAGCGGATGATGAAAATTTGTCTGCTGTAACGTTCAAAGCAATTGTTAAGTCGCCTTGCCCAAGTACCTTAACGGGATTCTTGAAGTTTCGAATTAATCCCGCTTCAACTAGTGCAGTTGCGTCTACCTTTGCGCCTTTTTCAAATCGTGACTCAAGGGAGGCAACGTTTACAATGTGATACACGGTCTTAAATTCTGCGTTTGTAAATCCACGCTTTGGTATGCGTCTAAAGTACTGCATTTGACCACCTTCAAAACCTGGTCGTCTTGAATAGCCAGAGCGTGAGCCAGCACCTTTATGACCTCTACCGCTAGTTTTGCCTGAGCCACTGCCGTGCCCTCGACCAATTCGTTTGCGGGCTTTGTACTTGCCTGCTTTTTCTGTTATTTCATGAATCATCATGGCTAGTTAATCTCCAATATGGAGTGACTTTACGCAGTCACTTCCTCGCTTTTACTATCTTCATTCCCAGTAACATCAAGAGCGACAGGTGCTGCTTCGTGGGATGTTTCTGTATGAGTCTTATCAATAGCAACTTTTCGTAGCCGTTCTACTGTTTCTCGGGAACGAAGTTGTTGTAGACCATCAATTACTGCCTTAGTTAAGTTCTTATTGTTCGTAGAACCAAATGCTTTTGTTAGACAGTCCTGTACTCCAAGGAGGTCAAGTACTGCACGCACAGCTGCGCCTGCTATTACACCTGTACCTGGAGAAGCAGGAACTAGTCGAACGCTGCAAGCACCATAACTCCCTGTTACTTCATGAGGAATGGTGGTTCCTGTCAATGGGAACTCGCGCATTGCTCGTTTCGCTTTCTTTTGTGCCTTCTCGATTGCGTTTGGAACTTGGTTGGCTTTACCGTAACCAAGACCAACTCGACCTTGCCGATCACCACAAACGATCATTGCAGAGAAACTAAACCGCCGACCACCCTTTACGGTTGCGGCAGTTCTGTACACACCGACTGTGTTTGAGTCGATGTCGCTCTTATCTTCTTCGTAATTATTCTTGTTCTTATTCATAGAGTTAATCCGTTCCTCAGAACTTTAGTCCGCCTTCTCGTGCGCCTTCTGCGAGTGCTTTAATTCTGCCGTGATATCTATATCCATTTCGATCAAACACGACCACCTTGATACCAACACCCTTCGCTTTTTCAGCGATTCGTGTACCAATTGTTTTTGCTGCAGTACAATTGCTGCCTGCTTCGACCTTGGCATCTTTTTCAATAGTTGAGGCAGAACAAAGTGTTCGCCCAGAGGTATCATCTATAAGTTGTGCGTACATGTTTTTTCCTGTACGTGTAACAGTAAGACGCGGTTTTGTTGGGGATCCGAATACATTTTTTCGGACGCTTCTTTTTCGCCTTATATGTCTTTTAATTCGTTCTGAAATGCGATTCATGTGTACTTCCTTTGGCTAATTAGACGCCAAATGCTTTCCCTGTTTTACGGATAATCGTTTCATCGTGGTACATGATGCCTTTTCCGTTATATGGTTCTGGCTCACGTTTGGAGCGAATAACTGCAGCAAATTGCCCAACTGCTTGTTTGTCTGCTCCTGTAATCGTAATTTGTGTACCCTTTTCTACTTCAAAAGTTACACCTTCTGGTGCTACCAAATCAACCGTGTGGCAGTAACCAATACTTAGAACAATTGTTTGCCCTTGTGCTTTGGCATTCCAACCAACGCCAACAATTTTTAACTTCTTTGTAAAACCTTTTGAACAACCTTCAACCATGTTGTTAATGCAACTGCGAGTTGTTCCCCACAATGCACGAGTTTTGCGGGTTTCTTCAACTCCTTCTGCGATTGCGCAAGAGATTTGTTTGTCCGCCTCGTTGTGTTGAACATCAACTTCAGAACGCCAATCAAAGTTTAGGTTCCCCTTTGGACCTGTTACGTTGATACTGCGTTCATTAGCATGTAGTTTTACCTCTACGCCTGATGGTATTGCAATTGATTGTTTACCTATACGTGACATGATTCGTCCTCTTCGCGCCTTACTCGACGGTTGCTACTACCTCACCACCAACTTTTTCCTGTCGGCAGCGACGGTCGCTCATAATTCCACTACTTGTTGAAACAATTGCGATTCCAAGACCACCTAGTGGACGTGGAAGATCTTCAAAGCCCCGATATACCCTGCGGCCGGGTTTTGATTCGCGCTTAATTGTGTTGATAACTTTTTCACCACGCTCACCGTACCTAAGGTGAACATCAAGCCGACCCTGACGGCCGTCATCAATGACGTCAAAGTTTTCAATAAAGCCCTCGTCTGTTAAAACTTGAGCGATACCTCTATTTAGTTTACTGTTGAGACATGAGACAACTGTCGAGTGATTACGCACTGCGTTTCTGATTCTTGTAAGCATGTCTGCTGTGAGGTCTTGTTGTGACATTTCTAATACTCCAATGAAATGGTGGCTATGTGTGCAGCACCATATGAAACTTCTCTAATTACCAACTCGCCTTTCGCATTCCAGGAACCTTGCCTTCGAGCGCCAATTGGCGAAGCATGATTCGACTGATACCGAACTTACGATAGACGCTTCGATTTCGTCCTGTAATTTGACATCTGTTTTGCTTGCGAGTTGAGAACTTTGGTTCTCGTTTCATTTGTTCAAATACACGTTTACTTGCCATATTTTTTCCTTATTCCTCGTCCCGTACAAAGGGCATACCGAGTTGAGCAAGAACTGATTTGCTCATTTCTGGTGTTGAATTTTCGAATACAAGATTTATGTTCATCCCGTGTTGGAAGTGAACTTCAGCCATATTAATTTCCGGCCAAACAGCTTGCTCATTAAGACCCATTGAATAGTTGCCTGCTTTATCAAATGCAGTGTCCTTTAAACCCCTAAAGTCCTTAATCCGTGGTATCGCAAGTGAAATCAACCGGTCAAGGAAGTGCCACATTTTCTCACCACGCAGGGTCACCATAAATGCTGACGGAGCGCCTTCGCGAACTTTAAAGTTAGCAACGGACTTCTTTGCCATCAATATAATCGGTTTCTGTCCAGTAATCTGAGTCAACGTTGCAATAACGGTGTCTTTAATTTCTGGTTTCAATTTTTGGTTGTCAAGATATCGTCCAATAGACACGTTGACTGTAATCTTCGTGAGTTTTGGAGCGAGTGATATATTCCCAAGGTTAAATTCCTTAAGAACATTTGCTTTCACGCCGTCTGCGTAAAGTGACTCTAATCTTGGTTTGTCGATTGTTGCTGTCATGACTTACTTTCCTGAAGGACGTGCATCGGCAGAATGAATTTGCCCAAGTTCCTTCTCCACTGTTTTACCTTTGTCATCACGGACAACGCCAACACGAACCTTTGCGCCATCCTTATTCGTTTCAAAACGGACCCGCGCTGGTTTGCCTTCAATCACTGGGCTAACATTGCTAACGTGAATTGGCATTTCCTGCTTAATAACTCCACCGTTAGGGTTTGCTTGTGTTGGCTTAATGTTCTTTGAACGAACGTTGACACCTTTCACAACCACGCGGTCTTTCTTCGTTAGGACACTTAGGATTTCACCGACAGCACCCTTATCGTTGCCTGCGGTCACCATTACCGTATCACCTGTTCTTATATGTCTTGGCATTACACTACCTCCGATGCGAGTGAAACAATTTTCATATAGTTCTTTTCACGCAATTCTCGAGCAACCGCTCCAAAGATACGTGTTCCTGTGGGGTTCGAGTCCTCATTGAGTAAAACGCAAGCGTTGGAATCAAACCGAACATAAGAACCATCTTTGCGTCGAGTTGGATATTTTGTTCGAACGATAACTGCACGAATTTTATCGCCTGTCTTTACTTGTGAATTTGGCAACGCCTTCTTTACAGCGCAGACAACTCGATCGCCTACACCTGCAGTTCGCCTTGTGTATTTACCGCGAGCGGTCGATCCACCAAGGACACTAATAACTAGTACCTCTTTTGCACCGCTGTTGTCAGCAACTTCTAATCTTGATTCTTTTTGGATCATTGTTCTATTCCTTCAACAACTTGTTACTCAGTTGCTTGCTCCACAACACGGGTAACAACCCATGACTTGGTTTTTGAAATCGGACGGCATTCTGCAATCTCTACTTTGTCGCCCAGTTTCGCCTCGTTATTTGCATCATGTGCTTGAATCTGAGATCGGCGGCGAACGAACTTGCCGTATTTTGGGTGTTTGACAGAGAATTGAATTTCAACTTTGCAACTTTTGTCGCGTGCATCAGATGTGACCACACCGACTTTACGAGATGCATTCTCTGGGATTTTTATTTCTTTTAAATGACTCATGGTTTATGCTTTCTTACGCATTGTTTGCTCTGTGAGCAAACGAGCAATGTCCTTACGAATTTTGCCGTACTGAGAAGTGTTTTGAATTTTTTCAGTTACGCCTTGTGTTTTAAGTTCAAAGAGTTTCTTGCGAAGGTTTTCTACTTCGATTGAAAGTTCTTCGTCGCCTAGTTTGTGAACTGCTTTTGCTTTCATATCTTCATTCCGTTTCAATTCAACGCAATGCGTTAAACAGAAAGTCGCCTTCCTACAAACCGGCAACGTACCGGCATTTTGTGTGCAACCCTAGCCATGGCTTCTTTTGCCATATCTTCAGGAACACCACTAATTTCAAATAAAATTGTTCCGGGCTTTACTCGTGCTGCCCAAAAATCAGTATCCGCTTTACCTTTACCCATGCGTGTTTCAAGTGGTTTTTTAGAAATTGGTTTGTCAGGGAAAATGCGAATGGTAACTTTACCTTGTCGGCGAAGGAAGTGTTGCGCCGCAATACGACCTGCTTCTATTTGTCTTGCCGATACCCAATGTGTCCCGAGGGATTGCAAGCCATAATCACCAAATGACACGTAGTTTCCTCGTGTAGCATTGCCTTTCATCTTGCCGCGCATCTGTCGGCGGAACTTAACTCGTTTTGGCATCCGTGGCATCGGACGATCTCCTTACTAGACCCAATGGGTCAACTTCTAAAACTTAACGACGACCTCGAGCGCGACCGCGAGCACCTGCTGCCCGTGAGTCCACCTGCTCTTCTTCTGCGTCGGTGTACATACCCTTGTAAATCCAAACCTTCACACCAATAATTCCATACGTTGTTTCCGTATGTACAAGTGCGTAGTCAACGTTGGCTTGCAATGTAGATAGTGGAATGGAACCCTCACGGACAATAAATTTGCGCGCCATTTCAGCACCACCAAGACGACCAGAAATTTGAATTCGTATTCCTTTTGCACCATGTTGGATTGCTGACTCAGCTCGTTGTTTGAGCAACCTTCTAAAGTTGCCACGCTTACGCATTTGTTCACCGATTGCTTCCGCAACTAAGCGGGCATCTGTATCAGGGTTCATGACTTCCATGATTTTTACTTGTGCTTTACGACCGGTCATCGCTTGTAGGTCGGCAACAAGTTTGTCAATTTCAGCACCTTTTGGACCAACAACTAATCCTGGTCTTGCTGTCTTTACTATTACAGTAAGTTCTTCGCGAGTACGTTCGATTAGGATGTCGGATACAGCCGCAAATGGTGGTGTTCGATTTAATCTCTTGTCTACGAACTCACGGATGCGATAGTCCTCAACGAGTAACTCAGCAAATAGTGCTTTTGGTGCGTACCAACGGGACTTATGACCTTCGGTGACACCAACTCTAAATCCAAATGGATGAACTTTTTGTCCCATTATTTTCTCTCTCCAACTGAGATGATTAAGTGGCTAGTTGGTTTGTGAATCGGATGAGCTCGACCACGATCTTTTGGTCGCCAACGTTTGATTACTGAACCCTCGTCAACGCGTGATTCCGAAACGTAGAAATTTGAAATGTCCGCGTCTTGTTCTTGAGCATTTGCGATTGCGCTGTTCAGAACTGCCTTGAAATACCACGCAGCTCGTTTCTTAGAAAACTCCAATTGCGAAAGTGCGTCATCAATTTTTTTGCCCCGAATCAAATCGGCAACTAGCCGCGCCTTACGTGGCGAAATTCGAGCATATTTATGTGTTGCTTTGTACGTCATAAGTAAAAACCTTCGGGCTTAAAGCTTAATGCCTTCCTTCTTATTGGTGTGACCTCTAAACAGACGAGTGTGAGAGAACTCTCCAAGTTTATGACCGACCATATCCTCGGTTATAAGCACATCCTTGAATTGCCGTCCATTATGAATTGAGAAGGTAAAGCCAACGAATTCTGGAACAATCGTGCAAGCACGTGCCCAAGTTTTAATGGGTAACTTCTTGGATGAAGCAGCCATTGCCTCTACCTTTCGGTAAAGTTTTTCGTCGACAAATGGACCTTTTTTGAGTGATCTTGACATTTCTATTTCCTAAATCAGACTTTAAGCTGTCCGTAACGTTGACTCTTACGACGACGGAGAATACGCGCATCCGTCCATTTACCACGTTGCCTTGTGCGACCGCCCTTGGATTTCGTGCCCGATGCACTCGCAGGAGTACGTCCACCTTTAGAACGACCTT
>CAZABE010000144.1:0-1829 GCA_964483425.1 uncultured Isosphaeraceae bacterium | reverse complement strand
AACCCCGATTTAATCATCTTTGAAATGTTTTGCCAAGATTTTCGTGACGAATTTTACGCAAAGCAAAGACGTGGCGACCGAAAAGAACAAAATGGATACGACCCCGATTCAGTAAAAGATCTCGCGAAACTTTTCCGTATTGAACTTAAAGATATCGATCAAATCATGTGGGTACAGGACTCCTGCGGTGGAAGCAGCGTTTTAGCACTCGCATGGCCAGACATATGTATGTCCCAAAATGCAAAATTACAAGGTACACACAATCTCGCAAGAAACTGGAACTACATTGATCGAGACAAACCTACTTGGGGCAAAATGTACCAAGCTTGGACAGCGCACGTTAAAAATGTTGCTGAACTTGGAGGAAGAAGTATTGATTTTATAATGACTTTTGTCGATCCAGATGCAACTGCGTCTGGAACTTATGATGGAAGAGATGTAGTTTGGGATAGTGGGTTAGATGGATATTTGGTCTTTGATGGTGGTCCCACAGTCCCGAATATCAACGCTTGGGATGCCGAACAATTTGCAATTAGTAGAGCAACCGTTCGAAATCTAAATGATATTTTGGTCTCCGAAGGTATTAGAGAGTATCACATAGTAGGGGATGAATTAACCGAATCGGTCGAACAGTATAAAATTGAGTGGAGAAAAGCATTAGCAAAAGCAATACAACTTTGGGAAGATGCCCAACTTTATTCTACATGGGCAGTTGGCGAAGATACCGAACGATATCTTAGAAAGCAATTAAAAGCATTTGAGCAAGTGCTTCGCTTACTAAAACGATACAATGCTGTTGAGTTTAGAATGATGCGCGAACATGGAATTAGTCAGGACGGCAAATATGGAACTCGCGACTTACGGCGACTTATAAAACAAATTGAAGAGCGACTACGCCAACTTAGAGATAGCGATAGACGTACTCCAAGTGGAAGAGGCGGAGGTGGTCTTGGTGGTGGTGGAGGAGTTGGAAGATGACATTTAGGAATATAACTATGTACTCTTTATTACGATTTACTACGTTACTAATGTTTTGTATTGCATTTACTGCCTTTGCAGAATCAGTATCTATTCAATACGGTGACAATCTAACTTGGAACGGTGAGTTAGGTCAGACCATAAGTGTCGAATATAAAGACCGAAGCGAAATAAAACAAATTGAAGGCGAAATTACAAAAGTCAAAAAGGACTACGTCTACGTTGGCGGAGAACTTATTTTTATAACAGACATCATTACTATAAAAGGTGAAAATGTAGAAATATCCGCTCCTTCCACAAACGAAATAAATGAGAAAGAAGAAGACTCAAATTCTAACTCAAAACCTCCGACTATCCAAACAGTTGAAGGTGAGCTGCCAATTGGTGTTTTCATGCTACCAATGGAGGGCTCAGTTGGTGAGACCATGCGCGCTACTGAACTTAAACAGTTAGCAGAGTACATTGACGACAATTACCCGCAGGGACAAATAATCGTCCTAAAGGTCGACTCAGGAGGTGGATATGGTAGAACTTGGTCTGACATTAAAGATGCTATTTTTGACGTGCGTGAAAATCATAGAGTAGTTGCGTGGCTAGAAAGTGCAATCTCTGCAGCGGCGATGACCGTCTATTGCTGCGACGAAATTTACTATACAAGTATGGGTGAAGTTGGCTCATGCACTGCTTACAGCGGTCACCCAAACAACCCACTAAGCCCAGCAGGACAGCAATTTATGATTGATGAAATGGAAAAAGTAATTGCTCGTTCTAGCAGAACTCCTTATTTAGCAGCTCCGATGTTCTTACTAGATGTCTGGCTTTCATACGACAAAGATCCTTTAACTGGGGAA
>CAZABE010000143.1:0-6484 GCA_964483425.1 uncultured Isosphaeraceae bacterium | reverse complement strand
TTTAGTAACTATCGCAAAAGGCATTGATGGGATAAGTTTTCCTTCAAAACTTTACACTTCGATGTCTGTCGGAAGACCAATAGTAGCTTTTTCTTCCAAGAACTCTGAACTACGTCTAAAAGTAGAAACAAACCAAGTCGGCTGTTGGGTCGAACTTGGCGACACAGACGGATTTGTTGATTGCGTAAACTATTTAATTGAACATAAAGAAGAAACAATAGCGATGGGTAAAAGAGCTCGAAAACTTCTTGTTGATGAGTATTCGATTGATGTCTCTGGCAAGAAATATTTCGACGTTCTCAAACTTGGATACGACAACTAGAAAAAACAATCCCGCGGGTCGTTTATTTTCTCCGTGACTCTGTGGCGATTCTTAGGAACTAAAACAATCCCGCGGGTCGTTTATTTTCTTCTGGTGTCACGAGAATGGGCTAATCAAACTGGATTTTGGCGATACCACTCGACTGTCTCTTTAATTCCATCTTCCAAAGAAATTGATGACTCAAATCCAAGTAATTCTTTTGCACGAGTAACATCTAAAAATCTTTTGGGCTGACCATCGGGCTTTGTTGTATCCCATGCTACTTCACCTTCATACCCAACAGTTCGTGCAATTAATTCCGTTAAGTCAGCAATCGATGTCTCTATTCCGGTCCCTAAATTAATTGGAACGCATTCCACTTCTTTTTCGGCAGCAAGTGCGATTGCTTCCGCTGCATCTGCAACGTGTAAAAACTCGCGCGTTGGCGAACCCGTTCCCCAATTGGAAACTTTTTCAAGTCCTGCATCTTTTGCTTCAACATACCTACGAATTATCGCAGGAATTACATGGCTCTTTTCTTCTTCAAAGTGATCTTCTGGACCATACAAGTTTGCTGGGACGAGAACAGCGCAAGGCAAATTATATTGGCGACCGTATGTTTCGCACGCTTCATGCAACAACCGTTTCGCCATTCCGTAGGGCCCCGTCGCGCCAACTGGCTTGCCTGTCCAAATTGAATCCTCTTGCAATGGCAGCGGCGCATCTTTAGGATAGGAACAAGTCGTACTTATCAAGACGAACTTCTTCAAGTTACTTATTCGACCTTCTTCAAGAAGCATCAAGCCCATCATTGCGTTTTCGTAAAGGAAACGAGCGGGATTTTCTACATTCGCGCCAATCCCACCACAAGCAGCAGCAAGATGCACAACAATCTGAGGTTGTTGTTCTTGATACATGCGTGCAACATCTTCTTGGTTGATTAAGTTATAGTCACTGCTACCAATTGCAACAACCTCAGCGCCTCTCTTGAAGAGTGCCTTGCAGACAAATCCACCTAAAAAACCACGCCCGCCAGTGACGACGATTTTTTTATCTTGCAGTGACATGTCTTATGCGTTTGCTTTTGCAGTGTAGTAATCTACATACCAAGTGACGCATCGCTCAACAAGTTGTTCAAAACTGTACTTTGGCTCGTAGCCAAGCATCTGCAACTTGCCAATCGCTGGGCATCTTCGCGGAGTCCCGCCTGCTCGCAGTTCGCCAGCAACAACATTCACATCCACGCCGCAATATTTACCAATCGTTTCAACAAGATGTTTAATGGAGACCTCTTCTTCGGTGCCGACGTGGTAGATATTTCCGTTTTCGCCAAACTCACCTGCGAGGAAACAACCTCGACCACCATCGGTAACATCACAGAAGGAACGGGTTTCACTGCCATCACCTTGTATTTGCAAATCAATTTCTTTCTTGGTCAACCCATCGGAGGCCTTAACAATCTTCCCAGTAATTTCTGGAATAACATGTTCAAATCCCATGTCTGGTCCAATAAAGTTGTGAGGTCTAAAGATAACTGTTTCAAGGCCACGGAACCCTCCAACGTGAAGAGCAAGCAATTCACATGCAATTTTGCCACCCCCGTAACTGAATCGTGGATTTGTTACATCTGGAATCATTAAACGTTCTGATTCGTTTGTTGGTACGTGTGTCGGCTCGTTGTACGTTTCACTTGTGGAAGCAAGAACATATCTGCGCACTCCAGCATCAAGAGCTGCTTTTATCGTGTTTTGAGTACCCTCAATTCCAACTTCAAGCACCATGTCTGGTTTTTCGTAGAAATAACGAGTGCCGTTGATGTACGCAAGGTGCCAGACGACTTCGCAGCCCTCTGTTGCAGCACGAACTGCATCGTAATCACGAACATCGCCATCAACGAGTTGAACGCTGTCTCCAAAACGTTCTAGCCGGACGGGTTTTCCACGGGAGTGATCATCTAACACAACAACTTCATGTCCAGCTTGTAATAATTCATTACAAAGTTCGCAACCCAAAAAACCTGAACCACCTGTTAGCAATACTTTCATTGGTTAACCTTTTCCTTGACCAACTGGCCTGCTTGATAATAAATTTGATTGAGACCACCGACATTCCAAATATCAGCAACCCACGCCTCTGGATTTGTTTTTCCAAACTCTTTAAGTACATCACCATAACCCGTGTGATTAGTTGCAACAAATACACAGTCAACACCGTCAAGAGCATCGCTAATTGGCCAATTTTTTATGGGCTCAGAGGAGGATGGCTCTTGAATTGGATCTGGAAGGTGGTGATCTGTTACTCTAATCTCCATTGGAAGTTGGCGGTGAATGTAACGGCAAAGTTTAGGCACCAAACTATCGCGAATATCATCCGTATCTTGCTTAAATGTAAAACCAAGAACCGCAACAACACTGTCATGGATCTTCGTGCGCTGCATTAGTTGTTCAACAAGCATCGCAGGCGTGAATTCGTTCATCTTCCAAGCAGACAAAAGCATGTCAGGATATGGGCTCCATTCATTAATCATTCCAAAGTCCTTACGCAAACATGTACCCGCTGTAAAGCCCGGCATTGCAAGATTACAACGTGGATAATCATGGTTCGCAAGATGCCGTGTTTCATAAATGTTTGCGCCGAAGTTATCTGCAATTAATGCAAACTGATTTGCTACAGCGAAGTTGATGTAGCGAGAAATGTTATTGAAAAGTTTTACCAATTCAGCGGTAATAAAATTCGTTCGCATAATTTCTGGGGCAAGTTTGCCAAAGAGTTCCGCAGCAACTTCACGACTCACATCGTCTTCCGCTCCACAGATTTGTGGCAAAGAGCGAAGTTCAGCGTATGCTACACCTTCAGCTATTCGCTCTGGGCAGAAACAAAGTTTTATACTTTCTCCGACCGTAAATTCCGTGTTTCGTTCAATCCATTTTTTAACGTAAGAAGTTGTCCCCGGCGCAACAGTACTTCTTAAAATTATTGTCTGATCTTTCCTAAAGTAACTTTTTAACCCTTCAAGCACTCGTTGAATCTGTGAAAGATCCGTCTCAATATGGTTATGAAGTGGCGTACCCACCGTGATAATTACTACTGCACTCTTGGGAACCACTATATCCGCAGAGCCATGTATCTGTAATTTCTTACTTTGTACTAATTCGTCGTAACCTGGTTCGTGGAAAGGCATTCTGCCATTATTTACTGCGTTTCGAAGATTATCATCGAGGTCAACGCCTGTCACGTTCACCCCAACTTCCATAAGCGAGAGCCCAAGTGGAAGGCCAACGCGTCCTGTGCCAACTATGCATACATCGTATTCAAACATGGTTTCTTGATTCTGTGTCTAGAGGTCAGTGATAGAAATGGTTAATCATACCAATAGGCAGATAACTTGTGAACATTAGCACAACTTTTCACAAAAATGAAGTACTGCGCAGAATCAAAAAATTATACAAAAAATCAAAAAACACTGTAATTTCCTGCAATTACGCCTTGTTATAGGAACGTATCCTCGTTACATTTCCAACTAAACGTGCCATTTTGAATCGCCAAGTGTTGGCGGGAGAGCACATTAATGAGTTGGACCAAAGAAAGGATTCGAATTCCATGGCCAAAAATAAAACAAAGAAGAAAACCGCTAAGAAGAGTGCTAAGACAACCGAAGTCAAGCCTCGAACAAAGACACAAATCATGAGTGACATCTCAAGTGACACTGGTTTGACTCGAAAAGAAGTTGCATCCGTATTTGATTGCATGTCAAAATTGATCAAAAAAGATCTCGGCAACCGAGGTCCTGGTGTATTCACTGTTCCTGGTCTCATGAAAGTGAAAAAGAAAATTGTTCCACGTCGTCCTGCTCGCAAGAATGTATTCCTTCCACTTCTTGGCGAATATCGCGACCTTCCAGCAAAGCCAGCTCGCAAAGCAGTCAAAGTTACACCTTTGAAAGCTTTGAAGGAAATGGTCTAATTCTTAGTGACTGTCACGCTTCGTGACTGTCACACCAAATAGTTAGTTAATAAATAACGCCCTGCTCCGCAGGGCATTATTTTTCCCATGTTTTTGGGGAGGACTGTCCCTTGGGGACTTTCCCAATAGAATAGCGGTATGGCTCTCCCACTGGATAGAACAAATATCAGCACTGAGCAAATTCATGAAGGTACGAAAAATTTGGATTTACTCTCTACTTTGGAAAGTGTAGAAATCTTGGCAGCAGACCACAACGATGCAATACAAGCAGTACAACATGCCTCAAAGTCAATTGCTACGTTTATAGATGCGCTCGCATTAAAAATTTCAAACGGAGGTCGCCTTATTTATATTGGTTGCGGAACCTCAGGTCGTCTTGGTGTACTAGATGCAGCAGAGTGTCCACCAACTTTTCAATCACCTCCAGATATGATAATTGGTCTAATCGCTGGAGGAGAATCATCCCTTCGCCATTCTTCAGAAGCAAAAGAAGATAACCCAATTGGAATTGCCCCCGAATTCGAACGTATTGGTTTGAATGCCAACGATACGGTCTTAGGTATTGCTGCTGGCGGCACAACCCCGTGGGTACTTGGAGGTCTTGATTTAGCTAATCAACTTGGCGCGATGACAGGGATTCTAACATGCAGCGAAGTTTCCCTAAAGGCCGACCACTTGATTCAACTAAATACAGGTGCCGAACCATTAAATGGCTCGACCCGTCTCAAGGCAGGCACCGCAACGAAACTTACTCTCAACATCATCACAACAACCCTCTTTACAAAACTCGGCAAGGTATATGGAAATTTAATGGTGGACTTAAGAGCGAGCAATGACAAACTACTCGATAGAGCAATTCGAATAGTATCAATTCTTTGTGAAGTGGACCGAGTGAGAGCTGCGTCCTTGCTTGAAACTTCCGAGGGTGATGTCAAAGTTGCAATTCTCATGCATAAAAAAACCGTCGACGCAGAAGTTGCAAGAAGCATGCTTTCTAGCGTGGGTGGAAATCTTCGCGGCGCACTATAATGCCCCCTCATGCCACTGCTCGTTACAGGAACAATCGGAATTGATACCGTCCATACCCCAACTGCAAAAGCCGAAGCGGTCTCAGGTGGATCTTGCGCCTACTTTGCTGCAGCTGCTGCATTTCACCATGCACCGGTACGAATAGTCGGAGTCGTCGGCGGAGACTGGCCAGAGGAACACGCAACCCTACTTGAATCCATCGATGGGCTCTGCCTTGATGGGCTAGAAAAAAGAGGTACTTCGAAAACGTTTGCTTGGGGTGGACGATACTTTGACAACATGAACCAACGCGAAACGCTGTTCACGGAACTTGGTGTTCTTGAAGAAGCGCCCCCAGAAGTCCCCAGTTCATACTCTGATAGCCGGTTAATTTTTCTTGCAAACTCCCATCCAAGTGTGCAGCTTGACTTATTAAACAAATTTCCAGAAAGGGAACTCGCTGTTGCAGACACAATGGATTTATGGATTAACATTGCACGCGATGAGCTGCTTGCACTCTTCAAAGAAATTGATGGTTTGATTATCAACGATTCCGAAGCAGAACAACTTACTGAAATCAGCAACCCCATCACAGCAGCAAGAGCAATTATCGAGATGGGTCCAAGTTTCGTTATCGTGAAAAAAGGTGAACATGGCGCAGTTCTTGTTCACCGCGATGGCATTGCGGTTGTACCTGCGTACCCACTTGATATTGATGGCGTCATTGACCCAACTGGTGCAGGCGACAGTTTCGCAGGCGGTTTTATGGGATACATCGCCGCCTCAGGTCGGCTAGATTTTGCGGCAATGCAAACTGGGATGGCATGGGGAACTGTCACGGCTTCATTCACCCTTGGTTCGTTTGGCTTAGATGGTCTTTGCGCAACAAGCCGTGAAGACCTTGAATCAAGAATGCTCGATTTCCGCCAAATCGCACAAATTTCATAATTCTCAAACTTCATTGACAACATAGCTATTAACCGACATAGTTGACATATACGTCCTCTTATGTCGCAATCATTTCCAACGCCTGAACAAATCCAAAAGCGAAGCGCTCGCTTAAGTAGGCGCCGCGCAATTATTCTAATTGGTCTCTATGTACTTTTCATGGTGCACTTGATTCATTGGTGGATTGCTGGGAGAACTGTCTCCCCTGCCGAACTAAATGAAACCATGTTCACCATTGAGGAAGGCGTTGTCACCATTGGAACA
>CAZABE010000142.1:0-47192 GCA_964483425.1 uncultured Isosphaeraceae bacterium | reverse complement strand
GCAACAATAAGCCAAGGGAATTCTATTCTGATAACACGACCCGTAACTGGGAGTTTACAAATCAACGCCCCAACTCCAAGCACTAATCCTAAGTTAGCAATATTTGATCCGAATATATTACCAAGGCAAAGGTCCCCATGGTCGTTGATAGAAGCGACTACATTCAGGGCAAGTTCAGGAGAACTTGTGCTAAAAGCCACAATAGTTAAACCAATGACAAGTTTGCTAATGCCAAGACGTGTAGCAATCGCAACACTACCTTCAACAAGTAAATGTCCGCCATAAATTAGCATGGCAACCCCGATAACAAGTGTTATTGGGTACCAATGCTGGATGAATGTTAGAAATGAGTCCATCTTTGGGTTGGATTGTAGAGATGTTCCCACCGAGCACACACCCAAATTCCTTGCAATCTGGTAGGTTTTCACTCGTTACCATACACTGTGGTGGTAAAAACATCGAGATATGAGCAATCCTCAAGATAAACAAGAACTTCATAATCACATCGTTGCTGCAGCAGAAGGTGATGAGAATTCGTGGAGATTTCTTGTAGATGCCTACTCACACAGAGTTTTTGCACTAATTCGGTCAAAATGCGGAAATGAAGAATTGGCTGAAGAGATTACTCAATCCACCTTTTGCACAATTGCACAAAAATTAGCGGGCTACACCGAAACAGGCAAGTTTGAGGCATGGATATTTAGGATTGCCATGAACCGAATGAGGGATGAAATGCGACGCCGTAAGCGTCACGCTGTCCCAATGGAGAATGAGATGATAGGGGTGTTCTCAAAGGGCGTATCGGACGACTTAAACGATGAGGAGGGGGTGAAGGTAATCGAACGCCTTAGAGCCGCTGTTAGGCAATTATCGAGCTCTGATCAAGATATTATCTATATGCGTCACAGCGCTGGGATGAGCTACAAGCAGATTGCGGACGTCCTAGGAGAGCCGCTAGGCACTGTTTTAGCACGCCAACACCGCGCTTTGGGAAAATTGAGAAGTATTATGGACTGTGACGGTTATCTTGAAAAGAACACGAATAAAGGGGCAATCGACAACTGAGATAGGCGTTTAATAGGAGCTACGTTATGAAATACGAGAACGGACATTTTGAACAGGAACAGAACCCCGATTTCACCCCTGAAGAGTTACAACTTGAAGGACTTCTTTCAGATGCAATGCAAGTGAGGTCACCGGCGGGTCTTTCAAATCGAGTTGCTGACGCTTCAATAGACGCACTCATTGAGGGACAACTAGACAACGCAATGTCAGTAGCTGCTCCAAAGGGTCTCTGTGAGCGTATTTATTCTTCATCTGTCGCGTCTCTACAAGAGCGACCGGCGGTAGTTGGTCGTATTGGCATTTCAGTCATCTGGCGGCAAGTGGCTATGGCTGCCTGTGTTGTATTTGCTGTCCTTGTTGGAATTCGTTTTGGAGTTCAATCATCACTACAACAAGGTCAATCAACCGATCGAAGTTCGGTTGCAATTGCATCTACAGACGTAGAAGTTCTTAGTGTTGAAGAAGAGGGTCTTCTTTTAGAAGATTTAAATCTCACAGAATTTGATTATCTTGCAGGAACTCGTGAATTAGCTTTTGCTGATGTTGCGCAAAGCATGAACAGTTTGCGTAACGATATAGAATTATGGCAATATGGTTTGCTCACGGAGTAATACAATGAAACGTACAGCAATTCTTGGCGCATTATTTGTTTCAGCGGTTGCATTTGGGATGGCTCCACATAGTGAGACATCTTGCTGCGGACCAACCTGCATGATGCCGGTATTTATGAACTGTTTACAACCGGATCAAGAGAGAG
Organism: uncultured Isosphaeraceae bacterium; assembly: GCA_964483425.1. Taxonomy (GTDB): domain Bacteria; phylum Planctomycetota; class Phycisphaerae; order Phycisphaerales; family SM1A02. The sequence goes on along the minus strand of CAZABE010000142.1, from coordinate 45,370 downwards.
AGCCAGAGCGCCAAAGCGACACTACAGGAATTCGAAGACCGAAACTATCCCCTCGCGGTATGTCAAAAGATGGCGATTATCAATTCGCTCGAGAGCGAAAAATGCCTCCAAACATGGTCGAACATGTGATGGCAGTAGCAACAGAAATTGACCCTGACCTCGCTGAACAATTATCAACGATGTGTGAAAATGATCCCGAGGCCTTTCAACAAATAATTCGCAAGCAAGGGCGCCGACTTGGTTCATTAATTCGTCTTCGGGAAGATGATCCAGAGTTGTTTGAGGTGAAAGTAACAGAATTAAAAACTGATGCAGAAATTTACCACAAAGCTGAATCGCTTCGTGACGCCGAACTTGGCTCACCAGAGTCACAAGCAAAGATAGCCGAGTTACGAGGTCTTATTCGGGTTAAGACCGCCCTTACAGTTAGGGCACAATCTCTTTACATTAGCCGTTTGGAGAAACACCTCGCTGCCTTGCGGACGAAACTCGAAGACACAACAGCACGTTTTGACGAGATAGTTGATACCCGAGTAAATGAGTTGATTGGTACAGTGCAAAATGTAAAGCAAAAGGACTAATACTCCTTACTATGCGTACATGTCGCATGGAAAAGTAAACAACAAAACAATAACTTTCATGGGATTGACGGGTGTTATAGTATTTTTTGTTGTTGCATTCTTTTGGGCAATTTCTGATAACGGGAATGGTCGTAGGTTTGAAAGGACAAATGTATCATTTGCACTGCAGTCACCATCTTGGTGGTTTCATCCGGATAACGAAGAGGGACAGTTACAGTCGGCAAAAAAAACAATAACCCTTTTTGGCACCGATCAGTTAGGAAGAGATTTGTTTGCAAGGTGTGTTGTCGGTGGAGCAATTAGTGTTTGTGTTGGTTTGTTTGCAGCATGCATAGCTGTGTTTGTTGGCACGATTTGGGGCACAATCGCAGGGATGTATGGGGGTAAGATTGATTCTGCGATGATGAGATGTGTGGATGTTTTATATGGTCTGCCATCAATTATGTTAGTGGTTTTAATTACGGTAGCAGCAAATAGTGTTATTCAGGGTAATGTTTTAAGTTCAACCCCCGCAAAAGAAACCGTGAACGTGATTGCACTAATTTTTGCAATTGGAGTTGTTAGTTGGCTAACCGTTTCTAGGGTTATTCGCGGGCAAGTAAGGAGCATTGTTGCAAGACCAGCGATGGAAGCTTGCAAAGTAATTGGTGTTGGTCCAATACGCACGTTTACACACCATTTGTTTCCCTCGCTACTTGGATCTATTCTTGTGTACGCAACCCTTACTGTCCCTACAGCGATTTTATCAGAAGCGTTTTTGAGTTTTTTGGGAATTGGAATTCGAGAACCATTGCCAAGTTGGGGCAACCTTGCCGCGGATGGTTTGGGGCAGTTAAACCCAGTCCACTCACGTTGGTGGCTATTATTTTGGCCTTGTCTTTGCATTGCAACAACGCTTATTGCTATGAACTTCGTAGGGCAATTATTTCAGAAACGAGTTGATCCGAGATTTACATCATAAACATGAATACAACAGTTCTACAAACTATCGATTTGAATATCAACTTTGGAAAACAAAACGTAGTTAAGAATATTTCATTTTGCTTGGAACACGGAAGAACATTAGCAATAGTTGGTGAATCTGGTTCAGGTAAAAGCGTAACAGCCATGGGGATACTTGGCTTGCTGCCTAAAGTTGCGAACGTTTCTGGAGAGGTTCTATTCATGGAACAAAATTTGCTTAAAGCGACTCCAAGTATATTACGTTCTGTTCGAGGAAACAAAATAGCGATGATATTTCAAGAACCGATGACTTCGCTCAATCCCGTCTTTACTATAGGCGAGCAAATTGAAGAGTCCGCACTTTTGCATCTGAATTTATCAAAGAAATCGGCACGTTCTGCTACTCATAAAATTATGGAAGAAGTAGGTCTTAAACAATCGAGGTTCAAGGCATATCCACACGAATTTTCAGGTGGGATGCGACAACGTGTAATGATTGCTATGGCGCTAATTGGTGAGCCAGTAATCTTAATCGCAGACGAACCCACAACAGCTTTGGATGCAACTACATCTAGACAGATAATGGATTTACTTTACCAATGTAAGAGACGCAGAAATATGAGCATGTTGTTCATATCTCACGATTTACATCTTGTTTCTTCAATTGCAGACGATGTTTGTGTTATGCACAATGGAAAAATCGTAGAGAACGGTTTCGCTCTTGATGTTCTTAACAGACCCACCCACCCGTATACTCAAGAACTTCTCGCCTGTACTCCTAGCATCTCACCCGCTAAATAAACAATCCGCGGGATTGTTTATTTAGTTGATTGGGCACTGAGCAGGGAGTGTACTGAAAAGAGATGAAAAACGTCCGAGAACCGAAAGGAATCTCGTCACGTATGAATTGTAGTTACAGAACCATTTAACTTGTGGAAAGAGCATTGGGCAGTATTGGTTCCTCTCTCCCCAACCCTCGGTCCTCTCTCTATAAGTTATGGTTTTTAACGGGGTTTGCCTTGGAAGGCAAATAATCTACCTAAGCAGGAGCTATTCAATGGTAAGCATTAACAACCAGTCATTCAATCAGGCAGTGCAACAATATTCAAAGCAAGGAACAAGCCAATCAAGGCAACAAGTTTGGACATTTATCAATGCAATGCCAGCCTTGTACTTTGTGCAATGTGGCAGAAAGTCATGCCCAGTTCCTTGGGTTATGTTTGAAGAAAATATTCCAATAGCGATGGTGTTTACTGAGTCCGAGTATGCCCTTAAGGCGGCAAAATCAATTATTGAAAATGGTGAGAACGTGCGGGTTGTAGGTCTTCCAACAAATGCAGCTTCTATGTATATGACAGCAATTGCTGCGCAAGGAGTTACATCTGTGTGTTTTAATCACGGTCCACAAAGGTTTGATGCAACAATGGATGAGGTCTTGTTATCGCTTGGATCGATGACTAGATTTTAGTTTAGGGTTGTAGTTCGCGACCTGTTTCTATATCAAGTACTGACCAGTCGAATTGTTTTGCGAGCCGCACGATTGGGAGCCAAGCAATCTCTTCTTCGACAATGTTGAGAAGCATTTGATTAACAGGATCCTCGGGTGGTAGTTCAATTTTAATACCGGGTCCCCAAAGTGTATCTCCACCTTCATATTCTGACATTGTATTAAACCTTGCAAGCGACTCAATAATTTCAGCTCTTGAGCCAAGCGAGACCCGCACGCCATCTGGATTGGCGGTGCGCGATTGAATGACAAACTGTTTACTCATGTGTTAATCTTCTTCTCTAAGTAGGCAGGATAACGTATCAATGAGTTTATCGAGTCCTACTGGCTTAATGAGATATGCAGCGACACCCAAAGCAGTTGCATAAGCCATATGGCGCTTGCCTTCATTTGCTGTCACCATGACTACAATTGGAGTTGTTTCCATGCTTAAAATCTCTTCAAGCACAAGAAAGCCAGATCTTTTAGGTAGCATCATGTCCAAAATAACAGCATCTGGTTGTTTTGAAGTAGCCATAGATACTGCAGCAGTGCCATCTTCAGCAAGAAAAGTTATTGCGCCTTCAGCACGCATAGCGAGGTCGAAGGATGCAAGTATATCCGGATCATCATCAACTATTAGTATTGTGTCTCCTTCTAGTCGTTTCATTTTTGAATAGTAGCATCCATGATTGTTGATAGTTCAAGTTCGGTCATCCATGGAAGTGATTCAAGTTGCTGAATTAACTTGTTCGGCATCGGTTTACCCTCAAGTTCAAATTTTGGTCGACTTTTCCAGCGTCTATGAAGCCATAGATACTGTTCTGGAGCATTGCGAACCATTTGTTCAATCGCTTTGCTGTAGCGAGCGGTGATGTAATAAAGAGGGTCAATTTGTTTCTCCCAATCTGATGGCTCAATAAAATCAGTCATGGAAATTGCATACTTAAATGTTCCACCTAAGCGTTTCGCGTGAACCGCAGCAATAGGAATCTTATACCTCATTGCAAGAAGACCTATGGATTTATAAGTCGAAGCAAGCCGACCAAAAAATGGGACAAACATTCCTCTACCACCCGCATTCTGGTCAGCAATGAATCCAACGTTAGTGTTTTCTGAAATAAGTTCTTGCAAAACAGGGACTCCACCCCATTTTGTTATAACTTGAAGACCATATTTTTCTCGAACTCCAAGCACCCAGTCATTTATCAACTTGTTATCCAGTGGTCTTGCAAGCGCTGCGATTGGGTAGCCAAGTACTGATAGTGTGTATCCAAGCAGTTCCCAGTTTCCGCAATGACCAGTTATAAAAATTGTTGGCTTCTTTTTTGAAAGTCGTTCTGTTACTTTTTCAATTCCACTGAATTCGATGTACTTAGAATATGTAGATGGTGTAATTAGAGACGGCATTTGTACACCTTCAGCTACGAAGAGTTGGAAAAAGTGTTCCATCGACTCTTTAACTAAAGAAGACACCATATCCTCAGACCAGTCAGGAAAACTTGCTTGAATGTTCTTCTTTGCCCGTTCTCGCCTTGTTGAGTTAAGTTTGTAAAACAAATCACCTAACCATTTACACGACTGCATATTCATCCCCATCGGACAGCAACTAACAACTGAAGCCAGTGCTCTCAAAGGCAGATAATGAGACCATTGCGTGAGTGTAGATTGTGTGCGTGCCATGATATGAATATTAGGGCAGCGATAAGCCCAGTTGCTTATCTGGCTTGTTGGCCTGTGAGTATATTTAGTCGATTTGCTGTTAGCACAGGCACATCGGCGGCTCTTGCATCCTCTAATAGTTGCATATACGCTCTATATGCGCGTTGTTTGTTCGCATAATTTTCTAGCATTGTATCGCTTGCATCGCTTCTAGGTTTTGAGAGTGGCTCATGAGGTGTAATACCCAATACCAAGAAATCTAAATCACCTGGGATAGACCCATTGTCTTCAACGACAACACCACCCCAACGATTAATTCGGTTCTTAACAAAATCGTTGGTTGGCTCTGGTATCCCATCTCCATCGACATCGAATACGCCATGAACTAAAAAGGAGAATTTATAGTGTGGATCATAAATCGCATTGACCAAAACATTATTTTTTAGTATTGGTTGGTTTTTAGTGGATCGTTTGATTTTTGCTGTGGAGGTTGTTTCTCCAACCTTTACAACCTCGATACTTGCTTTACCCAAAGCCATATTTCCATCTGCATCTTCTACAAGATGGTTTGCTGAGTCATAGACCTCAAAAGTCATCCCTAGACGAATTTTATCAATCGAACCTCTGTTAATGAAAACCAAATCGTCATTGCCAACTTCGATTACTTGCCCATCTACAAGAAGAGATGGATCGGTTTTATACATTTCACCTATGTTCCTTTGTTTGCGAAGCCCTATGAGTTCTCCATTTTGTTTCGCAATGGTTTTTCTTGCTTCTTCAATTTCATCCTCTAAATCCTGAAGCATTTTTTTGAAATCACCACGAACCTGTGCATTATGTTCTTTGTTTGAAGAAAATAAGTCATTTACATCGGAATTCAGTTTGACTGATTCATCTTGGACGTCTTGCCATGCGTCTTTCACTAATTCAACCTCGTCCAGATTGCTTATAGCAAGTGCAGCCAGTTGATCTTCAAGCGATTGAATTGTAGATTTTGCGTTAGCAAGTTCAGAGATGCGTGAATCCAATTCTTCCTGGCGAGAAGCGAGAGCTCTTCTTGTAGAATCCACAGAAAGTGCGAGGGAACTATTTGTTGAAGTGGTATCTCGAAACACGGATGCAATCTCTTCAAGCGTGGATTGCCTGTTACCGGTTAATATTTGGTTTCGTTCTTCTATTTCATTTATCAAGTAACTAACTACAGGTTGTTTACTTTCTAAAGCGAACTCTACAAGCGCGTTATTCTCATTACCCTTTGTCGTGTATGTGCTAAGTGATTGAGTAAGATTCTTGACTTCTTCTTTTTCTGCTCTTCCACTAGCGTAGAACACAATACTCAGAACAAGTAAGAATACTGTTGTAAGAACAAATACAACCAGTGATACGATAACGCCTGTGCCAGCATTGCTACGAATAGCCATAAAAAACTCTCCAATTCTCACGCTCGGGATATGCTTTAAGCGTGAACATTCAGCGGGGATACACGGAACCCCATTAGTGATGGGATAGTGTCTTGAGTTAACACCATTTCGTCAAGTTCAAAGTTTGTTTGATTAGAGATTCTGGCCTAAAAATGCAGTTTTCTTGTGCATCTATTCCTAAAAATGTGTTATTTTCAATCTAAATCACTTAATAGAGCATTTAAAACCACCTTCGAAATCCAGAAAAAACAATCGATGTTATATGCTCAAAACTAGTGGTATCATGGGTCGTTTTATATCGCAAAGGGAAGAGTTTCTAAAAGAATAAGAAAGGCAGATTTGCATGGCAGTTACCCCTAAGGAAGTACATAAGGTATTAAGTAAATATCAACTTACAGATGGTTACGATCTCGTTGTCGATCTTGACAAATCACAAGGTGTATGGGTTCACGATTCAACTAGCGGAAAAGATTTCCTAGACGCTTTTACTTGTTTTGCTTCTTGCCCACTTGGATTCAACCACCCAGAGCTTATGGAAGGGCGCTTTAGCGATGATATTTTGAAGGTATCTAGGAATAAAATTGCAAATTCTGATTTATATACAACCGAATTAGCAGAGTTTGTTGAGGAGTTTGGTTCAAAGGTAACACCTGAGGGCTTTCCACATCACTTTTGGGTTTCTGGGGGTGCGTTAGCAGTTGAAAACGCATTAAAAACAGCATTTGACTGGAAGGCAAGAAAACTTGGAAGGACAAACTTCCTTGATGATGTTAACGATTTAGTTGTTTTACATTTTGATCAAGCTTTCCATGGTCGCTCTGGATATACCATGAGTTTAACTAACACGTTGCCAGATAAGATTGGACTATATCCAAAGTTTAACTGGCCAAGGGTATCAAATCCATTTTGCGAATTTGATAATGATGGGAATATAACTAACGATATTGAAGCAGCAGAAGCAAAAACTTACGAAGAAATAGAACGAGCATTTGCTGAACACTCAAATCGAATTGCAGCAATAATCATCGAACCAATGCAGGGCGAAGGTGGCGATAACCACTTCACAGATGAGTTCCTTGAAAAACTACGCCAATATGCTGATGAACAAGAAGCACTATTGATATTCGATGAAGTCCAAACTGGATTTTACGGCTCAGGCAAACCATGGTTTTGGCAGCACACAACCGTTCGACCAGATATCGTCAGTTTCGGCAAAAAAACACAGACATGCGGCATTTATGCAAACAGAAGAGTTGATGAAATTGCTGACAACGTGTTTAATTTATCAAGTCGCATCAATTCAACTTGGGGTGGCAATTTAGTTGATATGGTTCGCTGCACTCAATTTATTAAGATTATTGAACGGGATAACATCGCGGAACTTGTAACAAAAGTTGGTGATTATATTATTGATGGTTTGCGCTCCATTGCAAAGGAAACGGATGTATTTACAAGTGTACGAGGTAAGGGATCATTAATAGCGTTTACGATGCCAACTCAAGATCACAGAACTGCAATTCTTAAAGCATTTTGGGATGCGGGAGTCATCGCTCTTCCGTGTGGGGCGCGGTCTGTTCGCTTCCGCTTACCACTTATCATGAAAATTGAAGATGCGAGCGAGCTTCTAAATAGGACGCAAGTAGCCGTTAGCAGTTTGGCATCTGCGGTATAAAAGTTGCAAAGTGCCGCAGCAATAAGTGAGCATCTTGATACCCGTACAGCGGCAATAGAAGTTGCTGCATTATTAGAAAACACACTGTCAAGCAAAGTGGATTTAGCAATTGTCTTTGCTAGTTTTCATCACCGTGAGACACTAGCTGATGCACTCAAGGACATACGGCAAACACTTTCTCCTCAAACCATCATTGGTGTGACAACGGAGTCCGTTGTTGGTTGTGATTTAGAACTAGAGGGAGTGGCTGGTCTTTCTGCAATCGCATTTTGTTTGCCCGGAGTTACTGTTACCCCATGGACAACGACTCCAAAGGAACCAATACCGATATCTAAACCAGAAATGATCCCCGAATGGATTGGTCTCCAAGATGATTCTAGGGGGGCATTTCTTTTCGCGGACCCCTTTTCAACTCCAATCACTCGTCTCTTGCCAGCGCTTGTTAACAGTGGAGGAGAAAATAATCCACTTCCCATTTTTGGTGGGATGGCATCAGGTGCATCCCAAGCGAGATACAACCGACTGTTTTTGAACGACCAAGCACTAAGGAGCGGGGGAGTTGGGGTAACACTTTCAGGACCAATTAAATTGGATTGTGTATTAAGTCAGGGTTGTAGACCTATAGGTGAACATTTAAGAGTAACCAAAGTTGATAGAAACGTTGTTCTTGAACTAGGAGGGAAACCCGCTCTTGAAGTACTTAAGGATTTAGCTAGAGATGCAAGCGTTGATGAACAAGATTTTTTACAGGGCGGGCTTTTGCTAGGTGGTGTGATAGACGAGAATCGCTCACACTTTGGAAGGGGAGATTTTTTGGTTCGCTCGGTTTTAGGTATAGATAGAAAGCGAAAAGGCATTGCAGCGGGAGAATTTTATCGATTGGGAAAAACGGTTCAATTCCATATCCGTGATCCACAAACTGCCGCCGAGGATTTACAACTTCTGTTAGATGCCCAACAATTGGATTCCCCCCCATTCGCTGGATTACTTGTAACCTGTAATGGTCGTGGAAGAAGTTTGTTCCACGAAGAAGACCACGACTTAAATATAATTCGACAACGTATAGGCGAAGTGCCGATTGCGGGGTTTTTTGCTGCAGGAGAAATTGGTCCTATTGGAGGTCGTTCATTTTTACATGGTCATACAACTTGTTTAACGTTGTTTAGACAAGGACCATGAAATTAACTACTCAATTGAATTCAGTTTTAGGTAGTCGTCTTCTTTTACAACTGTTATTTTTTTGAATTTGTAATCTCTTGCTACATGTTTTCTTAGTGAAATTATTGTAAAACTTCCATCTTCAATTATTGAGATATCACGCAAACGGTTACCTTTAATCATTCGTTGCAACGTTTTTGCCAAATCCCTTCGATTGTTTTCAAAGAATGATTGAAATTCAACAAACCCATTTTCACGTGTCTCAAAATAGTATTTTGCATCTTCGCTTAAAACTTGATCGTGCAATAAATTCCAGTCCCTGTCTTTGAGGCAAGTTAACAATTGTGCGAGTAAATGTTCTGGTAATACAGCTCGGAGTGTAATGACACCAGTAAGTTCATCAACTTCATGCATCTTTATTGAGTCCAAATATTTTTGAACCTCTGGAGTGCTTGAGCCACCGATGGGTGAGTATCTAACAACTGTACCATCATCTAAAGTGACCTCATTATCTACACTATCATTCAAAGAATAATGCCAAGCGGGTCTAGTACGGTACTCAACCTTTTGAGATTGGCAACCAGTTCCTAACAAGCAAATAATTAAGATGAATCGCCAAAAAGACATTAGTGTTCAACTACAGTTGGTCCTGATTCAAGGTCGAACAAAAACGGCGCAACCCAAAGTTGGCTTGTTCCTGTTTCTCTCTTGCTAGTCCACATAAGGGTATCACCCTTAGCGTTGAATACTGGGAGTCCATCGAAACCATCGGCGTGTGTAATTCGTCGCTGCCGAATACCATACCTAGTCGTTCCATCTAAGTTACCACAATCTGCATCGCATACAAAGAGTTCATAGTTTCGGTGGCTTACTTTACTTGTTGCGTAGATTAGGAATCGGTTATTGGGGTGCCAAAAAGGTCCCCAGTTGACATGCTCATTGTCAGTGAGTTGGTACTCTTTTTCAATACCTACAATTGAACCCTCATCATCAAACTTAAGTTCTGAAACGAAGAGTTGAAGTAAATCAGTTCCTCTCCTGTCAGAGCGATAGACAATTCTTTTTCCGTCTGGTGAGAAGAATGGACCACCGTCATATCCAGCGTCACCAACAATAAGGCGGCTAACCCCTGTTTTCAAATCAGTTATGTAAATGTCACCCGAACCAGAAGCAAGCGAACAGTAGACCAAGTGCCTAGCGTCTGGACTCCACGAACCTTCCGCGAGGTAGTGCTCGTCATCTGTAACCAAGGCAAAGATTTCTCCTGTCTCAAGGTTGTGAGAGACAATATTCATTTTTGGTGGAAACGCCCATCTATATCGACCAGAGCCCCTTTGATATCCAGGGATGTCTCCATCAACAAGTGGGGTTGTAGTTGTTGCATACAAGACCAAGGATTCGTCCTTTGGGTGGAACCATCCGCATGTATTCGCAGAGCCCTCATTGTTTAGGCGAATGATATTGTTCAATCCATTTATTTTGCCATTTTCGTCAAAGGTCAAGTTGCCAAGATACATTCCGTAATCGTCATCTGGATCTTGCCCTTGTTTTGGATGCTCGATTGCTTGAAATATAACCCGTTTGCAAGCAGGGTCAAAATATGATTCGCCCGCCTTTAGGAAGGTCTCTGGATTTGTTAGTAATACGGGTGTTCCAATTTTTCCCTCTTCATCTGGATGAAGAGTGGATGATTGCCCTATCAGTAACGAAAGCAATAGTGTCATACAATGCAACATTGAGTAATTCCTTTTGTCCGAACAAACTGTACATCATACGTCTCCCGAACATTTTCCGCATGAAGTTCCGGTTCTTTATCACGATGATTGGCTTGTTGTCTTAAACAAACCTTCAGGACTATTGAGTGTAAAGGGGATTGGTTCAAACAAGATAGATTGCCTTGCTGTTCGTGTTGCTTCTGCAATAGAAGGGGCTAGGATTGTTCATCGTTTAGACATGGATACGTCTGGAGTTATTGTGATGGCAAAAAACGCAAATATACATCGCGAACTTAGCCGTCAATTTCAAGACCGAGAGGTTAGGAAAACATATATCGCGGTTGTCAGCGGAGCACTTGATGAAGAGTCCGGCTTGATAGATATGCCTATCCGTAAAGATTTGGACAATCCACCTTGTCAGTGCGTAGATTTTGAGCGTGGCAAACCATCGCAAACAATTTGGAGAGTTCTTAAGAGGCAACAGGATAGAACCCGACTCGAACTAAAGCCAATAACCGGTCGATCTCATCAACTTCGACTTCATTTGCGTGAAATTGGTCACCCAATTCTTGGTGACGATTTATATGCGAGTAAAGCGCAACAACAACTTGTATCAAGGTTACAGTTGCATGCACAGAATCTTGAACTTGTTCATCCAATTTCTAAAATGAAAACAGAATTTACAGCTGAATGCCCATTTTAAAAAGGCATGGACTAGTCCATGCCTTTTTTGAAACAGAGTTTATTGAGTTATCCACTTGTTCCAGTGGGTTCTGGTTCTGGTTCTTCGGTTTTCTTTTGATTAATTACGCTGAAGAAAAGATGTTCGTCACCATCTTTATAATTAATATCAATGTGGTCACCTGATGTGTAATCTCCACTTAGAAGCGCTTCAGCAAGGGGGTCTTCGATAAATGTACCAAGTGCTCTGCGAAGAGGTCTTGCGCCAAAGTCAGGGTTGTATCCTTTTTCTATAAGGAAATCCTTGGCCTCTTGTCCGAGTTCCATTGTAAGCCCCTTATCTTTTAAACGAGATACGATTTTTGCGAGTTCAATGTCAATGATTAAGTAAAGGTCTTCTTTTGTAAGTGAGCGGAAGACGACAATATCGTCAAGTCGGTTGATAAACTCGGGACGGAAGAACTTTTCTGTTTCGGTAAGGAGTTGTTTCTTGAGCTTTTCGTAGTCCATTACTTCTTCTCGTTTACCGAATCCAAACGACTGACCACCCTTAATTAAGTCCGAGCCGATGTTGGAAGTCAGAATAACGATTGTGTTTCTAAAGTCCACGTGCCGTCCAAAGGAATCAGTAAGACGTCCTTCTTCCATGATTTGTAACAACATATTAAATACGTCGCCATGAGCTTTTTCTACTTCGTCGAAAAGAACAACAGCGTATGGTTTACGTCGGATTTTTTCTGTTAGTTGACCACCTTCTTCGTATCCAACATACCCGGGAGGTGCACCCACCAGCCGTGAGACAGTGTGCTTCTCCATGTACTCTGACATATCAAGGTGGATGAGCGAGTCAGCATCACCAAACATAAATTCAGCAAGCGCTTTTGCAAGAAGCGTCTTCCCAACTCCGGTAGGCCCAAGGAACAAGAATGAGCCCATTGGACGATTCGGATCTTTAAGACCACTTCGGGACTTGCGAATCGCTTTTGCAATTTGAGTAATTCCGTCGTGTTGGCTAATTACGGTATTGTGTAATTCATCTTCTAATTGCAAGAGCCGTTGTGATTCTGCTTCTTCAAGACGTGTTAATGGAACACCAGTCATGCTTGAAACAACCTCAGCGATTGTGTTCTCATCTACTTCAGCGGTGATTTCGTTCATCTGTTCACGCCACTCTTTTTGAAGTTCGTCTTTCTTTGAACGAAGTTTTTCGGCTTCGTCTCGCAAAGATGCAGCAGCCTCGTAGTCGGCGCCTTTAACGGCTTCATCCTTTTTGACTTTCAGCAACTCAAGTTGCTCTTCGTAGTCAGCCATTGATGGTGGTTTAGTCATGGATTTCAATCGTATACGTGCACCCGCTTCATCTATTACATCTATCGATTTATCTGGTTGGACACGGTCGGAAATGTACCGATTTGAGAGTTCTACAGCTGCGATGATTGCGTCATCTGCGTATCGGACACGATGGTGTTTTTCGTATCGTTCCTTAAGACCCTTAAGGATTTCGATGGTGTCTTCTTTGCTAGGTGGATTTACAACGATGGATTGGAATCGACGTTCTAGTGCATTATCTTTTTCGATGTATTTTCGATATTCGTCAAAAGTAGTTGCACCGATGCACTGTATTTCTCCACGAGAAAGCGCCGGTTTAAGAACATTTGATGCATCAATTGCACCCTCTGCTCCACCCGCACCAACGAGGGTGTGTAATTCATCTATGAATAGTAGAATATTTTTCGCACGTCTAACTTCATTCATAACGGCTTTAATTCGTTCTTCAAACTGTCCGCGGTATTTTGTTCCAGCAACCATCATTGCTAAATCGAGCACGATAACGCGCCGACCGTGAAGCAAATCTGGAACTTCATTTACAACTATTCGTTGAGCAAGTCCTTCTATGATTGCGGTCTTACCAACACCAGCTTCGCCGATTAGTACAGGGTTATTTTTCGTACGTCGACAAAGGATTTGCACTAGTCGTTCAATTTCTTCGTGGCGACCAATGACAGGATCGAGTTCTTCCTTGTTTGCGAGTTCTGTAAGGTCTCTACCAAAACTGTCAAGAGCAGGGGTCTTACTTTTACCTCGACGTGGGGCTGGGCTTGGAGCTTCTCCGTGTGGCTCCAAACCCTCGTCGTCTATTTCTTCAACTTGGTTAACTCCAGCACCCAATAGGTTTAGAACTTCTTCGCGAACATCTTCTAGTTTTAATCCAAGGTTCATCAAGACCTGCGCTGCAACACCATCTTGTTCTCGGAGTAAGCCAAGAAGAAGGTGTTCAGTTCCGACGTAATTGTGGTTCAATGAACGGGCTTCTTCGATTGCGTATTCGATAACCTTTTTGGCGCGAGGGGTCTGTGGAAGTTTGCCCATTGTGACCATATCTGGGCCACTTTTTACGAGTTTTTCTACTTCAAGTCGGACTTTGCGAAGATCAATTTCAAGATGCTTTAAGACATTTGCACCAACACCTGAACCTTCTTTTACTAGACCGAGTAGGATGTGCTCAGTTCCAATGTATTCGTGGTTAAAGCGTTGTGCCTCTTGATTTGCAAGAGCCATGACTTTTCTAGCGCGATCTGTTAGACGTTCAAACATAGTTCAATTCTCCAGTCCTGCATGATATGCGGGATAAGCTTCCCAAGGGCACAAAAACCACCCTCACTATAGAACAATCGGTGCAAGTCCTATTCCATTTTAGAACTTCTTTAGATTATGTTAAAAAAGGTCAGATAATCCCAAAATCGTCATCAGTTTTCTGCAAATTCGACTCTTTTGGCAATGCTATGCTGAAGATGTGCCAAACTGGCACAACCTTTTGAGTACCTACAGAATTAGTGTTTTGTGTACCGTGAATGTTAGGGACTATTCAATATGACCACCACGTAAACGTACCACCACATCACCTCGATCAGCAATTTCAATATTGTGGGTTACCATAACAATCGTAAGCCCTTCTTGATGCAATTCACACAGCACATCAAGAATACCATTTCCTGTATCTTCATCAAGGTTCCCCGTTGGCTCATCGGCAAGCAAAACAGAAGGTTTGTTGACAAGTGCTCTTGCAATTGCAACTCGCTGTCGTTCTCCACCAGAAAGTTCACGAGGTTTATGGGTTAGACGATGGCTTAATCCAAATTGATCTAACAAATGTTCTCCATGATTTTTTGCTTCGCTCTTGGAAATACCCATCCCATTAATCATGCTCGGTAGAACAGTGTTTTCAAGCACGTTCAATTCTGGAAGAAGATGATAAAACTGAAAGACAAACCCTACATCATCATTTCTATAGTGGTTTATTTGTCTGTTTGATTTTTCCCATACTGAATCACCTTTGAACAAAACCTCTCCACCATCTTTGTCTGGGCGATCAAGGCCACCCAGAAGATGTAGCAGAGTTGACTTGCCAGAACCGCTTGAACCCAAAATAGTAACCCACTGTGATGAGAGAATTTTCAAAGAAGCGCAGTGTAATACTGGCACATTTGATGCACCAAGTTTGTATGTCTTTTTTAGGTTGACACCCTCAAGAATTGGCACGTTGAAATCATTCATGTCGTAATGCCTTTACAGGATCCGTGTCGGCGGCTTTAGCGGCAGGAATCATTGCGCCAAGTAAACAAAAGAGAATAGCCCCACAAACAGTAAATGCGCTTGAGTTCCAGTCCACCTCGTTAGGTATAAACGAGAAGTAGTAAACAGAAGCATCCCAAACAACTAGCCCACCTATGTGACGGACGAATAAAACTAAACCACCGATGCTACCCAATGTAATAAAACCTATTGAACCCAAAACCAATGGAAGCATTTGCCCAAGCCGGCTTTTCAGGATTGTATAAATGAAAACTATCCCTGCTAACGAAAAGCATGAAACAGCAATCCAAATTGGGGGGTTTCCCATTGCCTCATGAATAGCATTGATGTTTTTTGTAATTAACCAACCACAAAACAGACCTAAAAGTGAACCAGCGATTCCGATGACTGCGCTGTACTGAAGAAATATCCAAACAATACTTGCGCGCGAAGCGCCGATTGAACGCAAGATTCCAATGTCTCGGGTTTTTTCATAAACTATTGACCAAAAGATTGAGAGAATTAGAGCAGCGACAACGAAGTACACAATTGAAAATAAAGTTCGCATTAACTCACGTTCTTTTTCAACTGGTCCAGTAAAACTTGCTTGTTGTTCCTCCCATGTATTGATGGTTAATCCCGGACTGTGTCTTGAAGGTGGGAAGACGAGAGAATCATCGGGAAAGTTATCAACAAAACTATCGTAGATTGTATTAACTGCATCTCGGAGCTCGTTTGCGTTAGCACCAGAGACCCCACGAATTAGAAGACTTGTGGTTCTTGCGGGATCGATTCCTATCACTTCTGTAGGGTCGTCAAGGTCGACAATTTCAGCAGCGTCTAAGTGGAGTAATGATTGAGCAACACCAATTGGTACAAATATACGTGACTCATCAATCAAAAAGACACCCGACTGAAATTCATTTACAAAAGGCATGATGATTGATTCTGGATTAATAATTCCACCTTCAGAATCAATTGGCAACATTGTTAATGTTCCCTCAAACCGAGGCATCCACCAGTAATCGTTTCTATTAACTTTATAAGTGCCATCACGTTGTCTGTCGTTACCATCGGAAACGTGAAGTCCCAATACTATTCCGGGCTTTTCATTTCGTAAAAGAGAAAGACCTTGAGTATGTAGTGCATCAATTGTAGTTAGACGTGACTCGAATGAGATTATCGTTTCCCATTGGTCATCATTTACTAATTCACGAATGTCGTTCCAAAGGGTCGATTTAGCAAAGTTGAGCGAGTGAGATGCTAAGTTCACTATATCAGCAAACTCTTTCTGCTTTTCAACTTCCATAATAGACCAGATAGCATTTTCATTATTTGTAATGGCATCGAGTAAAAGCCAATCACGCTGGTTATCAGTTGGGTTCTTCCAATGCAATGAGTCCTCATAGTCAGTTACTTTTGCAAATGATTTTGGCTCAATTCCCCATACCTGTACCGTTTCGCTTTGCTTTGCATTTGCATCCGGATATGGCATTTGTAACAATCCCCACCCGTCAACAATCGGTGTTGCAGCAATAATTCGATCATCATCTTCGAGTTCATTGGCTAATTGTTTATAGTGGGGAATGCCTGAAATACCGTTAGAAATTACAACATCTCCCATGAGAGATCTGCCAGATGACTGCACCATGTCAAGGAAGCCGGTCATAACTGAGACCACAACTATGACCAAAGCAACGCAAAGAGCAACTGCAGCAACAGCTATGAGTGGAATTACGCGGCTTGTCAAATACCTAGATGTTAGAAGTGTTTGGTACAAGAGTTAACCATAGTACTAAGTTGACACAGAAGCGTACTTTTTTAATAGGGAATGTGGGCAACCAATGTCACTGACTACAACCTCACCGATAAACCGTTGAGCACTTTCGTTTGAAAATCCTTTTTTTCTACCTACAAATGAAACCGTCATTGAGGCCTCGATACAACCCCCAAGTGGTTCTCCAGAATCGCAATCTAACCCAGACGGTATATCAAGGGCAATGCAAGGAGCACTGTTTTCATTAACTGCTTCGATGACGTTTGCATATATCCCTTCAATAACTCTGTCGAGCCCAGTTCCAAAAATGGCATCGATAATTATTGTTGGTTGGGGCGGTAAAGATTTTTCCCATGCAATTAATTTGATACCCATTTTTGTACAAACAGTAGCATTGATAATCGCATCATCAGATTTTGGTTTGCCCACTTCCACAATAGTGACAAAGCAACCTTTATTTGTGAGATGTCTTGCAAGAGCATACCCGTCACCGCCATTGTTACCGCTACCACAAATGATGACTATGTTTGTCCATAACGCTGCGTTTGTGGAATTCATAATGACGTCCGATGCGCCTTTTGCAGCATTTTCCATAAGAACAACGCTCGGAATTTGATATTCATCAACTGACTCTCTATCAATATCTCTTAGCGCGTCCCTAGAAAAAACGAGACATTGATGGTTTAACTTGTCGGGAATCATTTGACGCATGATAACTTAGTTAAAATATCATCTCATGCCAATTATTGAAATCATTTCTTTGGTTTTGGGTGTCCTAGTTACCATCTCTCTTTGTTTGTGGGTTGGACTTGGGTATCGGCTCTGGATTATGAACAAG
The DNA here is from genome assembly GCA_964483425.1 of uncultured Isosphaeraceae bacterium. Lineage (GTDB taxonomy): Bacteria > Planctomycetota > Phycisphaerae > Phycisphaerales > SM1A02. The sequence goes on along the minus strand of CAZABE010000142.1, from coordinate 27,864 downwards.
ACAAAACCGGTTATTCGTGAAGGGCTTTCCTTACCAAATCCTCTGAATGAGGAGGTGAGTGTAATCGTACCAGTACACAACGAGGAACGCGTGATTGACCGTTGTGCAACCTCACTTAGAAATCAAACACACAAGAAAATGCAAATTATTTTTGCACTTGACCGTTGTGTGGATAGAACTAAAGAAATACTTCAAAAACACGCTGAGGAAGATGAAAGAATTTGTATTGTCGAGAATGATAAATGCCCCGATGATTGGGCAGGAAAATGCAACGCCGCAAGAAGGGGAGTTGAGTGTGCAACTGGAGATTGGTTACTTTTTACAGATGCAGACACAGAGTTCGATAGCGAACTGGTTAGGTGTTCAGTTGCCTCTGCTATCAAACGTAAGGCCTCATTGTTAAGTTTACTAAGTTCGTTAACAATAAATAAGAATTTTGAACGTGTCGTGCAACCAATCGCGAGCACCTTTTTAGTTCGACAGTTTCCAGTAGACAGGATTAACAGGGAACACAGACCAAGACCGTTTGCAAACGGGCAATTTCTTCTATTTAAAAGAGAAGCGTATGAGAAAATAGGTGGACACGAAGCAGTTAAAGAACATTTACTTGAGGATTTCGCGTTTGCAAGATGTATATCATTTCAGGGAGCAGGAAAAGTACAGGTACTTTTTGCTGACGGCATGCTTAGATGTTCGATGTATCCAACATTTTCAGCATTTCAATCTGGATGGAAACGAATTTATATAGAAGCAGCTTCAAGAAATATAAAACGCCTCAAACAAAGTGCAATTCTTGCAATTGTTGCTGGAGTAATTCTTCCTGTTGCAGGATTAGTTGGTGTCTTTGTTGGTCAACATACATCCCCAACACTTTTTTGGGTGTCAGTTGCCTCTCTAATAACCGCTACTCTGGTTATTGGCTGGTTATATAGAATTAATAATGCACCTGTTATGTATGTTTTATTTGCTCCACTTGGCGCAGTTATAGTTGCAAAAATGTTTGTTGAGTCCGTTCAAATGTTGAAACACAGAACTCCAATTTGCTGGGGTGGAAAAGAATATATTTTGGAACCAAGAAAATAATGAAAATACTACTTACAAATGATGATGGTATAAGGGCTCCCGGAATTATTACCCTTCACAGAGCATTGCAAGGTATTGGAGAACTTGTTGTGATTGCACCCGAAACAGTGCAATCGGCAACGAGTCATGGCATCACTTATACAACTCCACTAATGACTCAAAAAGTAGATGTCACGGAACACATGTCAGGTATTGCTGTTGACGGCAGACCAGCAGATTGTGTAAAACTTGCATTGCGGACCCTGTGGGAAGAGCAATTCGGAGAGGGGACGAAACCAGATCTCACAATCAGCGGTATGAACAGCGGCTCTAATGTTGGTATTAACATTATTTATTCAGGAACAGTCGCTGCTGCAATTGAATCTGCCTTTCTTGGTGTTCCATCAATCGCGGTGAGTTTGCATTTAAATAATCGAGAACACACCTGTTACGACAGGGCTGCTGTAATCGCTCGAAGTGTTATAGATAAAGTTTTGAAAAACAAGCTAGAACCACACGATGTGATAAATATAAACGTGCCTGTTTGCGAGACAAACGACAGACCTATGCCGGAAATAAAGGTTGTTGATATGAACGCATCAGGCGATCTTGGTTATTTCGATAAACGTCTAGCTCCAGACGGAAGGACATATTATTGGGCAGCAGGAGATGGTATGGCTTTCGCACACACAGCAGAGGGAAGTGATGTAGAAGCCCTAAAACTAGGATATGCAACAGTAACTCCACTGAATTATGTGTTAACTCATACGAATCAGATGGAACATTGGAGAAGTAATTTAGTAACTTAATTAAACAATAGTTGAATTGTAATTCTAATTGTTTCATCGCCAATTAGTGCATCAACTTGTTTCCCTGAGGCACGCCAACGGTATAGCGAATTTTCAATCGTTCGATCAAATGACGCACTTCCCGTGCCAATTAGGAAGTTAACGTTCAAAGGTTTTCCTGTCTTGTCAATAAATAGATCAACTAGTACGTTGCTTGGCGTACTAACAGCTAGTTGACTTGATAGAAATTTTATTACTTTTGGCTTGAGGACAATCCCATGTGCAGCAAGCGGTTTGCCTAATTTTAAATCGTCTATAGCAACTTTAATTAACGAAGTTGCTTCAGAATCACGGTCATCTTGAGCGAGTTCTTCCTTAGTTAATTGCTCGGGCAACTCGGGCACGAATTGATCTTCTAATTCCTTCTCTTGTTTGGTTTGGCTTGGGGTTAATTTATTAGAAGGGATTGGAACGGTAAGTTTTGCCAGTTTCTTTAAAAACTGAGATGTAAGTTGCGACATCGGTTTGGCAATTTTTCTCATACTCTCAATAGCGTTTTTAAAAACTGTTACTTCAGAATGCATTTCCGCTTGCTCAACTTCCGAATGCTTTGCAAGTTGTTCTTCATACGTGTCGTATCCAATCCATGTGAGAGTTGAAACAATTGATTCATCAATACCAAGTTCTACTTCTTGTTTATCTAGCGGGGGAGTTTCAAGAAGAATAGTATTTGGAGGAGAGGGAAGAATCGATGATTTATTTTTTGAGTAAATAACGGGGACTACAACTAGATGTAATCCAACTGAAATTACAAGAGAAACAAAAAATGCTATATTTTCACGGAGAAGCATCAACTGACTCCTCTGTATTGGGTGCACCAACCAAGAAAATTTCAAGTCCATGATTACGCAGTTGATCCCAAGTCCCAGTGAGAATTGGACCTCTGTCTGTATTCGATTCTCCATCTTCGACAACAAGATATATTGCTGAATCCGGAGTATCTACAGTTTTTTCAAGTACTTTTTGCCCTACATCACCGAGCTGTACTATCTCTTGGCCAACATATATTTTCCCGTCGACTGCAATGGTGATTGAAATACTCTGCCGGCGTTCAGCAGGAGTACCAGAAACATACGACTCTAATGGGACTGGCAATACCTCTGCTCTTACCATGAGCACCATTGCATAAACGAAAAAGGTAAGTAGAAGAAAAACCACATCGATGAGGGGCATCATCTCGACGCGGGTTTCATAATCAGTGCGACGAATAGGTCGCATAATGTTAAGAACCTATAAGTAGAAGTGCTGTTGTTGTGTCTTCAATAAACTCAAAAACTTGATCAAGACCAGTCGCAAGCATCGTAGACCAAATTCCATCAGAAATATTACAAATTACCATCCTCTTCTCTTTGGTTTTTAATAATTTGTGTATCTCAATAAGTGCGCCGAGGTTTGAAGAGTTTAAGACCGAAACATTTTGTAAATCAACAATGACGTTTGGAAAAGTGTCACCAGCGTTACGCAATCTTGTCATTATGGTATCTGTGTCTTCTGAAAAGTATGGCTCATCAAGAAGTTCCAAAATGAGTATGTTGTCGTCCCACTGGTTTAATGTCATGTCGCAGAGGATACCGTATCTTCGACACCTTCGACTTTCGCCGCTGCGATTAATCTGTCACCATCTTTTAGGTTAACTACTTTTACCCCCTTAGTGTTTCGCCCAATTGTCCTGATATCGCTTGCCGAGATACGTACAAGCATGCCGTTAGCAGTGATAAACATCAAACTATCACTATCACGGACAGAACGAATATCTGTAACGATACCATTTCGATCACCAGTTTTAATATCACGCCGCCCCTTACCACCTCTTGATTGCGCTCTTGTGGAGCCATCTTCACTATGTACAAGATAATCAATCATAGGGGTGCGTTTACCATACCCGTTTTGGGTCATAGTCATTAGATCAGCATCGTCTTCTGCTAGTACACACCCAACAACTCGGTCACCCTTTGTAAGCGAAATGCCTTTAACACCGGCAGCGGTTCTGCCCATAAGCCGAGCATCTGTTTCAACAAATCTAATCGACATTCCAGAAGAAGTTCCAAGAAGAACATGACTTTCACCGTGTGTCTTTATAACGTCTACAAGTGAATCGCCTTCGTTTAACTTAATAGCGTGAATGCCACCTCGGTTTACATTTCGGTATTCAGAGACCGCTGTGCGTTTCACACGACCAAGAGAAGTTGCAAATACAAGGTTGTCTTGGCAGTTCTCAAAATCCTTGATACTTCTAAATGTAACAATATTCTCACCATCTTTGAGTTGAAGAAGATTTACAATTGCTCGTCCACGGCTCGTTCTTGTTGCCTCGGGTATTTGATAGACCTTGAGTTGAAATACTCTACCCGTGTCAGTGAAACATAGTAAATCGTCATGTGTTGATGCAACAAAGATGTGTTCTATGAAATCTCCATCTTTTGTCTCACCACCCTTGATACCACGCCCCCCACGACCCTGTTCACGGAAAGTGTCTGTTGGTAACCGCTTAACATAACCGCGGTGCGAGATTGTGACACATACATCATGTTCTGGGATTAACGCACCATAATCAAAATCATCGTCTTCTCCATCAACAAATCCTGTAAGCCGATCGGTTGAGAATTTTTCTTTAAGTTCGATACAATCCTCTCGAATAATGTCGAGTATTCGTTGATCATCTGAGAGGATCGATTCATAGTCGTCAATCTTTTCAAGAAGATCTGCGTATTCGTTTGTAAGTTTTTCTATTTCTAGACCAACTAGTTGAATTAGTCGAAGTGCACCAATTGCATCTGCTTGTAATCTGGAGAGTGAAACCCCATCTTTTGCTTTTTCGATTAAACGGTTAGCGATGAACTTTGAGTATTCATGGTTCTCTGGAACACAAAACTCTCTAACCATCAACTTTTCGATTGCCTCTTCTCGAGTTTGGCTAGCACGAATGAGCGAGATAACTTCATCTATATCACAGACAGCGTAAATTAGTCCCTCAAGCCTATGGGCTGCTTTTGATGCCTCACGAAGAAGGTGCTCTGTTCGCCTACGAGTAACTGTTTTACGATGATCTGTCCAGCAATCAATTAGTCCTCGAAGGCCGAGTGTTTTCGGGCGGCCATTTACAAGAGCAATATTGATGACCGAAACGGTGGATTGAAGCGGAGTGAATTTGTAAAGTTGTCGTTCGACGACTTCAGGATCAGCGCCTCGTTTTAAGTAGACAACTATTCTAGTACGCCACTTTTTCCCAGAGAAGTTTTTAATATCTGAAATGTCAGAGATGCGACCGGTTTTTGCACAGTCAACAATTTTTTCTATCAAGTTGTTTTGTACAAGTTGATATGGGATTTCATCAATAACAATTGCTTCACGTTTGCCGATTGTTTCGTAATGGACTCTTCCACGTACCTGCAACTTGCCTCGACCAGTGGCGTATGCTTCAGCAAGCCCCTGTTTCCCCACGACGAGTCCCCCAGTTGGGAAGTCGGGGCCTGGAACAATTTCTAACAACTCTGCTAAGTCCAATTTTGGGTTATCGATTGCCGCAACGATTGCATCGCAAATCTCACCAACATTATGTGGTGGCATTGAGCAGGACATACCAACTGCAATACCACTTGACCCATTAACAAGTAAGTTTGGGAAACGACCGGGAAGAACGGTTGGCTCTTGCCTCGTCTCGTCGTAGTTTGGTTTGAAATCAACGGTGTCCAATTTGATGTCATCAAGCATCGCGACTGCGGCTTGGGTCATACGTGCTTCTGTGTACCGCATGGCAGCAGGTGGATCACCATCGATAGAGCCAAAGTTGCCTTGCTTGTCGACGAGCATTACCCTCATCTTCCAGTTCTGCCCCATATTCACTAATGTTGGGTAGATAACCGATTCGCCGTGAGGATGGTAGTTGCCCGATGTATCGCCTGCTATTTTTGCACACTTACGGTGTTTTCTACCTGGTGAAAGATTAAGGTCGTGCATTGCAACGAGTATTCTTCGTTGCGATGGCTTAAGACCATCTCGGACGTCAGGAAGAGCGCGATCCATAATAGTTGACATCGCGTAAGTCAAGTAACTGTCATGTAATTCACGCTCGATTAGTTGGTCAACAACATTACCAATGTTGCCAAACTCTTCATCGTTTTGCGCTTCGGGATTCTGTTCTGGTGTCTCGCTCATGGTGCCTTTTCTAGAACAAGTATTGTACCAGATTGAACAGTTAAATTGCCCGTTTGAATGGTTCTAGAAAGCCGTCTTTAGAAGCATTAAATACTCGCTATTTCCGGTTCCTTTTTTGCTTGATTTTTTTCCCTTTATGGGTGAAAGTGTCTCACCAATTATCTCAAGAGACAAGTCATGGCAAAGCAATTTAACACGAGATATAACGCGTGAAATAGCTTCTTCTGAAAGACCTCCACCAACGGATTCTATCTCCTTTTCTTCTTTTGTTAGTTCGTAGTGAGGTTTAATCAACGTAATAATATGCCCCTTGCTAGTCCATCTTTTCCCAACTGGTAAAGCAAGTTTCTGCGGTGTCCATCCAAGGTCAATAACTACCAGATCTACTTCTTCCAGCGGCTCAAAATGGAGTGCGTTGGTGCGCTCCAACGTAGTTACTCGTTCATCGCTTCGCAATTCCCAAGCGAACGTACCGTATCCAGTATCAACCGAATAAATTTTTGAAGCCCCACGTTGCAATAAGCAATCGGTGAACCCTCCAACATTGCAACCAAGGTCGGCACACGTTAATCCAGTTACATCAAATTTAAACTCATTAAGTGCATGTTCTAGTTTTAAGCCAGCGCGGGAAACAAAGTTGGATTCATTCATCTTCAACGCCAACTAGAGCAACTCCAGTTTTGTTTGCTACCTCAATAACTGATGGAGCGTCAAGAAGGATTACTCTTCCAGTTCCAACCGCTATGCAGGTGCAACCAGCATTTGAAACTTGTTCAATGGTTTTAGTTCCAATTGAAGGAACATCTGCTCGCATATCATGGTCTTTTGCTGCTGTCTTAAGTAAAGTCCATCCTCTTTTCTTACATAATGACCCAGCACGATTGATAAGTGCCGCAGTTCCTTCTATCGCTTCAACCGCTAGAACATCTCCATCACGAACTGCAATGGACTGTCCAATATGAAGTGCTGCGCTTTGAGTAAGTAGAGGCCATCCGAAATCAATATCTTCATATTGTTTTGGCTTGGGAATTACGTTACCAAGGACTCCAATTCCTGCAAGGTGGTTTTGGATGTGTGTTGTTGAATCGATTAGGGTGACTCCTGATTTTTGCAATTCATCGGCAATTGCAGTTAGAACTGTAGCATCCCTGCGATCATGCCGCAGAGTTCTATACCAAAGAAGGAGACCCGTTAGGTCTGGCATCAGCCGTATTACACCCAATGGATCGTGCATGATTGTTTTGCCAACCCCACCAACCATTACAGCATCACTAGCACCCCATTTTTTTAGAAGACGAACCCATCTTCCAACGCGCGCCATACCAGCGGTAGAGAACGTATCACAAACGGCAGGCAGTTCCGGTACGTACTGATTCCGAAGACCTACACAGCAAACTTGGAATCCTGCCTCCCTAGCCCCTTTTGCAGCAAGAACTGGCAATATGCCGTTTCCTGCAATCATTCCCATGATTGGCTTTTCACGTGTCATTTCCCACAGTATACCTGTGACAGCGAGGTCTAATGATTGGAAACGACTCGCAAAACGGAAACGACCCGCGGGATTGTTTTTTTGTATAGAAAAATGCTCAGAAAATTCATCCGTGCATCGGCAAAATGTCCTCGGGTGACGGCTGATTGTTTACGCCAGAAGTAACGTAATCAAGTACAGAGTCAGGGCAAGGATCGATGTAGATGAGTTGCCTTAGGGCGGGGCGCATAAACTTACGTTCTATACCGTGTTCTAGCATTTCAAGAAGGGGGTCAAAGTATCCATCAACATTAACAATTCCAATTGGTTTTGTGTGATCACCGATTTGCCTTCCAACCAAGACCTCAAAAAATTCTTCGTAAGTTCCAATCCCTCCGGGAAGAACAATAAATGCGTCACCTTTTCGCATCATTAATGTTCTGCGTTCTTGCATTGTGTCAACAACAATAAGTTCATCACAGTTTTCGTTTGCTTGCTCATGGGCAACTAGTTTATGTGTAATAACTCCTACAACATCACCACCATGCTTTGTAGCGATTGTTGCGACTTCACCCATCAATCCAATGCACCCACCACCATAAACAAGTGTTAGCCCCCTTATTGCAAGTCCCTTACCGATGATCCTTGCGGCATCATGAAAACATGGCTCAAGGTTTTGTGAGGATGCGCAGTAGACGGAAACGGATTTCATTTACCACCTCTGGATTTCTTGATTGCTTCAAGAATCTGATCAGCTGTATAAAAGTCACCGCGAAAATCTTCTTCACCATCTGGACCCATGATGATAAGAAGCGGAATGCGAAGTCCGCCGACTTCGTTGAGGAGTTCGTTGCCAGAAACATTATTACCAGTTAAGTCAATCTTTATTGGTGAGACATCATCTGCACCGAACGCTTCAACGACTTTTGAATCGTGCAAAACTGTTGACTCAAGCAATTTGCAGTTCAGACACCATTCTGCTGTAAATTCAAGCACAACCACGTTGCCCTCATCAAGTTTTTCTGAAAGCAACTCGGGTGTGTAGTATTCCCAGTCAATAGGACCTTTGTCAGTCAGACGGAAACCACCTAGGATTGCAACAATAGTTATTACAAAACCAAGCAAAACAAAAATGAATTTTGTGGTTGACGTTTTTGCAATTTTTAAAGTTCTCCAAGCAAGCCAAACACCCGAACTAGCAACACAAGCAGCAACTACCCAAAGATAAATCCTTGATGGAGGGGCACCCTCTTGTTGCATAGCACCGCTCAATCCAACTCCTAAGAAGTAAGCAGCCGCCGCAAGCATTAGCAATCCCATGACCTGTTTAATGACTTCACTTGATTCGCCAACTCTTGGCATCTTTTCAACAAGATGAGGGAAGGCAGCAAGGATTAGGTACGGAAACGCCATTCCAAAACCAATAGATCCAAATACACTCAGAGTAGTAATTGCTGACTGTGTTGTTGCCCATGCTGCGGCTGCTCCCATAAATGGTGCTGTACAGGGTGTAGATAGTACTGCTGTCATTATTCCAAACAAAAAGGATCCAAACCATGAATCGTGTTTTGGATTAACTTTGTAAACAGCATTTGGAAGTTGAATCGAGAACAACCCACCCATCCCAATTGCCATAATCCCAATAAAAACCCCTAGTGCAATAGTAAAAGCAGGATATTGAAACAGTTGGTTAATCGCTGTGAATCCAGTTACAAGTGCAATACCAAAACCAAGTAAAAACCAAAGCGACATAACTCCAAGCATCATCCAAACACCTAGGTATAGTGTTTTTCTGCGATTTCCGGCACTAGCGCTGAGACCCATAATTTTGATTGGAATTACAGGAAGAACGCAGGGAGTTAAATTCAACAAAAAACCTCCACCCATTGCAACCAGCAATAAAAGAAATAATCCTGAAGAGCCACTTGTGTCAAGAGTAAAATTGATAATACCAAAGGCATCAAACACAATTTTGCTATCGCTTGGTGCTTTAATTCCTTCGTGAATATCAGCAAAAACAGAAGCATCAAAGTTATCAAATGTTTTTAACGTTTTTAAAGAGACACCATCACTTGTTTCAATGATATCGATTGATGCTGAAATGCCGTATTCGTCCCATCCCCAACCGCCTTCTGTTGGCGTTGGAGCGAGACAAGAAGTGTCGTCACATGCTTGAAAGATGGGTTTAATCGTGAATTGTGACTTACCGACTTTTGCATCGGTTGCAATCGTTACAGGAATGAAGATGATGGCATCATCTGAAAATACCCCATAGTCAACTGGCGTTCCAGTAAAGCCAACTTGTACTACATTGGGCTCGGGCCACTGTGTATAGCCACTATGAAACGTGAGTGGAGAAGTGTCTGGGATTTCAATAACAATCGAAGTTGCGATGTAATCTTCGGCATCGCCAAGTATTTCTGGAACTTCTGGTTTGTTGGTGTGTGAGTGATAATGAGGTGCGTGGCTCAATATTACTGCTACTACAGCATCGGACCCCGCTACTGCGCGTTCTGGGCTAATTTGTACCGAAACATCTACCTGATCGCGAGAATCGTGGAAATTGCCCGCTTGTCCAAAAACGTACTCAGCAATAAACAGGGAGTAAAGGGTTAAAAACAGTGTTTTAGTGAAAAACATAGATATATATAGTACGCGCAAGTGTGGTATGGAGTTGCGTTTTGATGGCTGTGGGAATACCCTGTACCGTTTCCACGCTGCTTGTGTAGGTAGCATAGATTTTTATTAGGAGTGTAGTAATGATTCCTGCTGAATCCTTACAACTTTTTTCAAGTTATGGCTGCTAATTGCAGTCAACCCGTGGCTCTGAGCCAATTCCTTGTGGATGTTTTCATTCCAAAGGAGGTTCAGTCGTGATGTAGGTATTTTCCTACATCATGATTAGTGCGTTTCGCACAAACAACCGTAACAGGTTGAACCACGGGTTCGCATCGCGACCCGTTTTTTAATTCAAGAAAACCAAACAACTAAACAACCAAACAACTAAACATCTAAACAACAAAACAACATAGAAAGAGTACGACATGAACCGAGAGACATTAGAAATAATTGAAACCATTGCCAAGCAACGCAAAATTGACAAATCAATCATTATTGCTGACCTTGAGCAAGCAATGGTGAGTGCAGCGCGTAAACACTATAACTCACTCGACACGGAAGAGTTTTCTTGCAATATCGACATGCTTTCCGGAGATATTTGTATTTGGCGTCATCTTGATGAGGGCGCAGTTGAAATTCCGTTGGCTGAACTCGGCAGAATACCTGCACAAACATTTAAGCAAGTAATGATTCAAAGATTCAGAGAGGATGAACGATCTGGTATTTTTGATGAGTACATTGATAAGGCAGGAGAATTAACAACAGGAGTTTGTAGCCGATACGAGGGCGGTTCACTCATTATCCAACTAGATAAGGGAGGTCGTGTTGAGGGGTTTATGCCTAGGTCAGAACAAATTCCAGGCGAGCAATTCCGTCCCGGAGATCGCGTTCGTTGTTTAATCCTAGATGTCCGAGATACAGGGAATCAGGTAAAAATTGTTCTTTCAAGAAGCCACCCAGACTTCATCAGACGCTTGTTTGATGCAGAAGTCCCCGAAGTTCAGGAACACGTTATTGAAATCCACGCGATGTCACGAGAACCCGGGTTCAGAACAAAAATTGCAGTAACTTCAAACGACTCCAAAGTCGATCCAGTTGGTGCATGCGTTGGTGTTCGTGGTAGCCGTATCCGAAACATCGTGGAAGAACTTGGTGGAGAAAAAATCGATATCGTTCGTTGGAACGAATCGAGCCAAGTTTTGATATCAAATGCTCTTAAACCAGCTGATGTTGACGAAGTAAGTTTATGCTTTGAACTTGGTCGCGCAACAATTATTGTTCGTGATGATCAGTTATCGCTAGCAATTGGTAGGCGCGGACAAAATGTTCGACTAGCCGCGCGTTTGACTGGGTGGGATATTGATATCTTGACACCCGAAGAATATCAAAAGGGCTTGGAAATTCTTTGGGAAGCACTCAAGCCAGTTGATGGAGTAACTGAGGATATGCTCGACCGAATGGCAGCGCTTGGAATTATTAGCATTTTTGATGTTGAAGAGATCGGTCGTAACGTTTTGGAAGAGGACTTAGAGTTCCCGAAACAAGTAGCAGACCGTTGCATAGACGTCGCAGTTGTTCGTTCTAAGGAAGTAACGGTAGAACAAGAACAAGCAAAATTAGCGGAAGAAGCCCTTCGCGCTGAAGAAGAAGCAGCAGCGGCGGCAGTCCTCGATGAGCAAATTGATGACGAAAGTGTAGCAGTCGCTGATTCAATTCTTGATCTTCCTGTTGAAGATATTGAGGAATCAACTGACTCAGAGACAGAGGAAACAGAAAAAACGGATGTTGGTGCGTAACAACCCCCACTAACGGAGAACACACACGTGGCTAAAAAAGCAGCAACAAATCGAGTGCACAGAATTGCAAAGAAACTTGGAGTTGACTCCAAAGATATCATTGCGAAGTGTAAGAGCGAAGGCATCCCGAACATCAAGACCTATCAGTCAGCTGTCTCAGCAGGTCTTGAAGCAACTATTATGGAGTGGTTTAGCGAAGGTGGTATAAAAACCACAGCCGTTGAGACCGCTGAAAAAGTTGACGTAGAAAAAGTTAAAGCAAAAGCCAAGAAAAAAACCAAGAAGAAAACAACTAAAAAAACTACCAAGAAAAAAACCAAATCCGCTAGTACAAAAGAAAAGCTAAAAGAAAAGCCAAAAGAAGATGATTCTGAAAAGATCATTCCTCAAGGTCGTCGAATGAAGACACCCGCCAAGGCAAATATGGCAGGACCTAAAGTAATTCGAATTGAAGAACCAGAACCCGAACCAGAACCCAAGACCCGACAACCCAAACGCCGCCCATCTACTCAGGGACCACAAGGGCCACAGGGACCACAAGGTGGTTCAGGTGTTCGCTCTCCTCAACAGATGCCACCTCAACAGGAAACAGGCAGGGGTTCTAGGCGAAACAAACGTCGAGATTCTGCACAAACAAGACAACCAGAACGTGGATCACGCAGCCAAGGCCAGCAGCAAGATCGAGGTGATTCAAATTGGCGCAAACAGGACTTACTTGAAAGAGAAAATCGACTTAGGCGAAGTGGCGGATTTTTCAGACAAGCCCGTAGAGACAGTCAAAAACGAAGTGATAACAAACCAGTCGTTCGAGCAAAAACTTTGAAACAAACTGGCGGGAAAATAACAATTTTAGAACCAATCTCAATTAAAGAACTTTCATCTGCTACTGGGATTAAAGCAAATGAAATTCTAAAAAAACTTGTTCTTGCTGATGTTATGGCAAGCGTTAATGACAACATTGAAACAGATCAAGCAATTGAAATAATGATGGAATGGGGAATTGAATTAGAGATAGAAGAACAACGAACAGAAGAAGAAAAAATCGTTGAATCGTTTACAACAAGAGAAATGGTTGACGAGAAATCCCGTTCACCTGTTGTGACAATTCTAGGTCACGTTGATCATGGCAAAACTTCTTTATTAGATAAAATTAGAAGTGCTAACGTTGCTGACGGCGAAGCTGGGGGTATTACTCAGGCAACAAGTGCATTCAGTGTTCCAGTAAAAGCTGGAGAGAGTGAGCGAGTCGTCACTTTTATTGACACTCCTGGTCACGAAGCGTTTACTGAAATGCGTGCAAGAGGTGCAAAAGTTACAGATATTGTCGTGCTTGTCGTAGCAGCAGATGACGGAGTAATGCCTCAGACGATCGAATCAATTAACCACGCAAAGAGCGCAGATGTACCAATTGTCGTTGCACTAAACAAAATAGATAAGCAACAAGCAACAGAAGAAAACATTCAGCGTATTCTTGGGCAACTTGCAGAACACGACTTGAACTCGGTTGAATGGGGCGGTACGACCGAGGTTGTCCGCACCAGCGCTACTGAAGATATTGGTATTCAGGATTTACTTGAAATCCTTGATTACCAAGCAGAACTCCTAGAACTTAAAGCCGACTTTGGTGGCTCAGCCGAGGGATCTGTCATTGAAGCACATATCGCCGAGGGTCGTGGGCCAGTTGCAAGTATTCTTGTTCAGCAGGGCAAACTCAAGAAAGGCGATTTTGTTGTTGCTGGGAAAGGATACGGGCGGATTAGAGCCCTTATTAACGAACACGGCAATCAAGTAACTGAGGCGGGACCTTCAACTCCACTGGCTATTCTTGGATTGAACGAAGTACCCAATGCTGGTGACAAAATTTATGCAGTTAAATCATTAAAAGCAGCTGAGTCAGCGGCAAAAGAGCGAGTTCAACAAGCGAGGGAGGTAGCCCTATCACGTGAAAAAGTAACTCTAGATAATATATTCGATCAAATGAAGATTGCTGATATTCGTGAGTTACCAGTAATTGTCAAGGGTGATGTTCAGGGCTCAATTGAGACACTCCGAAGTTCAATTCAAAAAATCGGAAATGATGAGGCAGAAATTTCAATCAAACACTCTGCAGTTGGTGGAATTAATGAATCAGACGTAAATCTTGCAGAAGCATGTGGAGGAATCATTGTTGGATTCAATGTAACGAGTTCGGGAAAAGCACGTAGAGCAGCTGAGCAAAAGGGTGTTGAGATTCGTTACTACGAAGTTATTTATAACTTGATTGATGACCTAAAAGATGCCCTTGAGGGATTGCTTGATCCAGAAATCAAACTTGAAGTTCTTGGACACGCTGAAGTCAGGGACGTGTTTACCATTTCAAAGGTCGGAATGATTGCTGGTTGTTATGTTACGGATGGAACAATCGAACGACATCAACAAATTCGTGTTACTCGTGATGGAATTGTTATAGAATCAGACAGACGTCTTGATCAACTAAAACGATTCAAAGACGATTCCAAAGAAGTTAAGTCGGGTCAAGAGTGTGGCATGAACATTCAGGGCTATAGCGACATAAAAGTTGGTGATGTGATTGAATGTTATAAAGCATTAGAGGTGAAGCGTTCGCTTTAATAAAGTGAAATGACACAACGAACTGAACAAGTTGCTTCAACGTTAAAGCGGGCTATACAAGAAGTGCTCTCGCGTGGGCTCTCCGATCCTCGAGTACAAGGTTTAATTACCATTACTCGAGTTGAGGTTTCAGGAGATTTGGCTAACGCTACCGTCTTTTGTACGGTAACTCCAATAGAGCATGAAGAATTATCATTACACGGTTTGCAATCTGCTTCAAAGTGGATCAGAAGGCAAGTGTCGGACAAAGTTCGTTTTAGAAGGATGCCGCAGTTTCGATTTAGAATAGATGAGCAACTACTAAAACAAAGAGAAGTCCTAGCAAGTATTGCTGAAGCAAATCAAGAAGACGAGCGAAGAGCAAATCAGAAAAACAAGAAGGAAAAATAAGTGAAAAACTCTACTGAATTTGCAAAGAAATTTAAATCATTTAGGAAGAAGTTACCCAAAAGGGAAGTGATTTTCAACGAATACGGTGCAATTGGTGAAGTTATTTATTCACACTTGCTATGGAATGCTACTGCAAAACAAGCGGACACTGCGTTCAAAAAGATGGTTGGCGCTTCGGTTGATTTGAACGATCTTCGAGTGAACCATGTCTTTGAAATGGTTGAACTAATGGGTGTAAATTATCCTCACGCTGAAGCAAGAGCAAAACGGTTAAAATCTGTTCTAAATGCTATTTACGGTAGAGAACATAATGTTTGCATTGATAGTTTAGAAGGCGCGGGTAAGCGTGACGTTAGAGATTATTTTGAAACACTAAACGGCATATCCACCTTTGTATGTAACAGAGTTATTGCTATGAGTTATGAAGTTGCTGCTGTGCCAGTTGATGAAAGAACCAACAATGCATTAATTGCAAGCGGTGTTATTCACGAGGACTCGTCGGTTCCAGAAACAGCTTCTTGGTTAACAAGACAAGTTAAGGCAAACGAAGTTCGCGAAATTCACGCTTCTCTTCATACTTGGGTTGAGTCTCAGCCAGAGCCAAAAGCAAGTAAATCTACCAACAAATCAACCAACAAAACAACCAAGAAAAAAACTGCAAAAAAGAAATCAACAGCTAAAAAAACTGTAAATAAGAAATCGACATCTAAAAATGTAGCAAATAAGTCAACTAAAAAGAAAATGGTTAAGAAAAAGACCACTAAAAAGAAAGTAGTCAAGAAAAAGACCACTAAAAAGAACCCAAAGAAGTGATTAAGTTCTGTTTTACTGTTGCTCTTACGTTATTCACTTTCAGTGCAGAATGTGTATCCCAGAACACTTTACAAGAACATTTAGAGCGCATTGTTGGTGATGAACCTGAAATAGAACCAAGCCCAACGGTTCACGAAGCAGCCCAGCAATACATTATTGGTCGGCAATATTTAAATGAAGAAAAATATGGATATGCAATTGTCCATTTCAAGAAAGCAGTTGAGTTAGACAACAAAGCGTACGCACCTTGGGTTGGTTTGGCTCTCGCTTTATCAGAGACGGGTCGCTTGGATACAGCGCTTTCAATCTGGAGAGAAGTCCTCGCGCGTAATCCATCACATGGTGAAGCACTTTTAATTGTTGGTTTAGATGATGCTCGGCTGGGTGAAATTGAACTTGCCAAAAGAAGGTTGTCCAAAAGATGGTTGCAAGACCAAGATGCTGCGGTTGAGTCGCTACTTCGCGACTCTGCACTATTGGTAATATTTGAAGCTCAGAACAATCAAGAAGTGTTAAACCTTATTAAAGACGAATTCCAGCTAACCTTTGATGCTGCTGTAACAAATCTAATTAACCAAAATAATCACAGCAATTGGATTGGTGTATTGCAGCAATTAGTTGATGTTGGTGCAGCCGCAATCGCGTCTAAGGTCGTAACGGCCGCCTCTTTGCACGTTAACGATAAAATCCAGAGTACTCTTCTAACCGCACTACCTTTATTAGAAATAGCCTCATTCGGGGATGGATCACTTACAAAACAGGTTTATAGCGAGGTGTCTCTCACAAAAGAGATTCCACTTGCACCAAGATGGTTTGAACCAGTACCACTTGCTGAAGCACTTTCAATGGCAGCCCAATCTATGTCCATGTTTGGTGTTGTCGACGCTCCGATTAAATTATATGAATCATCTATCGCCCTTGATCCAAGCGATGCACTGACTATGAACAATTTAGCTTGGATGAAACTAAACCGTGATGGTGCAACTGAAGAGGTAAAAGAACTCTGCACTAAAGCGTATTCCCTCGATGGTACTGCGCCATATATTATGGATACGATAGGATGGATGCACGTTCAAAATGGTGAACCACAAAAAGCGGTTCCTCTATTTATTCAAGCATTACAAAACACTAATCAGCCGAGCCCAGAATCCTATGTTCATCTTGGTGACGCTTATTGGTTGATCAACGAACCAGAAAGTGCAATAATTAATTGGAGACTTGCATCATCGATTCTGAACAACCCCGAAACAAAGCAAGCATACCTTGAGAGTTTTATGTCTATGGCACACTCAATTTGGGGAATTTCTGTTGCAACACCTGAGGCATTGTATGATTTAGAATTAGGCGAGATAACTCGCAAAGTAATGGAAAAAATAATTGCCTTTGAGTCAGGAAATTTTTCGAAAGTAAGCGAATTAATAGAAATAGACGGAGCAAACTGATATGGCTGGTCATAGTAAATGGGCAAACATAAAACATAGAAAAGCAAGACAAGATGCTGTCAAAGGAAAAGCTTGGTCAAAATGTAGCCGTGCGATTATGGTTGCAGTAAAAAATGGCGGACCAGATCCAGACGTGAACCTAACGTTACGTTATGCGATTGAAGATGCTAAAGCAGTCAATATGGCTAAGGACACTATTGAAAAGGCGATTAAAAAGGCAAGTGGTGAAGGGGACGAAGGTGTTCGTTATGAAGAAGTTCGATATGAGGGTTATGGACCAAACGGCATAGCAATCATAATCGATGTGTTGACTGATAACGTAAATCGTACTGCTCCAGAGATGAGGAAGTTGTTTGAAAAGGTAAACGGAAACCTCGCAAAACCCGGTGCAGTCGCTTTTGGGTTTACAAGCACTGGTGTAATACTTATTGAAGAAAGCGAAACATCAGAAGATCAACTTATGGAAGTTGCACTTGATGCTGGTGCGAGCGATATTACAAAGAGCGACGGTGGGTGGGAAGTAACTTGTGAACCAGTGGACTTTCTCAATTTACGACAGGCAATTGAAAATGCTGAAATTAAGACCGTCTCCGCTCAAGTCACTATGGTCCCCGCAACAATGGTCACTTGCGATGTTGAACAAGGAGCCAAGATGATGCGCCTCATCGAGGCCTTTGAAGACCATGAGGATGTTCAGAATGTCTATTCAAATGCTGACATTCCAGATGAAGCAATGGAACCAGAATGAATCGAGTTACACTAGCTCTTACCCTCTTATGTTTGGCAAGTTGCTCAACTCCACAACAATCTTGGCCAAATCAAAGCAAAGAAGTGGTTTGGACTGCGATGGTTGCAGTAGCAAATTCGCCCGACTACGGTGCACCCGATCCAAGGAAGAGATGGATAGTTGTTAAAAACAAAGTAGATGCTAATTCACAAACCGGAAAAATTTTAGTTAACCGCACCATCGCACGATCTTTGCAATTACCTCTCCAAATAGAACAGAATGAAGAAAGGTCTTGGTTATTTGATATTCAGCTTTTGCCAAATCAAATTCCTACAGTCACATTCGATACCGTAAAACAGCCGATGGTTCCAGCACAAGTACATGACGAGGCGAACAGATATTTTGAACAAATTAACGAACTCATTCAATTGGATGAGTGAATAGAAAAAATATAAATGTAACTTTGGACTTAACCAGCTTCAGCGCGAGGGTGTGCTTGGTCGTATGACTCACGCATTCGTTTTGTAGTCAAATGTGTATAGACCTGAGTTGTTGATAGTGACTGGTGCCCAAGTAATTCTTGAACGCTTCTAAGATCTGCTCCATTATCGAGTAGATGTGTTGCAAAACTATGGCGTAAAGTGTGGGGGCTGATTGACGGGTCAAGCCCAACTTGATCCAAGTACTTGCTAACTTTGCGCCGTACAGAACGCGTTGATAGACGTGTTTCATGTTTATTGATAAAGAGTGGGTCATCCGACTCATTTGGTATATTGTTTTTATTTAGGATACCAAGGTAATGTGAAACTGCAGCCATTGCGTGGGTGCCGAGTGGAACAATTCTTTCCTTACGGCCTTTACCACGAATGACAATTGCCTGTCCTGTCTCATCAATATCTCCAAAATTAATTCCTACAAGTTCACTGACTCGTATTCCTGTTGAGTAGAGTGTTTCCATAATCGCACGGTCACGTGCACCAAGCAATGTATTGTCATTTGGTGCAGAGAGTAATTTTTCTACCTGTTCAACAGCAATTGCTTTTGGAAGACGTTTCTTTTGCCTAGGTGTTCGAATTAACGTCATAGGATTTGAATCGATTGAATTATTTTTTTCGAGCCATTTGTAAAAACTACGCAGCGTTGCAATCTTTCTCGCCATCGTTGCAGGGGAATAATTGGATTCCGCAAGATACGCCAAGAAACTACGAAGGTATTCTGTATCTGCATTTACGATATGTTCACTGATTGTCTCTGGTCCTACGTGACCTGCGACTTCTTTTTCACCCGTTGCGTAACGTTGCCAAGCTGCTGTTTCTGCTGGAATGTCGAGGGTTAAATTTTGTTCTTCCGTAATCCAGATGAGATATTGCCGGAGATCGACACCGTAGCACCTACCCGTGTAATCACTAAAAGCCCGTTCTTCAAGCAGATAGTACAAAAATGAAGTAACAATCGGTACATTATGTTCAATATTCTTTTTCATTGGTATTTCCAGTATTTATGCGGCCTTGGCAGTTATTTTTGACATTTCGTGGCAAACCATCGCAGCGTCAAACCAATCGAAATCGGTTTCGGGTGATTTTGCGATTTCGGTAATCGCTTTCACAGCTGTAATTTCTTCGCCTGACTCCCATTCAAACCTCCATTGATGATCTCCCTTCATAAGGACAACACGATTTGGGTTTTCTTTTTTGTCTGGCATGCAATAGTTCTCGGTCTTTAGTAGTGCAGTAATTAGTAAATTTAGTGGGTTCGCTTCAAATATCGGTCGTTGGCGAGTGTTTAAGGTGTTTCGATCCATAGGTACATTGGTGTGGTTTTGAACCACGTTCATAGAGTTCGCTCAACTCGCAATCCACTGAGTCGACCGTCGTAAGTTGGAGTTGTGGCTTCGGGTTCCACCTAAAGCCGTATCCGGTCAACACTCTTATCGGACGAGTTCGTGCTATTGCTTGAACTTACAATATGCTGGTAGATAATTCTTTGAATCAAGATATCCTTTCAACTTTTACACCCGATAACACTATATTTCTATACTCGGCACCCTCGCAAAACGGCACGGATAAGGGTAGAATGGGCGATTCTCGATCGCGTAGCTCAGCTGGTAGAGCACCTGACTTTTAATCAGGCGGTCTTGGGTTCGAATCCCAACGCGATCATTCATGGATGGAGGATTGATGCTTGTTATTCACGCCAACTGGAAGGCCGGACACCTGCACTTATGGTCCGAGTCGTTGGATGAGTTTATCTCATTACCTCAAATATATTCTGAGGAATTATCCACAAACAACGAACCAAATATTGTTGCAACGGACCTAATTGAAGCGCATACCTACACTAATTCTTCAGAACAATTATCAAAGACACTCCTTGATGCTGGGATTGAGTTGAATCGTTTTGAGGAAGATACTATTAACCTGAAATTACCCACCGACCTACTTGGTCCTTGGCCAAGCGATAGGTTGGTCAGCATAATGGGTGACTACGAACACGCAAGCGATCCTTCGCTTGGGGAATTTTCTATTCCTACTATTGCTGTTCATGCATCAGATGCAATAAAACTTTTAAATACGCTATCACGCCATGCTTGCGACGAAAAATTTGAAGTTGGGCAGTCAGTACATTTTTGGTCAAGCGCTGCTCAATTAGCGTTAGATCTGCTTGTTGACCAACGCTTTATCCCCTCATTACTTCAGGTTGACCGAAAACATTTGACCGCAAAGTGGACATCATGGCTTCACGATGAAGAGGTTGTTGAAAGGTTTGGCCTCTTGCTTAGGGCAATGCCACCAGTTGCAAGGTCGACAACCCAAGATGGACGTGTCCTTCTTGAGACTGCCATTGAAGATATGACTAATGGACTTATACGAGACATCCTCATCGAAGATGACTTTGTTGATGCAGTTGACGATTGGGATCCATCAGAAGATGCACATGTCGCTTGGCTTTCGGCTTTATTGCACGAGCAAAGTTTGGTTGTTGGTAATCCAGATCGCCTACTCAGCGTATTCACAGATGCACGCCGCTGGCTTGGTCGACTTTGCGATATTGGCGAAGACCTTTCCTGGCGTTTGCTTCTGGAATTACACGAACCAAACGATGAAATTGATGTTTGGAAACTAACATTTGCATTGCAATCCGCGGAAGATGCTTCAAGAGAAGTCTCGGCCGTCGAGGTCTGGGGAGAGTCGGGAAGCGAAGGCGGTAGCGACGACCGACTTCCGGAATTGTTCTTAAGCGAGTTAGACCGCGCTGCTATGTTGTATCCAAAACTCGAGTTATCCCTTGAAGAATCGATGCCATCTGAAATGGAACTTTCAACGGTAGAAGCCCACCGATTTTTAGTTGAGTATGTTCCTCTTCTTGAAGAATCTGGTTTTAGAACCTCCTTACCAATTTGGTGGGGAAGCGAACAAAGCACCTTGTGTGCAAATTTACATATTGAATCACCATCCCTAGAGGTGGCACTTGCACAAAGAGCAGAGGGATCTTTTGGTACTACTTCTGTACTTGGCTTAAACGCAATTGTTGAATGCCAATGGCAAGTTGCAGTTGGTGGGCACCTTCTTACCCAAGAAGAATTTGAGGACTTACTAAAACAGAAACAACCGCTTGTTCAAGTACAGGGAAGGTGGGTGCATCTGCAAAAAGGAGCAATTGAAGAAGCCAAACGCCTATTTTCTGATGGCGCAAAAACCGAGATGCAGTTGCTTGAAGCCCTTCGATTAGCTCAGGGAGACGGTGAAACTCTGCACGCCTTAGCTATTGGCGACTTAACGGCAACTGGATGGGTACACGAACTGCTTGAATCAACAACTGACAGTGAATCCCTTCCTGAAATACAACAACCAGCAAAATTTGAAGGGCAATTACGACCTTATCAAATAACCGGTTTACAGTGGATGGCTTTCCTCTCCAAATTTGGAGTAGGTACTTGTCTTGCTGATGATATGGGTCTTGGCAAGACGATTCAGTTGATAGCACTATTGCAACACGAACGCACTGAACCAGATGTTGTGATTGGTCCTACGCTTTTGGTTGTGCCGACATCTGTAATTGGTAACTGGGACAGAGAACTGGACAAATTCTCACCGGAATTAAAAGTACACGTTCACCACGGAATCAACCGCCCATTAGGAGAATCGTTCGCTGAGATTGTTTCAGAAAACGACGTTGTAATTACAACCTATGGATTAGTTCACCGTGATTGTGAGACGCTGAATTTGATTTCATGGCACCGAGTTGCGCTTGACGAAGCACAGTACATTAAGAACCCGCCCACTAAGCAAGCCCAATCGATTCGTGCTTTGAAAGCGTGGCACCGAGTTGCATTAACTGGTACACCAGTCGAAAATCGATTAATCGAACTTTGGTCCATTATGGAGTTTTTAAATCCCGGATATTTAGGACCAGCAACGACCTTCAAGCGTACTATTGCAAGACCAATTGAGCAACGTCGCGACCCAAAGCGCGCCGAGCAATTGAGAAGGATGATTCAGCCATTCGTATTACGCCGCTTAAAAACAGACGCAACCGTTATTGATGATTTACCTGATTGTGTACATACAAAAGAGTTTGCAAACTTGACGGAAGAGCAAGGGGGTATTTATGAACAAGTTGTAAATAAGATGGTGAGTGAAGTGGAGCGTTCTGAAGGTATTCAGCGACGCGGTCTTGTTTTATCAACCTTGGTTAAGTTGAAACAAATATGCAATCACCCAGCACATTACGCTCAAGCAGGCCACAGAGATGGAGTTACACTTTCTGAGTCCTCAGCGCCTGGGTTACAATCAGCACGTTCGGGCAAAACAACTCGTTTAATGTCATTGCTTGAAGAAGTAATTGCAACTGGCGAAAAGGCATTGGTCTTTACCCAGTTTAGGGAAATGGGTCGCCTTTTATCAGCGATGATACAACACGACCTTGAATGTGACACCCTCTTTTTGCACGGAGGGACACCGCCAAAAAGAAGGCAACAATTTATTGATCGGTTCCAAGCAGACGATGGCAATGTTCCCGTCTTCATTCTTTCACTAAAAGCAGGTGGAGTAGGTCTTAACCTTACTGCTGCAAATCACGTGTTCCACTTTGATCGCTGGTGGAATCCCGCAATTGAAAACCAAGCAACTGATCGTGCTTTTAGAATTGGGCAACAAAAAACAGTACAGGTGCACAAGTTTGTTTGTACCGGCACACTTGAAGAGCGCATCGACCAGATGATTGAACAAAAAATGGAATTAGCTGAGAATATTGTTGGTTCTGGCGAACAATGGTTGTCGGATCTTTCAGCAAGTCAATTGCGAGATATGCTTGTATTGCGTGAGTCAGCACTGGAGCAAGAGTAATGGCAAAACCAACCACAACCAGAAAAGGTAAACCAAGCATGAAACTCAAGACCTCCATCGAGGACTTGAGGATGCATACGCCTTCAGCTTGGGTGATGGAGTCAATCGAAAGCAATTTTGCAATGGATCGCCTTGTAGCTGGCCAAAACTATGCAATGGATGGGCAAATTAAATTTTTAAAGATTGCTAAAGGCAAGATTACTGCAAAAGTGCAATGTACGGAAGATAAACCCTACCGATTAGAGATTGACGTTCCAGTCCTATCATCAGATGAATGGACGAAGGTTGCTCAACGTATGTCTGGAGAAGCAAGAGTAGCAGCCCGTTTGTCAGCAGGTAAAGTTCCCTCAAACCTTTCCTTGATGTTGCACGATTGTGGACATTCATCATTCGCGGATAACTTCAAGGTTGACTGTGGGTGTAAGAAAACGAAACTATGCAAACATGCAGCTGCTGCATTGTTCTTAACAGCACAACGACTGCTTGCAACGCCACTCATGTATTTTCAAATGAAGGGTACTGATAAGGATGATCTTCTCATAAAATTACGCCAAGCAAGAACACTTGAAGCAAAAGGGGAAGCGAGAGCGCACGCAAGTATTCGCGAAGATGATTTGCCAAATCTTCCACCATTAGAAGATTGCCTAGAGGACTTTTGGCGTTCGTCACACTCGACAAAAGACGCGGATAGGGCACCAATGCCAACTCACCTTCCTCACACCCTCTTACGACGATTGGGCATTTCCCCAATGGACGGGAAATTTCCAATGGCTGGCTTGTTAGAAACGATTTATGACGATGTTTCGCGGGCTGCTAGGGAACGCCGAAGAGATTCCTGAAAGAATAATTAGACTTGGGGGCTTATCTAAGCGTAAACCAATTAGTTTTTAATTATTGGACGTAATTTTTCTACAACTAAAGCGAAAGTCGGTTCTTTTGTAAGCCGATAGGTTCGCAGCCCTCACGTTGAAGGCCACGGAAATAACACTATGAATAACAGAAACAAATCATCAGAACATGTAAGACCAATGCTAGAAGCAATGGCAAGGTCAATTGAAGCCGCAAGAGCAAAGCGTACAACACCCGAAAAATCCGCATGGTCTGGGTCGTCGGAGGGGACGACCTCGGAAAGTGCTAACTTATTAATTGGATCTCCTGTTGCAGATAACGGAAAAGCAAAGGCACAACCAAAATCTCCAGGGAGTTCCTTTTTCAGAGACCGAGAAACATATCGCAAGGCGGGATAATTTTGGGGTAACTAATTAGATCCATCTATGACAAGAAAACGGCTCGCCATGAAATTGGCGAGCCGTTTTCTTATAAGTGACTGTCACTTTCGCTGTTTATTTAAGCCCGCGGCGTTTATCACGAAGCCGTCTTGCTTTACCTACTCTATCGCGCAAGAAGTACAATTTTGCACGTCGTGCATCTCCCTGTCGAACGATTTCGATTTGTGCGATACGCGGAGAGTGAAGTGGGAAGATTCGTTCCACGCCTTCATTTGCAACAATCCGGCGGACGGTAATTGTCTCGTTTACACCGCGACCCTTGCGACCAATTAGGACGCCTTGGAAAATTTGGATGCGTTCTTTTTCCCCTTCAACGATAGTGTAGTGAACGTTGATTGTGTCGCCTACGCTAAAGTCAGGGAAAAAATCGTCTGCTCGTAATTGGTCAGCGGTTACTGATTCGACTGTTTGTTGTTGGCCCATGGTTGGGTTCCTTTCTTACAAATCCCGTGAGTAACACTGGGGCTATTCCGGGGGGTGACTTGAGAATAACTCAGGGGTCAACTTCCTCATTGCCATGCAGGTCAGGTCGCCGCGATTTGGTTCGCGAAACCATCTGCTCCTTTCGCCACTTATCGACCGCGTCGTGGTCGCCACTAAGTAGCACGTTTGGCACTTCCTTCTCATTCCATACACGTGGACGCGTGTAATGAGGGCAGTCAAGAAGGGGCTTACCTTCTTTATCCCTTTGGGAGAAGGAATCTTGATCAGCTGAATCAGTGTGACCAAGAACTCCTGGGAGAAGCCGAACCACCGCGTCAACGAGAAGCAGGGCGGGTAGTTCTCCACCACTGAGCACGTAGTCGCCTACGCTCAGTTCGAGGGGATCGAGTGATTCGATAACTCGTTCATCGATCCCTTCGTAGTGACCGGCGATTAACAGTAAATGTTTTTCAGTGGCCAGTTGTTCGACACGTTCTTGTTGTAAGACTTCGCCTTGTGGCGTAAAGTGAATTCGAACGGGTGAACACTCGGGATTTCCGGGGGTATTCAGTTGTCGCTCAACCTCTTGCACGGCGTCGTGCAATGGCTGGCACATCATCACCATTCCAGGTCCTCCGCCAAACGGGCGGTCGTCAACCTTTCGGTGTTTATTGTCAGCCCAATCGCGAATGTCGTGAACGTGTATCTCGACATGACTTGCATCCTGTGCTCGTTTAATGATGCTTGTTGCAAGGGTTGCTTCAAGCATCTCTGGAAAGAGTGTAAGGATATCAATCCTCATGATTGGACCTAATTACGTTAACTAAGTTTCTTTCCGGGGGTCGGATCGATGTCAGCACGTTTAAGCAAACTTACAACGGTCTCTGATGGCTGTGCGCCTACGCTGAGCCAGTAGTCGATGCGATCTGGTTTTAAACTTAGTTGTTTGTCTTCTGGTGCAATTGGATCATACCAACCGAGTTCTTCGATTACTCGGCCATTGCGTGGAGCACGTTTATCCATTGCGTTGAGTCGGTAAAACGGACGATGTCGTCGTCCGAGACGTTTGAGGCGTAATACTACCACTGGGCAATATCTCCTTTTGTTGGCTTCGTTCGTCTAATCAAAGATGGTTGGCAAAAACGATTGACTGTGACCCGTAGAACCTTGATTGGACCATCCAACCTCGGTCGTGCGGAACCACTTCACGAAGCGATTACTCGAGCCACGCATTATAGCAATTAATTAACCCGCGGTTAATTAATGGGCTTAAATTCGGCATCGACCTCGCGGATAATTACCACGAAAACAATCCCGCGGGTCGTTTTCTGGGGTCTGACCCCAGAACACCTCGGAGGTAAGTATTAGTGAATAATTTGCCAAACAAAGAAGGCATAGTGTGCAGAACCTCTTTGTGCCCACATAAAAACAGCATCGAACATATTGGTCCAGATTAGGAGGAAAAAGAGGAGCAGACCAGAAAGTTGTGCATGAGGATGGCGGTACCAACCCGCAACAGTACTTGAGAGATTTGCCAAAATATTTGATCCATCAAGTGGAGGAACTGGCAACATATTTAAAGCGAACAAAATGAGATTTAAAAATCCACCCGTTAGTAAAAAAGTTTCAATATCTGTCTGGTCAACGTTTGGATTAATTACAAAACCTAGAATTGTTAGAACTACAAACGCAATGAGAAGGTTCATCGCAGGTCCAGCAAAAGAAACCAATATCCGTCCCCATTTTCCGTGCCTAAAACGATACGGATTTACAGGCATCATGCCCCACGCAATGCCCAAAATCAAAAACAAAATCAACGAAGGCAATCCCATGTGCACAATCGGGTTCGCGCTCATGTGTCCAGTAACTCGTGGCGTGTCATCTCCCTCCCAAATGGCAGCCCATCCATGAGCAAGTTCGTGCAACGTAATAGATGCAATCACCCAAAAGATCCACGAGACAAGTTCAGTCCCTCTTCCAGCATTCCATAAATCGTGTACCCACCATCCACTCATTTTTTATGTTCTTTCATTGCCTCTCGAATCTCGTTTACTGTTGGAAGTCCACTAGACCAATTACGGCAACTAGCATGTCCTCCGCTTGACTTTAGCCCAAACAAATCTTTTCCGTCAATTAGAATCGTTGGTGCGCCCCAACCAAGTCGTGGATCTTTTGATGGTAGTGCCATCAAATCAATATCAACAATGAGGAGTGTGGGATCAGCTGCTTTCAACCGCTTTCGCAATTCTGGTGTGTTTGGACAACCATCAAATCCGAGGAATTCAACCGTTTGCCGAGATGTACAGGAAGGAACCATTAGGAAAAGGGTGAGTATGGTAGTAAGAAGTAATTGCACTTGCATCTTATATAGCGTACGCTGTCCACCCCATGGATGCTGAAACTGACATCCGAACCGATGAAGAACTATTAGCTGCCCACATTGATGGAGATTCCAACGCCTTTCCAGAATTGATGGACCGGTATAAAAATGATCTTCTCCACTTTCTAACCCGTTTTGTGGGCTCTAGAGCAGCAGCAGAGGACGTTTTTCAGGAGTCCTTTCTCCAAATTCACATCTCTGCAGAGACATTTGACCCATCAAGGCGATTTAAACCGTGGCTTTTTACAATTGCAGCGAACAAAGGTAGGGACTGGCATCGTAAGCATTCAAAGCGGACAGTATTGTCATTGTCGCAGGAAGTGGGTGGTGATGGCGATGGAACTCGCTTCATTGACCTTATGGAATCGGATCAGGAGCAGCCAGATGCTAATTTACTTGACAGCGAACAGAAAGAAACAATACGAGATGTTGTCGATCAACTCCCAAGCCATTTGCGGGAGATTCTTTTGTTGAGTTATTTCCAACAAATGAGTTAT
>CAZABE010000141.1:0-2979 GCA_964483425.1 uncultured Isosphaeraceae bacterium | reverse complement strand
GAAAGTTACAAAAATGGTTGCTCCAGAATTGGCAACAGGCAGAACAGCCGAACTTTCAGCACAAAACTTCTTACGAACTTGGTCTCACTCCCTTGGAGTAAATGCGAGTGATTTTATTGCCGAAGGTCCATTTGCAGACGGTCACCACGTTCAACCAATCATGTACAACCGCGAAACAGGAGAATATAAATTCACTGGTGTGTACTTCAAACAAACAATTGACGGACTTCCTGTCTATGGTAGCCGTTTGATGGTCCTTTCTCGAAACGTAGAAAACAACCCAATCGTAAATGCGGAAATCGACTTGCGTGACGTAAAAGGATTCAAAAAACCTAAACGTCTAATGAATAATGGAGCACTTGCTCTGATGTCAGCCGCAACACGATTCGGCTCTTCAGTAACAACTACAACTCCAAAGCTCATGGTTTATGCTGGTTCTAAAGAGGAACATGCAGAACCTCGCGCTGCTTTGGTCTTTGAAGCCAAAGTTGGTGGTGGTTGGGATACGGCCAACTATCAAAAGGCAGAACTTATTGTTGATGCTGAAACAGGTGAAATTCTTCATGAGAAGAACTTGATCCTTCATGCTGAAGGAAATATCGGAGGTCAAGCAACAACTAGTTCAGGCGCAGATGTTTGCGAACCAGAAGCTCTTTCAGGTATGCCTCATGCAAAGGTTACACTTAACGGTAACACGGCTTACGCTGATGCAGATGGCAACTACAGTATTTCCGGAGAGGGCAATCTAACTTCTAAACTAGAAGGTCAATGGTTTAACGTAAATAATTACAGCGGGTCTGATGCAAGCATCACGCAAAACACGTTGAACCCAGACATTGTGCACAACTCTGCAAATAATAGTGAGAGTTACCGAGCACAAGTAAATGCTTATTTACAGGCAAACATTGTTCGGGATTACACTTTGTACTACTTCCCTGACTTTCCAACGATTGACACTCAAACGTCATTTCCAGCCAACGTTGGTGTAAGCGGTACATGCAATGCTTTCTATGATTATTCATCGATAAATTTCTACAATTCTGGTGGTGGTTGTAGTAATACGGCTTTCTCAGTTGTAGTTCACCACGAATACGGTCACCACATGGTTTCGTCTGCAGGTAGCGGTCAGGGTCAGTACGGCGAGGGCATGGGCGATGTCATGGGCGTGCTAATTACTGATGACCCTGAACTTGCTCGCGGGTTTTACAGCAGTGACTGTACTAACGGAATTAGAACTGCAGATAACAATAAACAATACCCATGTACTGGTGGGATTCATGACTGCGGTCAGTTAATTTCTGGCTGTGTTTGGGATGCAATAAGCGAAATGGAAGCTGTATATGGTCCAGAAGGTCGTGAAATTGTTGCTTCTCTTGCGATTAACTCGATGGTAATGCACTCCGGAGACAACATTTCGCCTTCGATTACGCTTGATTGGTTAACACTTGATGATGATGATGGCGACCTATCAAACGGTACACCTCACTCAGTAGAGATTCTTGCTGGTTTTGCTCTTCATAATATGTCCGAGATTCCAGAACCACTTGATAATGACGATTGCGTAACTGCTCGAGCCGTTATTGATGGTACACATTCGATTACTACTGTTGGTGCGCTTGACAGCAATGATTCTTACGATGACGCTGAATGTGGTGGAACTTACCTTGGCGATATGCACGCTGACGTTTGGTACTCCTACACTGCTTGTGAAAATGGATCTATGACTGTAAGTACTTGTGATTTAGTTGACTTTGATTCTGATATAGTTGTGTATCAAGGCACTTGTGATAGTAAAACACAAATCGCATGCAATGGCGATGGCGATAACTGTGGCGGATACTCATCTGAGACTACCTTTAATGTAACACAGGGATCTGATTATCTCATCCGCGTTGGTGGTTGGAGTGGATCTTCAGAAGGTAGTGGTCAACTTCTTATTGATGGACCTGGTGACCCATGCGATACAACTCCTCCATGTACAGGTGATATCGATGAAGATGGAACTGTTGGCGTGGCTGACTTGCTTGCTATTGTTGACATGTGGGGTCAGTCGGGTGGAGCAGGTGATATTGATGAAGATGGAACCGTTGGTGTTGGCGATTTGCTCGCTCTTATTGACGCTTGGGGTGACTGCCCTGAGTAAGTTAACTTGACTTAGAACGCCCACTAGATATACACTCTAGTGGGCGTTTTTTATTGAAAGGTATATTCTGTTGAAGCAAGTTCTAATAGTCCATATTGGAGCATTTGCAATAACAGCACAAGCGAACTTTGAAATTGGACTGTCACCTAATGTTGGCGATTTACTAGCAATAGTCGATTCTTGGGGTGTTTGTCCATAATAGGAAGGAATTTTGATATTTATTTCTTGCATTCCTGCGTACAATTAGGCATGATTAACCTTGGTTACGAATGTAATTAATCTGGAGAGAATGATTTTTTGTTAAGCGCACTAATAACTATTTCGATGCTTGCATCAACGCAAGAGTTGTCTGTTGAAAAAGCAAAAACTTCTCCCAAAGAAGTTGCTTCATTTAATGGAGTAGTTATTTCTATTGATAAGGAGTCAATAAGTGAGTTTGATGGAGGGGCTACCGTAGTTGTACCTGATTTTCCTTTAGGTACTGATTCAAACGTCCAACTTCGCCTGCAACAATTTGATGTCTTTACACCAAAAGCAAAAGTTGTTCTTGGGTCAGTTAATTACCTCGGAGAAACAGTCCACCGTCAAAAATCAAAACCAGATGTCATTCTCTTAAAGGGAGTAATTGAAGGAGATCCTAGCAGTAAAGTTTTTATAGCCCTTGGGGATCACACGACGAATGGCTTGATTGAAAGCGAGGGAAGAACCTACGTTCTTGCAAAAGATAAAACAGCTGGGTGGACGGCTGTTTACAATTTGAACGACGTCGACCCAGAAGATATGCGTTGGGCTGATTTTTATTGCGATGTAATGGACACCGGTGGGATGGCGACTAC
>CAZABE010000140.1:0-2319 GCA_964483425.1 uncultured Isosphaeraceae bacterium | reverse complement strand
GGGGTTTTGATGGCAATCGCTACCCTTGCTTTCTGGATGGGACGTAAAGTATTTATTCACATACCAGCGGGTGGAATTGGTTGGGTAACTGAGACCTTTAGTGGAGTAGGACTAAAAGCAATTTCCAAACTCTCAATTATTTTCATTTTTATCGCAGTATTCTGGGCTTTGTTCGACCAAACAGGTTCTTCATGGGTTCTTCAAGCGGAGGATTTAAATCGAAATTGGCTTGGAATGCATTGGCTGTCCTCTCAAATTCAAGCTGTGAATCCAATCATGATTTTGATTTACATTCCACTCTTTCAGTTTGTGGTGTATCCACTAATCAATAAGGTGTTTACTTTAACACCTATCCGAAAAATATCCATCGGCCTCTTTGTTATGGTTGCTGGGTTTTTTATGGTTGGAATAGTTCAAAGTTGGGTTGATGCAGGGCAGCGACCATCTATTGGCTGGCAAGTTCTTGCTTATGCGATTTTAACTTCCTCAGAAGTGATGGTTTCCATAACTGGATTAGAGTTTGCATATACACAAGCACCAAAGAAAATGAAGTCGGTGATTATGGCTTTGTTTCTGATGAGTGTTTCATTAGGAAATTTATTCACTGCAGGGGTAAACCACTTTATTATGGTTCCAGATGGTCTTGGCTCAGCAAAAGTACTTGTATCAAACTGGAGCAACGAAGAAACCTCCGAAGGGGATCGTAAATCCCAAGCAGCTGAAAAAGGGATGACCTACACGCAAAACGAAGATGGAGGATTTGAACTAATTCTAAAGGGATGGGAAGAATCAATTGGTGACGATGATATTCGTGTAGGTTTTGCTCCTGATTTCGAAAGAGTCACGCTAGTAACCAGTGAAGTTTCGGTTATCGAGGATGCAATTGCAAAGATTGGTCAGTTCTGGGATGAACACGATAGATTGCCATTCAAAGACGAAGGCGCTAATGCAATTTCTCACCTACATGACTCATTTGGGAAACCATTGCGCTATAACTTAGTGAACCGTCGTAATTTTGAAATTACAAGTAATGGCCCAGACAAGTTATTTATGACGGAGCATGATGTGCGTGCAGAGGTTAGCGTTGAGTCCGACACAGTTGAGCAACAGAAGGAGGCAGCAGAAGAAAGTTCCGACGTTTCTACAGAGTCGTTTTTTCATCCAACACATTCTTGGTTAACAGTTCGTCAAGCTGAGATAGATGCCGAAAAAGCTGTGAACGCTGGGAACACAGACGCTACTTGGGAAGATTTTATTGAGCAAACTGATTTAGAAAATAAGCACATCATCGAAAAACAAAACCATGAATTTGATGTTACTTGGCAGGTGGGTGGTGCAACAATTCTAACTGGTGCTGCTTATTTTGAATTTTTTACTTGGTTGATGCTAGGTACAGCGGTTGTATTCGTTGTTGTTGGATACTTTTACGTACCTAAAACATATATCCAAGATGAAGGGACGATTTCTGCTGCTGCGAACGTTGAATAGTTTGATGCACTTTTAGTAAATTTCTTTTACTTACTTAGACACATTGCTCGGATTTCTAGCCGATTCCCATTTGGAATTAATAGTAGATGCGTCCACTGTTTTGAAGTAGTAGCAATCGGAAGTGCAATTTGATTTCGAATGTGAATACCACCCTCATCTCCTAGGTCTTGCCTGATAACGCGATTAGGTGTAGATACAATCCAAGAACCATCTGATACAGGTGCAGCAGCAACACTTTTTGGTGCAAGTGAAATACTTTGAATGGGATTATCCGGTTGCCAAACAACCATTCGTTTTAAAATTGGATGGTAAAACGAATGTTCATTAGTGCATGTTATAGTAGGGTTCGTCGTTGCAATTTGCCAAGCCAGTTCTCTTGTTGCACCCGCTTCAACAATCGGCAACGACAATGATGTTAAAAGAGGATCACTTGCAAGCAAATCAAACTCTACAAGTGATAATTGACCATCCCTTATTCGATATGCGCGAAGACGATCGTTACCTATAAATTGAGGTAATAGCCAATCGCTCCTTCCATCGTCAATAGTTCGGTTGCCATGAAGTGTTTTGACAACGATTTGGAATCTGGAGTCGCTTTGACTTCTTTTGGACCACGCAATATCACCACGAGCATTTAGAGTTGGGAAACAATTCAAATTATCGTCAGAGACCACCCAACTCAATGAACCAGTAGCCCAATCGATGTGACCAATCCAGCGCCCGTTACTTCCAAGTGGAGCTGTGACAAGGAAAGAGGAATCATTTGCACTTCTCCCAAGCAAAAGCCCATTGCTATCTAGATGGAGTGGGGCAATTTTTCTTCCCTGTACA
>CAZABE010000139.1:0-7140 GCA_964483425.1 uncultured Isosphaeraceae bacterium | reverse complement strand
CCAAAATCACAAAACAACAAATTATCTTTGTATCCAAGCGTGATTGTCCCAACTTTTGTTTTGATAATCATTTGGATATTGAGAAGTCCGCAACTAGAGGTAAATGGTCGGAAAGGACTTCTGTATCGCTTGGCAATAAATCATATTTATTTAGTGTTTCAATATCTAAGTCAGATGTCTCAAGCACAAAGGCATTTTTTAATTTAAGGGATGCACCTTTGCTTAGCATCCAATCTAACCTTCCTGGAGTGAATGAACTTTCCGTGTCTGACCAAGTAGCATTGACTAAGCCGTCTGGTTGGTAACACTCAACTATATCGAAATCATTTGCTTGAACAATTTTAAGGGGTTTATCTGTTCCAACTAAGTTCCAATCGCCCGCGATTATCATTGCATCTTTAGAATTATTTACGGATCTGCGAATGATGCGCGCTTCTTGTCGTCGTTGGTTCTCGGCTTCGCTTTTTGGTCCTCCACAACAACGAAAATGGAGAGAGATAAATAGTATTGGAGTATTTAAAACCGTGGTCTTAGCAAGAACTGCTTTAAGGGTACCGATTTTTTTTATAGGTAAATTTTCCACTTGAAACCGGCTTGCTATAGCACTTCGTAACTGGTGGTGGCGTTCTTCGCCATGGACTTGTGACATTACAACATCCCAAGTGCCATCTAGGTTCTTTTCTAAAAACTGCTGTAATTTTTCTGGTGTATCATTGCCATCAAGTTCTTGAAGAAGTAAAACATCTGGTTGTAGTGCTTTTAAAATTCTGTTTCCGACATGAGCGTCTTCAAGTAGATTTCCGAACTGCACGTTCCAACTCACTACACGAAAGTCGCCTTTTTTACCTAAATCGAATGAATGGAGTGGTGGTTTCGTGTCTGGTTTATTAATGCGTAGTTCAAATTCTCTTGCTGCTGTCGTCGGCGCGAACAAAAGCCCTACGGAATAAGGAGAAATTTGTTTACCACCTTTGAAACACTCAACTCCGTAACCCTTATCTTTTGGTGAGAAATTTACTGTTACACCTCCAATTTCAATGACTTTTTCGTTGGGTAATTGTTGAAGACATGATGTCGATGGCAAAGATATTCTCTGGTACAAATAATGGCTATCTTGAGTACTTTTTAAGTCCTTGTCCCAATCATTGAATTGACCGTCAATTTGAATTGGAGAAAGGGCAAGTAAGAGCATTGGAAGAAATTGCATACTGTGTAGAATACACGCTATGAACAACACAACAGACACACCAATCCTTGATCCTATCTCACTCGAACTGCTAAGTGCACTTGAAATCGTAGACCCTCAAATTGCAGAAAGCATGGCTGCAGAAGCAAAACGCCAGCAATTCACGCTTGAGTTGATTGCTTCCGAAAACCATGTTTCACCATCCGTGATGCACACGATGGGTTCGTGGCTTACAAACAAATACGCTGAGGGGTACCCAAGCAAAAGGTACTATGGTGGATGTGAACACTACGATAAGATTGAAGATTTAGCAAGAAATCGCGCCAAGGAATTATTCGGTTGCAATTTTGCAAACGTACAACCACACAGCGGAGCAAACGCAAATATTGCTGCATTTATGGCATTGTGTAAACCGGGTGACACGATTTTATCTTTGCCAATTAGTTCTGGTGGTCACTTGAGCCATGGACTTAAACCAAACTTTTCAGGCACGTTTTATAACATTGAAAGTTATGAATTGAATAGTGAAACCGAGACGTTGGATTACGACCATATTGCAAAACGTGCAGAAGAAACAAAACCAAAGATGATTATTTGCGGGTATAGCGCTTACTCAAGAACGATTGACTTCAAGCGGTTTAGGGAGATTGCAGATAGTGTTGGTGCTTACTTGATGGCGGATATTGCTCATATTGCAGGACTGGTCGCTGGTGGACAGCATCCTTCGCCGTTCCCACACGCACATGTTGTTACAACAACTACTCACAAAACCCTTCGTGGACCAAGAGGTGGATTGATTTTGAGTGATGACGAGGAAATCGCAAGACAAGTAGACCGCAAGGTATTTCCCGGAAGCCAAGGTGGCCCCTTGATGCACATTATTGCTGCAAAAGCAGTTGCATTTGGAGAAGCCCTTCAGCCATCCTTTAAGGAATATGCTTCCAAGATTGTAGATAATGCTTCAGCGCTAGCAGGCGCATTAGTTGATCATGGTTATCGACTCTGTAGTGGTGGTACTGACAACCACTTGATGCTTGTTGACCTTCGACCTCGTGACGAAAATTTGACTGGCGCGGATGCGGAGGATTGGTTAGGAAGTGCTGGAATCGTTGTAAACAAGAACGGCATTCCCAACGATCCAAGAAAACCAATGGTAACAAGTGGACTTCGCCTTGGAACTGCTGCACTTACAACAAGAGGGCTCGACACAGATGCAGTGCGTGAGATTGCTTCGATGATTGATCGTGTTCTTGCAAGTGGTGGAGATGATGAAGTTTGTAGCGAAGTGAAAAAAGAAGTGCATGCAATGTGTCTTAGGTATCCTCTCTACGGACATTGATGGAAGATCCATTATTCAACATAGTTTTGTATTCTCCGCAAATTCCAAACAACACGGGGAATATTGGTCGTACAGCAATGGCAACTGGTTGCCGCTTGCATATTGTT
The DNA here is from genome assembly GCA_964483425.1 of uncultured Isosphaeraceae bacterium. Classification (GTDB taxonomy): domain Bacteria; phylum Planctomycetota; class Phycisphaerae; order Phycisphaerales; family SM1A02. The sequence goes on along the minus strand of CAZABE010000139.1, from coordinate 4,508 downwards.
CATCCGATTGCTTTTGACATGGATGAGAAAGCAGTGAGAAGGGCGGGGCTTGATTACTGGAACCAACTTGATGTGAAAGAGCATGAATCGTGGGAATCATTTTTGGAACAAGAAAAACCAGAAAAGTTATGGCTTTTTACAACAAAGACAGATCGGCCACTTTGGGAAGCACAATTTTCACAGGGAGATTATTTGCTTTTTGGCAGCGAACAATACGGGGTTCCGAAAGAAGTGCACGATTTTGTGGGCAAAGAATCGAGATTGACATTTCCGATGGTACAAGGCGCTAGAAGTTTAAATCTCGCTACAGCGGTTTGTGCTGCTGTTTATGAAGGATTTCGGCAGCATTCTGGCTCATAAAAGGGCTCAAAAATGCTATAGTTCGTGGTCTAACAACTATTTATTCAATAACCCAGAAATGGAGACGAGAAGCTAATGGCCAAATATATAACTACTGATATCCGTAACATTGCAATGACCGGTGCTGCAGGCGCCGGTAAAACAACGCTTGTTGAGACGATGCTTCATGCCTCAGGTGTAATTGGACATGTTGGAACGGTCGAACAAGGGAATACAGTTTGCGACTTTGATGAATTAGAAAAAGAATACACTCACGGTATTGATAGTTCTATTGTCCACTTTGATTACAAAGGTGCTCACGTAAATATTGTCGATACTCCTGGAAGCCCCGGCTTTTTTGGCAAAGCAGTCGCTGCTCTTCCCGCAGTTGAAACCCAAGTCATAATGATTGACGCTGGTTCAGGAATCGATACAACAACCCGTAAACTTTTTAAAATTGGTAAAGAACGCCAACTTCCACAGGTTATTTTGATTAACAAGATTGATCATGCTGATGATTTGGCTTCACTTTTGGAGCAGATTCAAACATCGTTTGGTTCTGAATGTAGACCAGTTAATCTTCCAGCTGATGGGGGGAAATCAGTAATTAATTGTTTTGCAAATGCGACTGGCGAGTCAGACCTTGGTGATATTGGTGACTACCACACAGGTATCGTAGATCAAGTTGTTGAAGTAGACGATGATTTGATGGAAGCATATTTGGAACAAGGGGAAGTAAGTACGGAGCAGTTGCACGGTCCATTTGAAGCAGCACTAAGGCAAGCGCATTTAGTTCCCGTGATGTTTATGGCTGCTAAAGAAAATGTTGGCGTTACCGACTTTATGGATTTTATTGCCAACCTTTGCCCCAACCCACTTGAAGGCAATCCGCGTACGTTCATAATTCACGAGGGCGACGAACAGGAAGAGTGGCATGCAACAAATGATGGCGATCATCCAGTTGCACACGTTTTCAAGGTTTCCTCCGATCCATACGTTGGGAAGCTCTGTGTGTTTCGCGTCCATCAAGGAACGTTGAATTCAAAAGTCCAACCACGAGTCGGTGGAAGCAAAAAACCACTTCGCCTTAGCCATGTGTTTAAGTTGCAAGGTAAGGATCACGTTGAGACACCTGAAGTTATTTCAGGTGATATCGGTGCAGTCGCAAAAGTCGACGAATTGCATTTCGGAAGTGTGATGCATGATGCCTCTATTAGTGATCAGATGAAAATTAAACCATTACCAATGCCCAAGCCAATGTACGGTTTAGCAATTGATGCAGCAAATCGTAACGCAGAAACGAAACTTGGTGAAGTACTTGCTAAGTTACAAGCAGAAGACCCAACGCTTGAAATCGACCGCGTTGCAGCGACAGGCGATTTAGTCATGCGCGGCTTAGGTGATATTCACTTGAGGGTCAAACTTCGTTTAATGAAGGATCGATATGGTGTTGAGGTGGAGACGCGTACACCTAAAGTTGCTTACAAAGAAACAATTACTGCCAATGCAGAAGGTCATCACCGCCACAAAAAGCAATCAGGTGGTTCGGGTCAGTTCGGTGAGGTCTATTTACGAGTAGAACCATCAGCAGGAGAAGAAGCAGATGCAAGCCCTGATGGTTTTGTATTTGTTGACGATACGTTCGGTGGTTCGGTACCAAAACAATTTATGCCAGCGATTGAAAAAGGAGTTAAGGCAGTGATGTCTGATGGTGCTATTGCTGGCTACCCAATGTACAACATTAAAGTGACTGTTTATGATGGAAAGCATCACGCAGTTGACTCAAAAGAAATCGCATTTATGACCGCTGGTAAAAAAGCGTTTATCGAAGCAGTGAAAAAAGCGAAGCCCGTCTTACTTGAACCATTTGTTAAGTTACACATTGCAATTCCAGTAGACATGATTGGTGATATTTCGTCTGATATGTCTGGAAGACGTGGACGCATCCTTGGTACTGACATGCTGCCCGGTAATCAGGCACTTCTTGAAGCGGAAGCACCTCTGTCTGAAGTTATGTCCTACACAAACCAACTGAAATCGATTACCGCAGGTGCTGGTTCTTATGAGATGGAATATTCACACGATGAACGTACGCCCGCGAACGTGCAGCAAGAAGTTGTGAAATCATTCAAGCCAGATAGCGACGACGAATAAATTAACCCGCGGTTAATTAATGGTACAAAAAAGTGGCTGCAAGTCGCGGATAATTAATTAAAAGCCGTGGAGGACAAAGGGATTCGTTGCGCGTTCTTCTCCGATAGTTGAACTTGGTCCGTGTCCTGGGTATATGTGCAATTCGTCTGGTAAGCCCATAAGAATATTCTTAATAGAGTGTCGTAGGTCTTCAACCTTACTTGTTGGGAAGTCGTGTCTTCCTATTGAGCCAGCGAAGAGTGTATCACCAACAATTGCTTGATTTGATTTGTCATGAATGAAGCATATACTTCCGGGGCTGTGTCCAGGGGTATGAAGAACCCGCCAGATTGAATCACCCAGAATTAGTTCATCTCCTTCTTTGATTTCTCCATCTGGAGTTTGTGCTGTGATTGGCATACCAGCAAGCCCACTTAAGTTGAGTGTTGGATTCATGTTCCACTCTTTCTCAATTGGGTGGCAATAGACCGGAACATGTCCAATTGCTTCTTTGAGTTGGTCTAGTCCAGCGATATGGTCTGCGTGGCAATGAGTAAGTAGGATTGAACTTGGTTGTATCTCTTCTTCTGCTAGAAACTGGATTAACGGTTCTGGAGAGTACCCACAATCAACTACCCAGCAGTCATCTTCGCTTGTGACAACGTGACAATTGGTCTGGTAGTCACCGAGGACAAATGGGGTAATCTTGACTGGCATGGACATGGCTCCTTGGGTATACAATGCGAAAAAGGTAAGCATACTCAAAATGATTAAACGAAGTATTCAAAATATGGAAGCGACACCGATTGAAGGAGACAATCTTCGCGGGGTTTCTATGAAATTACTCGTTGGGAGAGAGGATAACGCTCCTAATTTTTCTATGCGACATTTTTTAGTAGCAAGAGATGGTTTTACCCCGCACCATCAACATCCTTGGGAGCATGAAGTACTTGTTCTCTCTGGGGTAGGAGAGGTCGAATGCGGTGGTGATGTCCAATCAATCAAGGGAGGCGATGGGTTGCTAATCCCTTCAAATGAGATGCACCAATTTCGCAACATAGGGGATGCTCCTTTGGAATTCCTATGTATTGTTCCAGTGGACTCTGATTGTGGAGAAACCGTACCCGGAAGTTAATTATGCGTGAGGAAAGTACAACGAATCGGAAATCCTTTACCCTTTTTACCTGTTATTTTGCGATAGCAGTGTTAGCCGTAACTGGAATTGTTCTTGGAGCAACTAGCGCTATAGGTGAATTGTCAAATTATTTATTTCTTGGATCCATAATTGTTCTGGGTATTGTGATGATTTGTACGGTTCTTGCATATCAATTGTTTTTTTCTGGAGTACGCTCAGGAAGTAGTGATTCAACAAAACTCGAGGAAATTCTTGAAGCTGTGCAAATGACCGAGAACGCAAAGCGAGTTTTGTTTCGTGATCGAGAACTTGGTGCCCTTCGAAACACTGTCCAAGAAGACATTAACAGTGGTGAGTTTCATTCAGCACTTGTGCATTGTGATCAGATGGCAACGGTTTTTGGCGCGGTTGAAGAAGCCGAAAAATTACGTTCAAAAGTTCAAGGCATAATTCATGAAATACATGATACGAGAATTTGTGAAGAAGTAAGTAAGCTAGAGCAATTGCTTGTTTCTCAAAAATGGGTAGAAGCGTACCAAGATGCAGCAAGGCTAAGACGTTTATTCCCAGATGCGCCACAGTTACACGGGCTTGAGCAAAGGATTGCTGATGTACGTGTGCAATACCGCCATGATTTGGAAGCAAGATTTTTGCACGCTGCTGAACGCGAAGAAATCGAACAAGCGATGCTATTGCTAAGAGAATTAGACGGTTATTTGACTCCAGACGAAGCAAGAAAGTTCCGTGATGCAGCAACAGTGGTAATAAACAAATATCGTGACACGCTTGGTGCTCGATTCAAGATGGCAGTAAGTGACCGAAGGTGGGAAGAGGCAATCGAATTTGGTGAAGTGATTACTCATCAATTTCCAAATACAAAGATGGCTGAAGAAGTACAGAC
>CAZABE010000138.1:0-12179 GCA_964483425.1 uncultured Isosphaeraceae bacterium | reverse complement strand
TGTCGCTTGAGCTTCAAAGTGGTTATCCGCCTCTTTAAACGCTACCTTTGTTGACTTTGAGAGTTCCCTGCAAACAATTGAGGAAAAACGAGGATGTGTGTTAATTCCTGTTCCTACAGCAGTTCCTCCAATTGGCATATTTTCTGCAAGTCGCATCATCGCACGTTCAGCACGTCTTATGCCATTATCTATCGCTGCTTCATAACCAGAAAAAATCTGCCCAACCCGAATAGGTGTAGCGTCCATCAGGTGTGTTCGACCTATAGTTACAATTTTGTCCCATTTTTTTGTTTTTGCTCGTAATCCCTTGCGAAGACTCTTCAGCGTTGGGATTAGTGCGTCACGCAGTTCCACACAAGCAGCAATTTGCATTGCAGTTGGAAACGTGTCATTTGATGATTGCCCCATGTTTACATGGTCATTTGGATGAATCGCATTTCTGGACTTTGCTTTTTTATTTGCGATCTTTGAGATAACTTCGTTCATATTCATATTGGTCGACGTGCCCGAACCAGTTTGAAACACGTCAATTGGAAAGTGAGACATCATTGCTTCACAACGCTCCGAATCACTTAGTACTTCCATTACATCATCGCACGCATCAATTATGAATTTCGATCGTTTTTCATCAAGTAATTTCAGTTTTGCATTTGCAATCGCTGCCGAGCGTTTTAAGAGTGCGAACGAGTAAATAATTGAAGCTGGCATAGGTCTTCCCGACACGGGGAAGTTTAAGACAGCGCGTTGTGTTGATGCCCCATATAGAGCATGAAAAGGGACTTCCATCTCGCCCATTGAATCACGTTCAATTCGCGTTTTTGTTGGTTTAGATGACATGATTATTTCTCAATTAGTAACCGTTTCTACTTGTTCAGAGATTTCGAGTATTAACTTTTGTTCTTGTGTTAGCTGATCGTTAAAGCGCTGGATAATTTGTTTTTTTATGACAGCAGCGGCTATAGGGTCAGCATCTTTTATTCTTTCCCATTGAGCTATCCATATAGTTGGCTCTGGTTTTGCATCTGCTGCTGCATCCCAAGCAGATGCATTTATCGCTGCTACAAATCGGAGAGTAATTAAATCATCATCTATAAGCGACTCACCAAAAGCATCAAGTAATTGGAGGGCACTAACAGCATCACCATTGTCAATCATTAGTGGAACCGTTCTTCTTGCTATTGCTTTCCTTGCAGCAAGGCTTTTTTCTGATGCCTTCTTCCAAACCTCATCAAGAATGGAAAGTCGCAAATCGTCCAACTTCAATCTCTTTAGCATGTCATCTGCACGAAGCAAATCGCTTGTGCTTAGCGAAGAGGCGATATTAAATGTAGCGATTTCCCAGTTTGGATTGTTTTCTTTTCTAAGACCAAGCAATTTTTGGAAAGAGTCGATGTCTATTTTCGTTTGTAATGCATCTAAAGCGTATGGATACATTAAATCGTCGTCTGCCCTTTCGATTAGTGGGTCTGTGAAGCCAGCGTACCCGAAGCCCTTTGCGACCGCTTCACGAATATTGTCATCTTGGTGATCTAGTAAAATAATAAGACCTTGTTTTGTGGTATTACTTCCAAGCATTGCTTCTAAAGTGATAAGCGCCGGAACGATATTTTTTTGCTTGCTTTTTAATACGATACTTAAAATTTGTCTTTTGGTTTTATCAGAAACTTCGTTGTTATTTAGTAAGAAAATAAGAGCTTTTGCTGGTTGCTCACTCGGATTTTGCTCTAGTCGTGTAATCGTAGGAATGATTGCGCTTGGGTGAGAAACCGTTTGAAAAAATATCAGTTCTTGCTCGACAACCTGTTCGTTTGTTTCCAAAGAGAGTAAATTAGCAACGTGTTGAGCTAATCCAGGTACATGTATTTCTGGAAGAAGTTTTGCAGCAGCCAACCTAACTGTTGAGTTGTCGTCTTGAAGACGGTCGACAACAAGTTGCAATTCTTCGTCACTTGCATCTCCATCTCTCATCAAAACACCTACTCGTTCGATTGCAAACACGCGTAATTCTGGCATGGTGTCTCCAATCACACTTGGAAGTTGTTCATGTTGGTGCTCAGAACTAATCAGTGGCCAATATCGAGCATACGTCTCAACTAATTTCTCCTTGAGGTCATGAAGTTCATTTTTTTCAAGTTGAACATCGGTACTTCTATAGTCAATTTCACTTGGTTTAGGGTCGGTTTGATTTGGATTGTTTGTGGTTTGTAGTGGGGTTTCACAGCCATATGCAACGAGCAATAAAATAGAAGAAAAAATCAAAAGGAGTTTGGAAATTAGTGCGCTCAACATGGATTATTGGGCAGTGTATTCGATTATGGTGTGAAACACCTCTTTATTTTGTATACCATTTTTGAGTTTCAAAGTACAATACTCCGCCGTATGAACAATTGGCAAGATGCTGAACAATTTGCAGACAAGGCGTTAGAAATGTTTGAGCGAGGGCGTTGGAATGAGGCCGAAACGGAACTCAGGAAAGCCCTTGAAATTGACCCAGACCAAGGTGACTGGCATTTCAATTTGGGTCTTACTCTTGAAAGAACTGGTCGAGATGCTGAAGCTCTTTCAAGTTTTGAACAGGCATCACGATTACTTGAAGATACTGTAGACCCTAAACTTGCAGCAGGCTCCACTTGCGCGCGTCTCGGTAGGTTTGAAGATGCAATCAATTGGCTTGAGAAAGTAATTCGGCTTGATTCAACTATTGAGCCAGCATGGGCGATTCTTGTTGACGTGCATACTTCAAACGATAATCATGATGAAGCAGAAACTGCCTTTTATATGGCACAAGATGCTTTGAAAGAACCCAGTGCAAATGTACTTGTTGCTATGAGTGGAAGTTTGCTAACTAGGGGATTGGTTGAGCGTGCAATTTGGTGCGCGCAAGAAGCACTTAAAATAGACCAAGAGGTACTTGGCGGACGGCTAAGGTTGGCTGGGGGGTTGATTGCAAGTGGTCAAAGCCAACGAGCATCTCAGATATTGTTGCAAGAATTAAGAGAAGACCCAGGTAACGTACAAGCATTACTCCTTCATGCTGATGTTCTCGTTGAAACAGGTCGTGCGAGCGAAGCACTCATAAAATTACATCGTGTACTCGAGCTTGAGCCAGCGAATATTGAAGCACATATTCGAGCTGGACAACTTGCAATGGGTGAGCAACGTTGGGAAGAGTCGTTCATTGCATGGGGCTTAGTGCGGCGTCTCCAACCAAACCACAAAACGGCATCTCTACATCTAGCCCAAACTTTATTGGCGATGAAAAGACACGAAGCAGCTCGACCACTTTTGCAGGAATATGTGGAAAGAATGGACGAGTCGACACCAAATACGGAGAAACTCCTTGTAGCAGAATTACTTCTTGGTGCAGGTGAACCGGTTTCTGCTACTGTTTTATTGCACGAACTTCGGTCGTCTTTTGATGACCAAGATCCGAACAAATTACGATGCCTTCGAATCCTTGCTGTAACTTTATTTGCAAGCAATAAGATTGATGACGGAGCAGCGGTAAGCAGGAAAGTGTTAAGAGTTGATCCAACTTGTGTTCCTTCGATGCACAATCTTGCGCTAGCAGCCCTAAAAAATAACCGGTATAGAAGTGCTTGGGGCTGGGTACGGAAAGGACTAAATCAAGACCCAATGGATAATGACCTTCGCAGATTGCGCTCTCGGCTCATCTGGGAGGGTATAGGGAGATTCTGTAAGAAGCTTGTTCGCAGAACTAGATAATTAATTTAAAGCGTACCGGAAGTAAATGGAAGCAGAGACATAAATCGAGCTCGTTTGATTGCTTGAGCAAGCATACGTTGTTCCTTTGCAGAAGTGCCAAGACGTTTACGAGAGTAAATTTTTCCGTTTGGAGTCATAAGGCGTCGTAATTCATCGACGGACTTGTAGTCGATGTACTTTCGGTCTCGGTTATCTGTTTTTAAGTAGGTCTTTGCTTGTGGTCTACCGTAATCTCTACTACTCATAGATTGAGTCCTTTCGACATGGATACAAATGTAGCCCCAATACTGTAGGGCGGCGAGGACGTGGTATTGTACTCTGCTCCAAACCCCAAAGCAAGGGATGCAGGGTGTGTATGATATCCTTCACTTCATGCGTCCAACCATCGGAATTACAGCTGATCACCACGAAAAACGACATAAAGTTGCTGTTGCCTACTCCGTCTCTGTAATTTCTGCTGGGGGTACACCAATTATTCTTCCACCAATTAGCAGCCAGTCGGAGCAGTATTTATCGATTTGTGACGGATTTGTCTTTACTGGTGGCGATGATCCTAGGATGGAACATTGGGGGATTAAAACCCACCACAATGCAAAACCAGTTTCTAAGGAACGCCAGACATCTGAGTTGGCTTTACTGTCTTCTTTACAAGAACACCCCAACGTGCCGGTTTTTGGAATTTGCTTTGGGATGCAATTGATGGGATTGATGGCAGGTGGTTCTATAAATCAGGATTTACAAGAACCAGTTGCGACTAATCACCGAACAGGAGAACATGAGATTTTAGGTGAACTAGGGACTGGTTTTGTGCACACAAATCATCACCAAGCAATAGTAGATCCGGGAAGATTGTCAGTTGTTGCAACTGCAAATGATGGTGTTATCGAAGCTGTTCAAGACCATACAAAAAATTGGTATGTAGGTGTACAGTGGCATCCAGAGCGCACAATAGATCCGAAGCTAGGGCAATCTTTATTTGATTCGTTTGTTTCTGCAACCTCAATGAGGGCGAAAGTTAAGGTATGACTTTTCCTTCTCCAATCCAAGAGTTGCTTGAACATTATGCACTCGATTTTGACAATGAGAATAAACAAGTAACAAGAGAGGGTGCTGCAACTGGAACATTCCAACCAAAAGTTCTAACTGAGTTTTTACCTTGGGGTGACGATGGATGTTTTGTTTTAGCAACGACAGGAATTGTTGAACTCGAATACGCAGCAATTCAGAAAACAACTGGTTTGTTTGACGCTCCATGCCGCGGAACCGTTGAACTAATTGGGGAAGATCGCCTAGAATTTGTAGGTCGTTTAACTACGCAAAAAGTTAGCGAGATGAAAGCAGGAGACGTGAAGGTGGCGTTTGTGACATCTAGGAAGGGGACTATTGTTGCAGATGTAGTAATTCGAGTTTTTGAAGAGCGGATTCTTCTTGATGTTGATGTAACAACTGTTGAACAACTGATTACGCATTTGAATAGTTATATTGTGATGGAAGATGTTTCTGTTAAAAATTTGACTTCTTCTGTGCACTGGTTCTGGTGTGTTGGTCCAAAAGCAAACAATTTGAAATGTGACCTCGCAGAAATTCATAAATTACCACGCGCTCTTCTTGGATTAATCGGTGTAGCAATTATGGTCTCTACTGATCAAGTTAGGGAAGTTTGGGAATCATTGATTGGGTATGGGTGCAAGCCGATAGGTTGGTTCGCATTAAATATGGCAAGAGTTGAACAAGGCGCTCCCTTGTTCATGATCGACTTTGATACGAGCAACCTCCCACATGAAACTAATCTGTTGCGTAGCCGAGTTAGTTTCGATAAGGGTTGTTATCTTGGACAGGAAGTTATTGCAAGAATGGAATCACTTGGCCAACCGAAACAAAAAATTATGCGATTGGTAATGCAATCCGATAGTTTGCCGATTGCTGGAACTCAACTTTGGAAAGATACCTCAGCAAGCGGAACACCAACAGGAATAGTAACATCAAGTTCTATAAGCCCACTTGCAGGTTCGATACCAGTTGCGATTGGAATGCTTAGCAAGAAATGCGATGAGGTCGGCTCGTCTATGTACTTGTATGTTGGAACAGATATACTAGAAGCTAAAGTTGAAGAACTATGAGCCAGTGGCCAAATAAAATCCAAATAACTGAAGTTGGCCCTCGCGATGGGCTTCAGAATCAATCCAAACTTATCTCAACTGAAACAAAAATTAACCTAATCAATGCATTGTCACATACTGGGTTGAAGTTCATAGAGGCATCAGCATTTGTTCATCCGAAGTGGATTCCACAACTTTCAGATGCTGATGAAGTATTTGCGGGTATCGAAAAGAATTCAAACGTAACTTACTCAGCGCTCGTTCCGAATAAGCGTGGTTGTAACCGAGCAATTGCAGCTGGGGTGGACGAGGTAGCGGTTTTGGTCGCAGCAAGCGAGACGTTTAGCGAGCGAAACACTAATTCAACTATTCGTGGTGCAATCGATGAGATTAGTTCAATTATAGACCTTGCTGAAAGTTCTAGTGTTGGAGTTAGAGCTTACATTAGTTGCATCATTGCTTGTCCTTATGAGGGGAAAATTGATTTACAAAAAGTTCGTGACTTAACCCAAGAACTACTAGATATGGGAGTTAAGAATATCGCGTTGGGCGAAACAATTGGCGTTGCGGTTCCTTCAGACATGAAAAGGTTGTTTGATGCTCTAGATGGTGTTTTATCTCCAGAAAACGCTATTTTGCATTTACACGATACTAATGGCGCAGGAATTGATTGTGCTTCAGAAGCCATGATTTGCGGGGTTCGGAGTTTTGATGCGTCTTGTGGTGGACTTGGTGGGTGTCCTTACGCTCCAGGCGCTGCTGGAAACATTGCTACTGAAGACCTTGTTCATTTTGCCAAGGGTGTCGGGATTGAGACAGGGATTGATCTTGATAAACTTGTTACTGCATCTAGTATTATCGAAAAAGAATTAGATTGTCCACTTAGAAGTAAAACTTACAAAACATTCCAAGATGCGCAAACACGTCCTAGTTCGAAATAGTTATTTGATTTTTTGATTCGATATACTTGCATGACATCATTGTCGATGACAACTGCTCTTGGGTGCGAAGGAAACCCAAAGCAACCAGTGTTTATTACTGTGATTCCACCTCGTTTCCAAATTCCTGCATGATGTATATGTCCGGTGATAACAAAAGCAGCAGAAGGAGCATACTGTTTAATCCAATCTGCAACGAGCGAAGGGTATTTCCACCAGCACTGCAAAACCCTATATGTAGCAGGTATACCAAGCATAATCATGTATGGAGATTTTGGACGATGTTGTTTGAACTTACCGGTTGCAGCCATTGTTGAAGCAGTTCGAGTTGCAATTAGTTGTTCTTTAAAACCATCCCCGTTTCTTTGAATATATTTCTTGTTATTTTCAGCAATATACTTACAGCGCCAACTCCAAGGGGCTACTCCAGTAACTGGTGTGTGACCATGGAAAACAAGCGTTGTTTTGTTATGGAACCACAGATGTTCTCGATCGCTAATATCTGGGTCGTGGTTTCCACACAGCATCGTGAGTTGCACATTATCCTCAACTGCAGCGTTTCTAATCTCATCTGTTGCCTGCTTAGATGCATCTGGGCTTGCTGTAGAGTGCAATTCCGATGTATCACCATTTAAAACCAACGCATCGAAACCCTGCCAAATTGGCCGCAGTTGGTCTATGGACTTTACAGTGGAACTTCGTTTTCCAAAATGTATATCCGAGAGTATTAACGTTCGACTCATGTATCAACTTACTCGACCATCAAGCAACAAGTTCGCAAAAAAACAATCCCGAAAACAATCCCGCGGGAAAGTTTATTCTTCTGTTTGCGGGATAGTTGTGGAGTCCCGAAAACAATCCCGCGGGTAGTTTATTCCTCTGTTTGCCCGATAGTTATGGAGTTCTTACCTTGCCGTTTTGACTGAAGAAGCCGTTGGTCAGCTTTTAATAAAAGCGCTTCAACATCCATTCCGTCCCAAGGGAAAGTAGCTAAACCGCCAGAAATTGACAAAATACCAGATGCCTCTATACCTAATTTAGGGAATCGTGCTTGGCAAACTTGTTCATGGAAACGTTTCGCTAGTATTTCAATCGTTGTAGGATGGTTGGAACCCGGTTCACGCGGAGGTTCTGGATCACAAAACAGCACAGCAAACTCATCACCACCAATCCTGCAGACATGGTCACCCTTGCGGATGATCGTCCTAAGTAACTTGACTAGTTCACGGATTATTTCATCACCCGCGTCGTGACCCCACTTATCGTTGTAATGTTTGAAATCATCTATGTCAAATAGCATGACTGTTAGATGTCGTCTTGAGTCTTTTGCAATCTTTAACTCCCTCGATAAACAAGTCCGAAGGAATCGCCTATTCCATGCGCCTGAAAGTTCGTCTTGATACGCAAGTATTTTTAGGTGTTGCTGTCTTCGGGATAAATCTAACCAGCAAGCCGCCCATCTGGCCCATCTTGTTAAATCATCCGATGTTGCACCGATTGCTGCAAGTACACCGTGCTCTTCATGACCGTACCTAAGTGGAGCAACTTGGGCTGTCTTTGGTGCGCAGGTGTGATCATCAACAATTGCACAAAAAATCCAGTCAGTTTGTTGCTTTAGTAAATCAACTAAAGTTTCTCTGAATTGGGCAGGTGCGTGCATGAGAGCCCTGACGAGATCGACATCTCCAAGAGCCGATGTATCGCGCACAACTTTTGTTTCGTCAGTTATGCCTAATATTGCATCAAGATCTATTTTATTCGGCTGGAAATCTTCTATAGGTTGCGATTGTGAGTTGGCAACTGCTGAACAAAGTCGCGCAGCAGTTGTGTCCTTTGGGATATTTACATCTGCTTGTTTATGTGTTTTGTTTTTACTTGCAACAACAATTACTACAGTAGGATCAACCCGTCGAAGCGAGTCGATTGATGCTATAGGATGTGGTTCAATAATTGATTCGTCAAGTACAACAGCATCAACTAAATCCGCTGAGGTACTTGTAGCAAGTTCTCCAATAGCATCAAAGATAGTGTTCACGCGTTTTACGGGTTGTTCCATACACGTAATAAGCGCGTCGTCAAAATCTCCCGCGAACAAATAGGAACCACGAGTATGTCGTTCTGAAGTCATTCTTCTACCTCATGAGGTTTGTTTTCGAGCAACATTGAAAGTTCATCAGCATCTACTTCTTCTGAATGAACTATTGGCAATTCGTTTAGTGCGTCAACAATTGCACCGTGGTTTTCTATATGTTCAATTCGTCCATCTCGAAGTTCTGAAACAATCACAGAAGGGCAGTATTTTTGGATTGCGGTAATAAGTTCCGCGACACCAGAAAGCTCTTGTGTATGGATAAGTATTAGTTGCGTTGATTGTTGTTCATCACACCAAGCAAGGTTCTTTCTAAGCAGGTCTATCTGTAGGCATATTTCTGCCATCGCAAGAACAGGTTCGTGTTCAATAGTTGCACGGAGTTCATTGTTGCTAATAACGTTGTATGCCGCATCGACGCGATCAATAGGCACCAACACAACACACCTATTTTCAAGGTTGTTATTGTTCTTAGTCATCTTTCTCTATTAAAGAATACCCTGTATTAGCTAAAATGCCACATTTTTTCGGGTGAATAATACGGATCGGAGCCGAACTATGCACAATAATTAATTCTAGGAAGACCATTTAAATGCTGAAAACGCATATGTTGGGAAAAGTTGGAAAAATAGGGTCAGAATCGAAGACAGGCATCTGCAATTGAATTGGAGCCATTTTCATTAGGTGATTCAATCATTGCTTGTCGCATATCGAAGCGCAACTTGTGGTCTTTAATCAGTTGCAAGATATGTTCTCCGGCATCTTGAACATTCCCTTTGAGTTCCTTGTGGTCCTTTGCAATAACAACACCCCCCAATTGCTCAAGAGGTTGAGCATTCGTACGCTGGTGATCATCTGGGTGGTAGGGATAAGGCATGACTATTGTAGGAACTGCATTCATTAAAATTTCAGCCACAGTGTTTGCGCCACCACGGGTTACTGCTAAATCAGCAGCACCCCAAGCATCGCCCATCGATTGCAAAAACCCAACCACTTTAGAGGGAACGTCAATCATATTCCACATTTGGTTAACTTCTTTTTGGTGAGTAGGTCCAGCAATATGCAAGACCTCCCATCCATGAAAAAGAGAGGTGTTTGCACTTGCAAGTTCAGGGATTAATCTGTTAATAGTACTCGCTCCTTGCGATGCGCCGGTTACAAGTAAAGTCATTTTATTTGGGTTTAATCCAAGGCGTTGCTTACAAATATCAGAAGGTGCCGACTTAATTACTGATTGTCTAAGAGGTGGTGCAATTAACTTAATACCTTCAAGGTCGCAACTTACTGTCGAAAGTACTGTGTCAGCCCAACGTACAGCAAGTTTGTTTGCCTTCCCAGCGGGGTTATCCAAGTTAAGCAGGACGGTCTTGCACCCTATTTTACTTGCGCCGTGCAAAGATGGTGCAGCAACAAACCCACCAGTAGCAAGCACGCAATCAATCTTCCGATTTCTGATAAGTGATTTTATTTTTGATGAGGTCTGTAAAAATCCCTTACAGAAAAGGAAGAACCCAAATGGTTTGGTCGAAAGCGGTGCTGCGGGCAAAGCCACACACTCATAAGGGTATTCCTTCATCATTTCCAAATCAATTGGTCTGTTGGAATGAGTTAGAAGAACCTTCGCACCTCTTTTGGTTAATGCTTCTGCTGCAGCAACAGCAGGTGCAGTGTGCCCACCACTTCCTCCACCTGCAATCAATACTTTAGGCATTCGCGGTTGTTGGGAGTGCATTTTGCACAGTTGAACTTGCTTGAGCTCTCCTGTCAATTGCATCGATGAGCCCAATACAAAATGCTGTGAGAAGCCAACCCGTTCCACCATTACTCAACAAAGGAAGAGCAATGCCCTTTGTTGGGACAAGAGCAGTAACAACAAGCACGTTCATGCTTGCCTGAAGGCCTATTGTGACAATAATCCCAAGAGCAAGTAGTTGATGGAACGAACTAGTTGCCTTTTTAACGACATAAATACCAAGTACTGCTAACCCTATATATAGTGACGCAACAGCGATTGCTCCAAAAATACCAAGTTCTTCGCAAATGACAGCGAAAATAAAATCAGTAGTATCTTCAGGCAAATAACCAAATTTATGGATACCGTTACCCAGCCCAAGCCCCGTCAGTCCACCTTCTGAAATCGTGGACATGGATTGAATTATGTGATACCGAGCTTTTTCTGGTGCATTAAACGGATCTAGGTATGTTTGTAACCGAGCCATGCGGTAATCAACTTGAAAAATTGCGAGGTAAAACCCACCTACAGCGACTGGGATGAAGGTTGCAAAATGCCAAATTTTTGAACCAGCAGCACAGAGCATGAAGCAGGCAACTGCAAAAATTAAAACAGCAGTACCGAGGTCTTCAACGGCAATAATCGCAGCAATTGTTCCAACACCAAGTAGTGGAGGGATAAAACCCCTCCAATATGTTCTCAGCGATTCAAAATTGTTAGTACTCCACCATGCAACGACGGCAACCATAACCCATTTGGCAATCTCGCTCGGTTGGAAGTTAATCCCACCAATATCAATCCATCGGTGTGAATTATTTACTTCTTTTCCAATTCCAGGGACGTACACCAAGATGAGCAAAAGAATGGAAAGAGGGAGTAGCCAATAGATAGAAGGAATACCGAGAGGTCGTTTCTCTAGAATGTGCAGTGGGAATCTGCTTCCAACAAACATTGCAACGATTGCGAAAAATGCCAACATAGTCGGTCTAGTCGTGAGTATATCTATAAGCGAAAGCGGCTCGTTAGAAACCTGCATTCCAGCAGAGTTAACCATGACAACTCCAAGCATTAACAACATAACCGAAATAACAATAATTCCTTGCCCTGCGCGCATACAACGCCTCATATCGTCAGTTTTGGATTCTTTTCCACACAATCTAGGGCAGTTAGGTCATACTACGTGGTTGCAAATGACAGTATCAACTATAAATTCAAAGGACCAACGAACTATTTATTTGGAGACGTTTGGCTGTCAAATGAATGAACTCGATAGCGAACTTGTGCAAGATCAACTTGCAGCTCTGGGCTACGAATTTCATTGTGATAGGGCTACCGCAGATGTTGTTCTATTTAATACTTGTTCAGTTCGTGAGCAAGCTGAGAACAAAGTTCTTAGCCGTATCGGTGAAATTGGAGTTGAAAAAAAAGAAGGCAGAGAAGTTGTTGTCGGTATGCTTGGGTGTCTTCCAGAGCGCGAGGGGACAATATTGCTTAGTAAATATCCACAGATTGATTTTATCTGTGGTCCAAGTGAACTTGATCGACTACCGACGATGTTACACAATGCAGTTGCTGGAGAACGATTAAGCGCAACT
>CAZABE010000137.1:0-4397 GCA_964483425.1 uncultured Isosphaeraceae bacterium | reverse complement strand
TGCATATCGTTTATTGATTTCGTTGATTTGACTTTGATGTTAACGTTACCGGTAAGAGTGACTATGTTTTCATCGTCTCCTGGTAGCAATTCAACAAATTCCGCAGCCAATGAAAGTAGCCCTGATTTTGGTTGTAACCATGGTTGAGGGTTAGAAGTTATAGGTGCATCTAATGTAATATCACCTCTCTGTACTTGCGGGCTTGGTGCAGAGTTAATTTGTGGGTATGAAGTTAATTGTTGTGGGTTGGTCTCTAAATCGACAACATAATCCGCAAGCCGACTCTCTGCTTTCTTCAGTAATGAAGTATGAGATGTTGGCTTTTTTGGTGACAAATAAGCAACATCCAAAGAAACCTTGCCAACGGTACTTCCAACGACAAAAAGGTTTTCTCCTTCAGCGCTCAGCCCCCCAAGTTTTGCTGATTTTGCAAATTTAGGCATGTAAATTGCAGCTTGTGTCACTACGCCAGCATCGGTTGGCATTCGGTTAATCCAGAGCACTGCTTGTTTCGCCTCAAAAACATACGCACCGATTGAGATGTGAACGTTGTTACTTAAGAGTAGGCGTTTTGTATCATCAACCGTCCAAGCATCTGCCCGAAGCGCGCTGATAGTTATGTCAGAAGCGCGGGGTCTTACTGGTAAGACGACTCCTGAGAGGCGATCTCCTCTGATAGGGATTTGGTTATCTTGATTGAAGCCAAGCGTGCTTGCATTGATGGCAAGCATAAGTAGGATTTGGATGCAAAATGACCGTAACACGTGTTGAGGATGATACCCAGTTAAAGCAACATTCGGGTCTAAAAATGACTATCTTGCGATTTCAATTAACGCTTCTACGAACGTCTCGGGATCAAATGGCTCTACGTCTTCCGGTCTCTCCCCAATTCCAATGAGTTTGACTGGGATTCCTATCTCATCTTCGATAGAAAAAACTATTCCTCCACGAGCAGTTCCATCTAGTTTCGAAATAAATATTCCAGTAACACCGATTGATTCGGAGAATTTTTTTGCTTGAGAAAGTGTGTTTTGTCCCTGAGTCGCATCAAGAACTAATAACACTTCATGCGGCGCATCTTCTATTTTTTTTGTTGTAACCTGTTGTATTTTTTCAAGTTGGCGCATTAGGGGTTCTTGGGTGTGCAATCTACCTGCAGTATCAATGAGCAAAACATCGGTTTCTCTTGCAATTGCTGCAGTCGTAGCGTCAAAAGTAACCGCGGCAGGATCAGAACCCTGCTCTCCCTTGACAATTTCGATACCAAGACGGTCAGCCCAAGTTGTGAGTTGAGAAACAGCACCTGCGCGAAAAGTATCTGCAGCTGCTAGGAGTACGCTTCGCCCTTCTTTCTTGAGAGCATGTCCAATTTTTGCAACGCTTGTTGTCTTACCAACACCATTTACGCCAGCAACTAAGATAACTGTTGGTGAATGCTCCACAGTTGCTATTGTTCTGTTTTTGCCTTGAAGTCGTGCGACGAGTCGATCACCGAGTAGTTCGATAATGTCCATGTCTTTTAGGGCTCCACTTGCTACTTCACTTCGTAAATCGTTTACGATTGCATCGGTAGTTGTAACACCAACGTCTGAAGATAGAAGTAAATGTTCGAGTTCGTCTATCGTTTGGTTGTCGATAACTCGACCACGAAGAGTAGCAAGAGGCGCTGCAAGGGCAGAACGAGTTTTCGAAAGCCCACCTCTAATTGCTGAAATTGTACTACTGAATAAGCCCACTTAATCGTCCTCTGTTTTTGCTTCATGCTCTTGTGAGGATGATGTTATATCGTGGAATATTGTATCGAGAACACCGTTTACAAATGAAGCAGATTTTTCAGTTGAAAATGTTCTTGCTAATTCAATGGCTTCATCAATTGCTACGATTGGTGGTGTGACCCCTGTAACAATCTCATACCTAGCCAAACGGAGAATATTTCTATCTATGAGGGGTTGTCTATGTAAGGGCCACTCTGGAGTAAATTGCTCAATGTGGGTGTCTCCAACTATCCTGTTCTCCCATATATCTCTTGCAAGTTTCAGTGCTTTTTGGTTTGGCTCATTTGTTTTACCTGTATCTTCGTCGAAATTGTTTTCTGTGATAAAGGCGACATCTTCATTTCCGGAGTCAAACTGACAAAGGAGTTGGATGACTTGTTCTCGTAACGTTCGGCTATTTGGCATACTGTTCTCGTAACGTTGTTTCGGTTTGAATTGCTGCGTGCATAGCCTCAATCCCTTTGTTTCCGCAGCTGCCACCAGCTCTTTCCTTTGCTTGTTCAATAGTTTGGCAAGTGAGCACTCCCATTGAAACAGGATGCCCCCAATCCAAAGCAACTTGCATTAATCCGTTTGCGATTCCATTTGCAATGACTTTATCGTGAGTTGTTTCGCCGGTGATTATGCATCCCAAAGCTAAAATCGCGTCAAAATTACCAAGCATGGAAATTTTTTTTGCAATGACTGGTAACTCCCATGCTCCTGCTACTTCAATGATTTCGTAACTATCTTTTTTACCACCTGCATCTAGGTAAGCAGAAACTGCACCTTGAGCAAGTTTATTCGTGATTTCATCATGGTACGAACTAACAAGAATGGCAATTTTCATACCAGAGCTGTCATACGTATTTGTAGATGGAGATTGCATCAGATTGAGTATGGTAAACGAGAGCACGCATCATTGCTACGCCACGTTACGATGTACGTATGTCA
The DNA here is from genome assembly GCA_964483425.1 of uncultured Isosphaeraceae bacterium. Taxonomy (GTDB): domain Bacteria; phylum Planctomycetota; class Phycisphaerae; order Phycisphaerales; family SM1A02. The sequence goes on along the minus strand of CAZABE010000137.1, from coordinate 1,689 downwards.
TTACCAGCAAGACATCTAATCGCTGCGCTTAAACTAACTAGGTTCAGCGTAGCAATTGGAGCCATTGCGGACATTTGGCTTGTTTTGGTGATTACAAAATATGACACAAGTTACGTTGGTACAGAGGTCTATCTTCTTCCTTGGTGGTCATCCCTGTTAGCAACAGCGGTGATTGCAATTGGTACATGTGGTTTCGCGGCTGCTTTGAACGATTCGATTGACGCTCGCCACGATAGTACATTTAACCCGAGTAGACCAATCCCAAGTGGTTGGATTCCCATAGCCCAAGCGGTTGTCTTGATGGTAAGTTCATTGCTCATTGCGCTACTTGCCGCTTCATTTCTCGGCGCTTGGCCCGTAAGGATTGGACTTTTAACCGCCGCGTGCATTTTGTTTTACAACGTTGTTGGGAAACACATTCCAGCCGTAGGTCTTGTTTCAGTTGGTTTGATATACGCCTCTCATATGTTGATAGCAAATATCGAATTAACATTTACACTTCCTGTTTGGATGGTGATGACCCATGCGATGGTTTGTTCGATATCCATTTATCATTTAGAAAATAAACGGCCACGATTGTCGATTCGTGGTTGGATTGGTGTTTTCCTAGGTTGGGTTTTCTGGTCGATTGTACTTATGAGTGGTTCTTTGGCAACAACAGGATCTTTGTTACCAACAGGAATTGGTGTTACTGGTTTGCTCTGGCCACTTGCTGCTGTTGCAGGGTTTGCACTGACAATGCGGTGGAAATTATCTAGAGCTCGTTCACCACATCTCGCTGCAGAGAAAATTAGAAGATACGGAGCACTTTGGGAATGTGTTTATGCTGGTTCTTGGATGCTAACTTTGCAGTTGTACTATCCCGCTATTCTTATGTTCTGTTTCGCAATTTTAAGCGCAGTAATTGTCATGATTGTTAAAGAAGCAACAGGAGCTACAGGCCGTCCGATTTCATGGCGTGTCTGAGGTTACTAAACCCCGCGGTTAACTTTACAATCCCGCGGGTCGTTTTCCGCGGGTAGTTTATTTATTGGCTGCGTTTGCTAGATACTCGGTGGAAGGGGGAACACCAAGATAATTTAGCGAGTTTTCGATGACGTCACGCACTACAGGACCTGCAATTGTTCCACCATAATGCCCGATTGTCTTATCGGGATCGTCAATAACACAAAGGACAACAAGTTTAGGGTTATCGATTGGTGCACCAGCAATAAAACTTGCAATGTAACGATCTTGGAAGTAACCAGTGCCATCAGCGCTTGGCAATTGAGCAGTACCCGATTTGCCAAAGAGCGTATATTGTTCGCTCTTTGATTTTCGTCCTGTTCCTTCCGTCATAACTTTTCCCATAATTTGCCTTGTTAAGGCGGCGATTTCTGGGCTAATCGCTTCTCGTACAAACATCACATCTTCGGTCGTTGAAATATTAAGTTGTAATTGTGGGACTGTGCCATCCCTTGCAAACGCGCAAAAGCCCTGCACCATTTGTAAAGGGGTAACAGCGATTTCATGACCCATAGAAACGGATGTTTGAGTATAATTTTTCCAGTTAGAAGGCGGGGTAACTATACCCCTTGTTTCACCGCCAAGACCAACACGAGTTGGTTGTCCAAATCCAAATCGATAAACTGCATCTTGTAATTCTTTAAAAGACATGCGTTGTGAGACAATTGCCATCCCGCTATTCAT
>CAZABE010000136.1:0-16595 GCA_964483425.1 uncultured Isosphaeraceae bacterium | reverse complement strand
GCTGAAACGTCGCTAATCGCTACTGCAGGAAGACGCTCATATTCACCCTTAGTTTGGTCTTTAACCCAGACATCTAGGGGAACCTTGTATATGCTGTTTGGAGGAGTAGCACCTGTTCCAAAATAAGCATCTAGTTTATCTAGGAGTGCTTGAGCTCTTTCTAGTTCGCCTTGTCGGTATTGTTCGCGAACGGCAAATCCAAGAAAATTTCTCATAAAGGTTGTAAAAGTGTCACTACCAGCGCCACGTACGAAGTAATGTTTCTTGTAGAGTTCATTCCAAAGACCTTCTCTTACCTCATCTCCGATAACAGCATCGATGAACCTAGGATCAGGAAATTGACCTGGAACCTCCTTAGAAAATGGATCGAATGTAATTCTTCCAGTTCTTGCAAGAGCTTGCAGAGCTTGTAACTGAATTCTGTCTGTATTCAAAATTTTGTAAATGTCCTCAGCTTTTAAGCGCCCCTTACCCTTTTCGGCTCCACGTCTTGCCCAATAAAAAGCATGTGTTTGTGGGTGGCGCCAGTCCAAAGGTCCACAGTCACGAGAATATTCATACATTAATTGAGGATCCATATTGTAATGATCTTTAATTACTTGATTTCTATATGTTGCAAGTAGCACCTTCCATGCCTCTGAATAATTCTCGTTTTTATAAAGTTGTTCTAATTGATTGAAATAAGGGGATTGATTGCGTAGTGAATCAGCTAGACCAACCTCTCTCGCTACAAGTGAGTGCTTTTGTATGGTGTCTAATTGAGAAATTTGTGCTAGTAAGGTTTCAGGTGCAACCATTTCTTTTTCATTTAAATAGTCAATAGAATTCAACTCAATCGCATCAAGTAATTCTTGAATGATTGGCTCCTTAGTAATTGCGTCCTGAATAGTTCTAGGCGCTTTTGCAATTTCTTTAATCCAACCAACTCTGTCAGCCCAATCAATTGGTGGTTCACCAAGTAGATGGTGCCACCGCTCTGCCATTTTTCTCTTGTAATAAAGATGAGCGTCGTCGGAATTGCCATCAATTTTATGCATAAAGAAGAATGCAAGTTCTTTATGTAATATCATGTCGTCGGGGTTTGCTCGCAATCCTTTTTCCCGCAACAAACGCATCCCTTCGTTAACCCATTCCCATCTTTCTTCGATCGTATGTGTTGCAACTGAAACGTTGTATGCCATGTTATGAGCATGGAATACCCATACCTGTGGAAACCTTGGTTGGAGTTTCGTTATCAACTCAGCATCAGCCATCACCTCAAAAAATAACCCATCTCTTTGCATCTGTTGTATTTTGATCCAAAGATAATCTACGAGTAATCCACGCAGAGCGCCTATTGACATCCCAATAGTATTGACCCAGTCAGGTACTCCTTCGACTACATTATTGGTATACCTAAGCGTGTTCTTTTCTGCCTCATCTAAGATTGATGGCAACAAAACACCCCCAACACCTAAAGATGCTGCGGCTACAAATGTAGAAACGGCTTGAACTAATCTATCTTTGCCCATCTATATATATCCGATTATCCTTTACCACTATAAATTGCAAGTTGTCGTTTTTTTAAGATATAACTTCCTAAAAGCAGTGTAGTTCCTGACCACACTAGACCAATTGTGATTAGTCCTCTTAGAACCGTACCCCAAGAAACAAGTAAACCATTTACTAATTGATCAGTGGGTCTTTGTTCTCCGAAGCCATCTAGAAGGTAAACAATAGACGTAGCAATTGCTCTTACGATATTTTCGAACGACCATTTGATGACTTGTTCAATGCTCGAGAAATCAACCTTAGCGGTTTCTGGTGGTACGTACGCTTGTAAAGCAGTTGAAAGATATGGCGCAAGTGTTGCACAAGCGAACACAGTTAGCGTAACGGTGCAAGCTACAGGAAAACTCAAAAAAGTTGAAGAAGCCAGCGCAAGCGCTGTAAGAAAACCTAGTTTTATGAAGAGCAAGAGCATTGCTCTGAAATAATTACCTTCAAAGTCACCAACTCTATAAAGAAGTTCTACACCCCCTTTATCAAAACTTAGTGTGCCTTTTTCGTAGCGCTCATTTGGACCTGGCTCTTGGAAAAGATTGTAAATTGTAATCTTCAATTCGCCATTTTCATTGATAAGGTAAGCGGGAATCATAGTTACATGAGTCATAGTAGGAACATAACTAATAACATGTCTAGTTGTCGGATCTTCGTTGTAAACAAAACCCGCTTCAAATGTCCTTTGTTCATCTGATTCGCCAATGTGGAAACGATACCTAAATGCAAGTGGAGTTCCGGTCACTTTGGCATGCTCTAAGCCAGTGAACGTATAAGTCTGTGAGAATACCTGCTCGTTAACCCTAGGAGGAATTGAACGTTGATAAGCTAAGAATTGCTCATGCAATTCATCACGCAATTTAATGCGCAATTGCACTTGAATGTTTTCAACGTCTCGCAGTTCTGGGTCTTCTTCAATAATCTGTTCGACTCTAGTTGCAAGTTGTTCCTCCGATAGGGTCTCATAAATCGGCTCCGAGGCGATCCTTGCGGTTAGAATTTCTTCTTCTACTGCGATACGGTCGAGTTCACCTTGAATTCCTTGTGCAACTGGAGCGGTTCGCAGATATTGAACGTACATAAAAACTGACGCGCTCGCTACGACTAAGATTGAAAGGTTGATTGCAAGCACGCCAATCCATTTACCAAATAGATAGCCAAATCTACTTACTGGTTTTGTAAGTACTTGCCATATTTGGCGGTCTCTTATTTCAAATGCAACTGTAGCACAACAAAGAAAAACTGTTAAGAATGCTGCAATACCAAAGGTAGCTCCCAAAGATCTACTTAGTAATGTTTGCATTCGATGCCGAAGAGGTGAAGCAGGATCAAGCATAATTGGAATGAGCGGCAAAACAACTAGCAATATTGCAAGAAAAGTAATTGATATTCGAGTTCGAGTTGATTCGAAGAGTACACCTCTTGCAACAGTAGGGACTTGCTTAGGCGATTGGAATAGTAGTAACAAAAGCTTAATTAGGAGGTTATAACTAAAACCCAAAATGCACATCCCAGCAATAGCAAGTGATATTTTTGGGAGACCTAGCCATATAAAAAAGTACCAACCTCCAACTCCTAACAACAAAGCATATGCAAGGGGAGCGAAGAGCTCAAGCCAAATAGAGATCCCAAACCAAGCAATTGCAATCAGAGCTAAAACCCATATTAGAGTTGGAGATATCAATAACCACGAAGGTACCCATCTTGGGATATGGCTCTGAAGTACCAAGGACGTTAGGCTTGCTGGATCAATAACTTCCCCGTCTTCTCCTAAGACGCGAAAACCCTTGAGTCGCTCATCGCCAAACGGAACACCATTTATTTGGATAAAACCAGTCTCTTCTAATTGTTGTGCTGCGAGCCGCTGTTCCGGACCGTTTAGCACGCTGTAGAGTGCATTACGATTTGAGTGTAGTGAACTAACTGCTATCTGCGACGGTATAAGTACTGCGAGTACGAGTCCCATAAAGATAGCAGTTAGGATAATTTTTGACCAAAATTTGCTCTGCCATAAAGTTAATTTTTGATGTATATGTTGGATATACTTCACTGAGGTTCCTGTTGATCACTATCTTTTGAAAGTAAGGAGTCAATGATTTCGTCATCAACTTCTTTATCTGTTTCAATTTTAGGTTTTTCGAAAGCAAGTTTCGAGTCATCCTTTTTTTGTAGCAATTCGTCAAGAATTATGGGTTCATCGGATTTTATTTCTTCAGTTGCTTCGGATTTTTCGGTAACAAGTTTCTGTTCGCTAGCGTCAACTAATTTGTCAATTACGGCTTCACCTGTATCATCACCTAAAAGGAAAGGAGCGGTAGAGCCACCTTTTGCACCACTAGTTTCGAATTTTGCAGCAAGTGCTTTATCTACAATGTCAATAAAGAAGGCCTCAAGTGTTTGCCTTGGCTGCTCTACTGAATCAATAGAAGTCCCCTCTTGGGTTTCCAATATCTTTTCTATTTGTTGAATTGTTGAATCATTGCGGATTCTTGGGATCCTCAAGACGGTACGTTCAGTGTCAAGGAGCAACTGATCAGCAGTGCCCTCTGCATGAATTTTACCACCATATAAAATTGTCATCCTGTCGCAAACATCTTCGACATCAGAAAGAAGGTGTGAACTTAGCAAGATTGTTTTGCCTCGTTTCTTAAATTCAATTAGTAAATCTTTAACTTGCCTCGTTCCAATTGGATCTAAACCACTTGTTGGTTCATCTAATATTAAAAATTCTGGATCATTGATAAGCGCTTGAGCAAGACCGATTCTTCGCATCATTCCTTTGGAAAATTCACCCACGTGTCGATGTGCTACTTGTGAGAGTCCAACCATTTCAAGTAATTCTTCAGATCTCCGCTTTCTTGTTTTTCTGTCAATTCCATATAAACGACCGTAGTAATCCAAAGTCTCAATTGAGTTCAAATATGGGTAAAGGTACGATTCCTCGGGCAAAAAACCGATGTACTTCTTGACCATAACATCGTGTGGGTCTTTTCCAAATACTGAGAGCCGACCCTGAGTTTTGTTTAGAAGTCCTAGAATTAATTTAATAGTGGTACTTTTTCCAGACCCGTTAGGTCCTAGCAAACCAAATAGTTCCCCTTTTTGTATGTTAAAAGTAATACCGTCGACTGCTTTTGCTTTTGCTCTCATCCAAAAGTCACGAAAAATTTTTGTGAGTCCAACAGCATCTACGATGGAATTAGTTTGGTTAGATTGCGTTGCCATTGTAGTAACTTGTTTATTCTCTTCCCTTAACAGTACCGCCTTGAATAGAAAGTTCTCGGGACGGGCCACTTAAATCCATGTCTCTTGCTCTTAGAATCCAAGGGTTTAACAAATCCATTCCTTCCGTAAGTGCTTTCATTTCTTTTTTCTTTAAGAGATTTCTGTGACGAAGCTGAGCAATTTCATCGGAACCTGAAAGTGCAAGTTTTACAGTCTCAATAAATTCTGGAACAAAAATTGTCTCAAGGTCAGGTTGTTCTAATACACGGGCATACATTTCTAGCCATTTATTTTGTATAACGAGTTCGGGATGTTCTCTATATCTTGGAAGGAGACTCATAAACCGTTTAGCATCTTGACCCAGAGTTAGTTCAATAGCAGAACGATAACTTTTTGCAACAGCAAGTTTATTAGCAACTTTGCCTGAAGTTTCACTTGACTGCAAGAAGATTTCGATATCCTCTAATCTTCTCGAAACATTTGACTTGTTTCCCTTTTCGACAGCTGCTTCGTACTTGTCTATTAGACCTAGAAATTCTTCATAACTACTTCCAATTGCTTCGATAAGCATTTCGTGTGATTCAGCGGTTGCTTGTTCAACTAATGTTTCTGCATTAATCTTAGCGCTGTCAAAAGCATCGTATGACTTTTGAATATAGAACGGTGGTTCTGGTTCACTTGGGATTATTACATCTGCAATACGAATTCCGCACAGTAGTGAAGTCAATGTTTGCTGTGCTTCATTCCTTAATAAATGCCTTAATTCTTCTAGTGGCATATCAAGTAGTTCTTCTAAATTCTCAGTGCTAACAACTTGAACCGTTGCTCTTTCAAGTGCTAAATCGACAAACTCGCTTCCTGTTGTATCTTGACAAGTTGTAGCGTATCGAATTGGATCTACAATTTCCCATTCAGCTTGAACTTCTATATGTGCTAGATCACCGTCAGCTGTTATCAAAGAACCATCGCGACCAGGAACAAGACCATCACTCGCGCTTGCTTTTGAAATGCGTTGTTGTTGATTCAACCGAGCATCTATTCTCGGTTTGAAAACAGAACCAATATCGGCTTTTCTGTTTTGGGCTTCGAACACAACGTATCCACCGATAGGAGGCGGCCAATTAGTTTGTAAGCCGGGAGATAAGCCATCTTCGCTGGTAATCGAACCAAATAAAGTCGATACTCCTGTCTGAGCATCTTCTACTGTTTTTAATCCTGAGAGAAGATACAGCACAACAAGAACAATCATTACGGCTTGTAGAGCACGAAAACTTAATTGCAAAGAAGAAGACAAAGAACGATGTGCAGTATCCATCGCTTCTTGCAAATTAAAAGTCGACTCGGATTGATTTTGCAATTCAAATTTAGCGGAAGCATGCCTTCGCGGTTCTTTATCTTGGCTGTCTGCTTTATTCATTTTGTCCCGCCTGCTTTTGGCATTGGGATATTGGATCCGCTTGTATCTGTATCAAGATTCATTAGATGCCATGGTGCTACATCAGCATCTAAAACTAGGGTAGCATTCTCAGAAAGAGAGGCCTCGACCGCATCTAACCATGAGAGAAATATTGCTAATTCTTCGTCTTCACCCATCTGTTCTAAATATTCAGCTGCTTGTGTTTCACCTTCAGCTCTAATTTCTTCAGCATATTGAGATGCAAATGCCATAATTTTATCGTGCTTTGCTTTTGCTTCAGCACGAATCGCTTCGGCATCAGCCATCCCCTTTGCTCTTCTTTGTTCTGCTAATGTGTCACGACTTGCCTGCATTCTTTTGAGAACTGCTGTAGTTGTTTTTGGTGGGAGTAATAGACGACTAATTCCAACAGAGACAGGATTAATACCTGTTTCCTTCATGGTAGTTAGTTTGGCTAAAATTGTTTTCTCTGCAAGTTCTAGTTGGTTATTCTTTCCTGTTAATTGCTCAAAAGAGAAAGCACTTAATGTTGAAATAGCATCTCTAAATTGTTCGCCGATTGTGCTTGATGCTTCCTCTTCGGTGCCGTAAGCCCTATAGAAATCTAGTGGTGAATTATCTTTGGTCTCAATTTCCCAGAGGAGAAATGCCTTAACCACAACTTGTTGTCCATCAGAGGTCTGAAATAGGGACATCGGTGATTGATGAATGCGCATCCGAGTATCCAGTAGAGTTACGGACTCGGCAAAGAAAGGCAATCGAAAATGTAAACCAGCATCCCTAATGATACTCTTATCACTTGTCTGACCAAATCGGCTTCTTATACCTACTTCGTGAAAACTGACTGTAAAGGTCATGCTGAAAAGTAAGAGAATTAGGAGTAGTACTACTCCAACAATGATTACAAATGGGCGTTTCATGCTTTAGTTTCCTTCGTCATCACTTTCGAGCGCGTCAGCAAAGTTTAGTAATGGGTTAATGCTCTTTAATTCGAAATCAATATTTAAACGTTCTGGCTCAATTCCGATGATGTATTTTTTAATTTCTGGCATCTTTCTAGCTAAAACAGACATATACATTCTCTGCATATAAAGGTTTGGCGCTGCTTTGTATGCTTCTACTTGACTTGCAACTCGGCTAGCTCGAGCCCATGTCTCCATTAGCGTTGTCCACTTTTCTACTCTTGCGTCTCTGATTTTAGCTGCAGCTGTTCCATTTCCAGCATTAATAAACTCGACTGCAGTTGCTTCTTCTAATTGCATTTTGTGAGCGGCCTCTTTTATATCTTTCTGTGATGTATTAGCACCCCGTCTGAGTTCATCCCATACATTTCTACTTTGGTTGTATTTAGCAACTGACTTTACGATTGAATCAATGTAATTAGGATCACCAGCTATTCTAGTAAGCACATTTTGTGCATGCCCCCTAGCGGCAGTAATTAATCTCTCCTCACCTTGAATCGCTACTGACAACTCCTCAAAACTTTGTGCAGCATCACTCGTTGGGGCTACTAGAGGGAGATCGACTGAGAGAACGTGAACGCCGCTATTATGTTTGTCAAGTGTTGACTGTAACTTCTGTGTGAGTTCAGATGAAAGTTGACCTCTATCTGCTCCGATTATTTCATCAAGTGAGAGATCCTGCATCATAACTGTTATGGCATTTTGAGAAATAGAGTGCAAAGCAAGTTCACGTTGTGTCAATCTGGTTCTACGATCAACCTCATCTGATCCAAAGCGTATCCAATCAAGCAAGCCGTTTTTATCGATTCGATAATTTAAAATTGCTCTAACATCAACTAGAGAAAGAACATCCCCTGTTTCCGATTTATTTTCATGTATAAACTGGTTGACTATAAATGGTTTTGGTTTTACTACTGCATGTTTGTTGTAATCATCTGTCCATAAAATTACTTTTCTTTCATTTTTCCAAGTAAACGTGAGTGGCAATTCACGAATAGTTGTTACATCAAAAATCTTTGCTGATTCAATCGGCCATGGCAATTTGAAAAGCACACCTGGGTTATAAACATCTTCTATAAGGGCTCCCTGTCTTAGCCGTACTGCCTGTTGAGTCGGTTCTACTACAACCATAGTGCTCATGCCAAGAAGAACTACTAGCCCAAGGACAAGAAGCCAAGTTGCGGAACGAAGAAATAGTTGATATCCCCAAGAACTCGTAATATCAAAACCAAATTGATAATTGACCGCTTCATTTATAGATCTTACGATAGAGTCAGGGGAAGCAAACAAACTTAGTGACTTAGAATCAAATGCAGGCCTTGGTGATTCTCCATGTAATCTCGGTCTATACAGATTAAGAATAATATTTATTACTATTTCTGCAGCTACTGCAAATAAGAAAATTGGAATACCCCAGCAAACACCAATCAAGACCTGATCGTTCTCAAAGAATCTAAAAAGCAACCCTATAGAAAGTGCCAATAAGATGATGGTGTTACCAACCATACAAGCTGACCCACCCCGTAGATTCGTCCATGCAGGAACTTTGCCCATACCAGCAACAAATCTAGAGTAGATAAAACTTACTAGTGCAAATCCCATTGATACCGCAAGCGCCCAACCAATATGTGGCGTCTGGCTTAAAAAGGTTTGCATTAAATCATCTTGATGGTCTAGTCGTCCAAGAAATCTAAGCATTACAACACCAATTACAATGAGCATAACAGCAGTCAAAATGCTCAGAAATGGCATAATCCATTTGTGAATTAGTTGCAATCTTCTAGCTTCTGGTCTTGTTAGTTTTTCCTCCGCATTAAACATGGAGGTAGCCGCTTCATCTAGGAGTTCACTCTCTTCTAATTCTTCCAGCAAAATCATCTTTTCTTGATAGAAAAGAATGACTAGCCCTAGCCAAACTAAGCACCCAATCCAAACGTACAACGATGCAAAGATAAATGCTGTCGACCCAACAGTAAGCCCGAAAACAAGAAGGGTTGCAGCTACTACAAACTGAAGCAACAGCCCAGTTAGAGCTGTTGATGTTGCTCGTTGATAGGTATGGTGATCGATTCTCATCTAATAACGTCGTTTTATATAGAGGGAGGTAGTGAAGTGGGGATTAATGCGAGAGTGAGCAAATACAAAGATTTTTATTTCTTTACGAACCATTACTGAAATTCGTTCGTTCAAGGTTCGGCAGATTATCATGATTTCCCATACCCTGCCCACTTCTACCCCTTAAATCCATGTTTACGCAGATTTTCACGATAGCTAGAAACGCCTTTTTTGAGAGTATCAGGCAGCCAATAGTACTTATTCTAGTGCTCGCAGCCACCCTTCTACTTATCTTGTCGAGCCCACTGTCGGCATTTACGATGGAGAATGACCAACGGATGCTTTTAGATATTGGCCTCGCGACGGTCTTTATGATTGGGATGCTTCTAGCGGTCTTTGTTGCAAGCACAGTTTTGGGTCAAGAAATCAGAAACAAAACCACATTAACTGTTGTTTCAAAACCAGTAGGGAGACCGCAGTTTGTAATTGGTAAATACCTTGGCGCTGCTATTGCTATTGCTCTTGCGACTTTTAATGTTGCTCTAGTTTTTCTATTAGTTGAACAACAAGAGGTCTTTCAAACAGTTCGAGTTCCAATACATTTGCCTGTACTTGTATTTGGTTTCTTGTGTTTTCTTATTAGCACTGTTGTTGCCATTTGGTGCAACTATTTTTATGGATTTGTTTTTTCCAGTACGTGGATTTGTGTTGCCACTCCGCTTCTATTCATTACCTATATTTTAGTTCTGAATTTTAAGCCCGACTTTTCTCCACAACCTATATGGGCAACTTTTAAACCAGATATTTGGAAAGCCATTTTCTCAATTGTCATCTCTGTCCTCATTCTTGGAAGCATTGCAACTGCTCTTTCAACGCGGCTTCGCCAACTTGGAACTCTAATCGCAACACTCTTGATTTTCTTTCTTGGAATGATGTCCGATGCTTGGTTTAGTAGACCTATTCACAACATAGAGCAACTTTGGCTGGACCGAGCAGCCATCTCAGGATCTGCTGAGCGCGTAGAAGAAATTCGGATTATGCAAAAGACAAATGGGGACATCGAGAAAGTTGTTACTGAGCAGTTACAAATTTCTGAGGGTGTTTCACTAACCTCTTTCTCAAATGGTTGGGAATATCCCGCATGGATGGCTTACAACTTTGGGAGTGCAGTGGTTCCAAATTTCCAAGTTCTTTGGCTAGTTGATGCATTGACTCAAGAAAACGTAATACCCAATAGGTATCTAATTAGGACTTCCCTATATGGTGGCATTTACATAATTGCTTATACAGCAATTGGGATCGTCCTATTCCAAAGAAAAGAAGTTATGTAATTTATGTCCAAGGTTCTGAAATCTATTCAAATCTCAGGAGCGAACGAACATAATCTTAAAAATATAGATGTATCTATCCCAAGAGATAATCTCGTTGTCATTACTGGGGTTTCTGGTTCTGGTAAAAGTTCACTAGCGTTTGAGACAATTTTTGCAGAGGGTCAACGCAAATATATGGAATCACTGAGTTCGTACGCTCGGCAATTTCTAACTCAAATGAATAAGCCAGATGTTGAATCAATTGAAGGTCTTCCACCCACAATAGCAATTGCACAAAGATCAGCAAGCCACAATCCTCGGTCTACTGTGGCAACAACAACTGAAATTTATGACTACCTTCGTTTGTTAATGGCAAGGTGCGGAACTCCGCACTGTTGGCACCTAAACATAAAAGGAAAGACATGTGGGAAGGTCATTGAATCCACAACAATAACCCAGATTGTAAATGCCATAACAGAAATTTCTGAAGGTACTAAGTTGCTTATTTGCGCTCCAATAGTTGTTGGCAAAAAGGGCTACCATCGAGACGTCCTTGAGGACTTGCGAAGTCAGGGATTCGTAAGAGCAAGAGTAAACGGTGAGATAGTCGATCTGCGCGAGGTTTTAATAGAAGAAAGCGAGAACCCACTTAATCTTGGGCGCTATGAAATGCATACCATCGAAGCGGTAGTTGACCGTCTAGTGACTGGTCCAGAACTTAGAGAGAGAATTGCTGACTCAGTCGAAATTACTTCAAAATTGAGTTCTGGCTCAATTGTTGTTTTAACTGAACAAGATGGGGATTGGGTGGAACAGAGGTATAGCGAAAATTTTGCATGCCCAGACCACCCTCAATGCAGCATCTCGGAATTAGAACCACGTTTATTCTCATTTAACTCACATTTTGGTGCCTGTAAACGGTGCGATGGGCTTGGAAAAGTACACGAATTTGATCCTAGGCAGATAGTCCCTGATGAAAGTTTGCCAATTACTAAAGGTGCTGTTGCACCATGGCATAAAGCAGGTCCAGCAGTACGAAGAAAGTACGGAAGGCAATTACGCAAATTCTGTGAAATGGTAAATGTGGAGAAAACTACTCCTTATTCTTGTCTGTCGAAAGCAAACAAAAAATTACTCCTTTATGGTGGATCTAAAAAAGGTACACGTACTAGGTTTTCAGGTGTTATTCCAGTTTTAGAAAAACGTTTCAAAATTACCGACTCGGACAATGTACGAAGTTGGTTAATGGGCTATATGACGAAGCAAATATGCCCTGAGTGTTCTGGTGAACGGATCAGGGTTGAAGCGCGCTCTGTTTATATTAGTTCTGATAAAGGGAGTCATTCCATTTCTGATTTGACATCAATGACTATTGGATATCTACATCAAAGAATACAACACTTAAAACTTGAATCAGAAATAGCAAAGATTGCAGAACCAGTAATTAGAGAAATACACAACCGTCTTACATTTTTGGTTTCTGTTGGACTTGACTACCTTTCACTTAATCGTACAAGTGGTTCCCTCTCAGGGGGAGAAGCGCAACGTATTCGACTTGCAACTCAAGTGGGCTCCGGACTCGTTGGAGTTTGTTACGTTCTTGATGAACCAACAATTGGTTTACACGCTAGAGACACAAAAAGATTACTTTCAACTCTAAGACATCTAACAGATATCGGCAACACAGTACTTATCGTTGAACATGATGAGGAACTTATAAGAAATGCTGACCATCTCATTGACGTTGGTCCTTTTGCTGGCATACACGGTGGAGAAATAATCGCACAAGGCACAGTCAAGAATCTTCAGAGTAGTAGGCGCTCAATAACAGGCAAATACCTCTCAAAAAAATTAGTTATTCAAACCCCAAAAGAACTTCGCGAGTTTACCGAATCAATCGAGTTACATCATGCTTGCAAAAATAACCTTAAAGAAATCTCAGTAGAGATTCCATTAGGTGTTTTGGTTTGCGTTACAGGGGTTTCAGGGAGCGGTAAGTCCTCTCTTGTAAATGAGGTTCTATTAGAAGGGGTCAAGAGCCAATTGCAAAAGAAAAAAATTCCTGCTGGACTTTGCGAGTCAATTAGTAATACGTCCAAGATCGATCGTCTCATTGAAGTGAATCAATCTCCAATAGGAAGAACTCCTCGATCTAACCCCGCAACTTATACAGGTATATTTGATGGAATTCGCTCCTTATTTTCTCAAACCAGAGAATCAAAGATTCGTGGTTACAAGCAAGGGCGTTTTAGTTTTAACGTTAAAGGTGGGAGGTGTGAATCATGCCAAGGACAAGGTGTTAAACGAATTGAAATGCATTTTCTACCTGATGCTTTTGTCACTTGCGAAGAATGTGATGGCACAAGGTACAACAGCGAAACTCTAGAAATCAAATGGCGTGGTTACACCATTAGCGATATTTTGAATTCTACAATTGAGGATGCTTTAACAATTTTTGCTAACCATACTAAGATCGCCCGTATGCTTCAATGTTTAATCGATGTTGGTCTTGGTTACTTATCGCTTGGACAACCTTCAACGACTCTCTCTGGTGGAGAAGCTCAAAGAGTCAAACTTGCAAGCGAACTAGGATTAAAAACTAATAACCATACCCTTTATATCCTAGATGAACCGACTACAGGCCTACACTTTGCAGACATCGAAAAACTGATAGAGGTTATTCAACGCCTTGTGAGCATCGGCAATTCAGTTGTTGTTATTGAGCACAATTTGGATGTAATAAAATGTGTGGATTGGATTATTGATCTAGGTCCAGAAGGCGGCGAGTCCGGAGGTTGCGTTGTTGCAACTGGAACGCCGAAACAAATTGCTTCTAACAAAAGTAGTTTTACAGGAAGAGAACTCACTCGGTTCACTCTGTGACTGTCGCACCAGCAGACGAAAAAACGACCCGCTGGATTGTTTCACTTAAAAACAAATATTCTTGTGAAGATGAAATTGAAAGCAATGCCAATACAAGATCCAAGTATGACGCCAATCAAACCGGAATAAGTAATTGCGTTTGACTCTGCAAGAGTATTCGTAATGTAGAAATTAGCAAGAACTCCAACGGAACAAACTGCTACAAATCCAAGATACTGAGCAAAGATATTTTTTCTGGAATACCAAAAAGCGTATTTTCTGTCCCAGAGGAAGTTCCATGTCATAGCAATCCAGACGCAAAGAGCTATTCCGTGCCAACGCGTATCAAATAAAGGAGTAATTAGATTCAAAGCAGCAAGATAAACGACTGCTCCTGTTAGTCCTACCGTAGCGAATGTGAAGAAACTTACCAATTTGGGATGGGTAAATCTCAGTAGACGAATAACGTGTTGCAAATATTCAAACTGAACACCAATTGTCAATTTCGATTGTCCTAACTGTCTAGTAGAAAAATGAATAGGGACTTCAGTGACCTTCGTGCAACCGCACTTTACTATTAATTCAAGACCAATCTTGTAACCAATAGGATTCAAGTCCGTCGCATTATCAAAAGTACTCTTACGAAAAGCTAGAAAACCGCTCATTGGGTCGATCACTTTTGTAAACGGTCTCGCCATTATTGTCGCTATCTTTGAATTAAGCCAACGAAGAACACCCCATCCATCTTCTGTTGTTCCACCTTTGATATATCGTGATCCGACAGCAAAGTCCGCACCATCTTGAATAGCACCAACCATTGCTGGTATTGCTTCAGCAGGATGCGAGCCGTCGGCGTCCATCACAACGCAATATTTTGAACTCGATTCTTCTAATCCGCGGATGACAGCGCTGCTTAAACCACGTTCATTCTTACGAACGATTAGAGTAACCCAATCTAGATTCAATTTTTTGATTAGCGAATCCGTTCCGTCATTAGAATTATCATCTACAATAATTAACTTCAATAAGTTTAATTTCTGACTACGTACATTTCCCATATTTTCGATTAGGGATGGTAAAGATGCACTTTCTTCAAATGTCGGTAAAACGACAGTAACAGATATTTGGTCCATGCGTTTATGTTTAGAACCGCTTATGGGCGGGACGTTCTGGTGCGCCTTTCACGCCTAGAATTGATTTTGCTAGGTGAATGTCGGAAGGAGTTGTCACTTTGATATTTCGGCTATCGCCCTTTATTACATAAACCGGTTCACCTAAATTCTCCACAACTTGAGCATCGTCAGTAAAAGAATTTAGGTTGTCTTGTTTGTACGCACGCTTTAAGAGTGATAACTCAAAACACTGTGGTGTTTGCATTTCCCATAATTCTGTTCTGTCAACGGTCTCACTAATTTGAAACGCATCAATAGTAACTTGCGATGAAGTTCCAAGAATAGAGTCAACAAGTGCATCTTCGTCAGCAACTGTTGAGGGAGTTGAACAAACTCGTTTAATAGTCCCACTAATGGGCAAAGCTGCAGCAACGGCAGCAAAGTTTTTGCTTGCAAGCAAAACTCTATCAAACAAATTGTTTGTAATTGCAGGTCTTGCCGAATCGTGGATTGCAACGTGAGTAATATCATCCGAGATTACGTCCAATGCCTTAGCAACAGATTGAGTTCGAGTAGCACCGCCTTTGACAATCTTTACACCGTGGAACGAAAGAGCAGCGCCAAATCGATCTTTAAATCCTTCGTGATCTTTAGCAGAACCGGCAACTACAATCTCAGAAACGTCCTCTCGTTTTGTAAAGAATTCAACTGTTCGAAGTAAAAGAGGACGACCTCCCAAATCCTCATCTAATTTATCCTTTGAGCCGAAACGAGTACTTCCCCCCGCTGCTGGAATAATCACTGCTAACTTCATTCGCGCATATTATCGCCTATTAATTAACCCGCGGTTAATAAACTGTGCCTAAATGGATCTAGACCTTAGGGTTGAATAAAATACCGAAGATGGGACTCGAACCCATACTCCCTTAACGGGAACCGGATTTTGAATCCGGCGCGTCTGCCAATTCCGCCACTTCGGCAAAGTGGTAACTAGGGTACTTTAGCATGGGATAAAGTGCTAGATTAGGCAATTCTTTGGGTATTTCACGTTGCATCCTAAGGATTTGACTCTACTATATATATAAGTATATAAGTGTACGCAAACAAAGCGTGCTAGTAGAGAGAAAGACAAAAGGAGCCCATTCATGTTATCACTACGTCAAACGATTTGTACGTCAATCGTTGCTTCACTATTGGCATCATTTTCGATGTTTTCAGAAGCTTCAACAATAGATAGAATTTCAAAGACAAAAAGAACATCAATGCGTCTTGGAAGTCAACCATCCGGTGAAGCACATCGTGGAGGTGGATTTGTTCTCTGCGATATTGCGGACACTCTTGTCTCTGAAAATTTAGACATGGTAACAATCTCAACTGGCAACTCTGTAAATTGCTTTGGTAGTAGTGGAACACCTGAACACAGTTATGGACGTAGTTATGATTTATCACAAGGTTCTACTGCAGGAATGGCACTCGAATTAACATGTATTCATTTTGCCATGGCTCAAAATTCAGTCTCTGGAACCGCAACCGTCAATGTGTACATTGACCTTGATGGCACTGCAGGACCAACTCCAGACGGTTCTGATTTATGGCCTCTTGGTTCAATCCAACACCCGATTCCTGCAACTGAAACACCAGTTGTTCAGACAGCTGATGCAGTAACCCCATTCCAACTTGACCCTGACTCTCTCATTTTTGTTGAAATCGTCATTCCAGAATCCTATCCTGGAACTCATGAAATTGGCAGTAATGATGGAGGGGAACTTTCACCATCTTGGCTAAAAACAACTAACGGAGATTGTGGAATTGGTTCATGGGTAAACCCATCGGCTCTTGGGTTTCCAAATATGCATATCCTTGAAGCAGTAGAAGTACACGAAGCACAACTTCCTGATCCTTGTGACGAGGCGCTTGAAGAGTGTGCTGCAGATGTCGACGGTGACGGAATTGTTGCTGTGTCTGACGTATTGGCAATCATTGGCTCATGGGGCGTTTGCGGCGATGGCACTTTCCGACCAACTGGTGACATTGCTCCCCTTCCAAACGGTGATTGCTGTGTAGACGTTGCAGACGTTCTAGCAGTCATCGGATCATGGGGAGTTGAATGCGA
>CAZABE010000135.1:0-8746 GCA_964483425.1 uncultured Isosphaeraceae bacterium | reverse complement strand
ATTTTGTTGGAACGAATTACTAACTAATGATATGGACGCAGCAAGTGCTTTTTACACCGAACTATTTGGTTGGAGTGCTGAAGCAAGTCACACTAGCGAAGAACCGTACACAGTGTTTATGAACGGAGAACTTTGGGCTGGTGGTATGATGAAAATGCAATGGGAAGGACAACCAGCTTGGCTTGGTTACATTAGCGTCGCTAGTGTTGATGAAACCACTGCAAAAGCAGTTGAACTTGGAGCAACAGTGCTCTTTGAACCATCAGACATTCCAGGAATCGGAAGGTTTTCTGTCTTTACAGATGCAGTTGGAGCAGCAATAGCCGTCTTTACCGGACTTTCTGAATGTCGTTGTGATTCGAGTTGTTAATCGGAGATTAAATAACAACTTATATCTTGCGTTTTTTATCAAATAGGACATACTGGTCATATATGAATCTCTTGACCAAACAAGTTTGCCTTGTTCTTATGCTATGCACTTATAGTTTTGCAAGTGTCACTTTTGAGACGCTCAGGCAATATCAAACGGGCTCTAATTCAACGGGAATATTTTCTGGTGATTTGGACGGTGATGGTGATGTTGATTTGGCAATTTCCAACCGTGGTTCGAGTGATGTCTCAGTTTTGTACAACAATGGAATTGGAATATTTACGACACGAATAAATTTTTCTACAGGTGAAGTACCAAGATACGTACATGGTGGCGACTTTGATGGTGATGGAGACATTGATCTTTGTACACCTGACTATATTGGTATGACAGAAACAGTACTGCTCAATGACGGGAATGGTGCGTTTACTATTGCTGGGCAATATGAAATAGAAACGCCAGCTTTTTCTTGGGTTGATGATATCGATGGTGACGGGCATCTTGATATTCTCATCACAAATTGGGATGGCTCTGCGGATGTTCCAAGCCAATCACCCGCACAGTTCACACCGCTTTTGAATAATGGAGACGGAACGTTCGTGTTCGGCCCATCTTCGGTGATTGGTAAACAGCCTCGTGGTGGTGCCTCGGCGGATCTTAATGGAGATGGAATAAAAGATGCGGTAATAGCAAATTATTGGTCAAGTTCTCTTTCAGTCGTCCTTGGACTTGGCAAAAGGCAATGGGCGGATGAAATATCGATTGAACTCAGTGGTCATCCTCGATATCTTGTATTAGAGGATTTGGATAAGGACGGTACGGTAGACATTGCTGCTGTTGACAAGGGCGAAGACCATCTGTGGATTTTTCATAATGATGGGAAAGCGAATTTTACGCTTGTTGAAACGTTAGATACGAATGCTACACCTCACTCTATTGATGCTGCTGACATGAATCATGACGGTGCTATCGACTTAGTAGTCTCGCATGTAAGTT
This sequence comes from uncultured Isosphaeraceae bacterium, assembly GCA_964483425.1. Classification (GTDB taxonomy): domain Bacteria; phylum Planctomycetota; class Phycisphaerae; order Phycisphaerales; family SM1A02. The sequence goes on along the minus strand of CAZABE010000135.1, from coordinate 7,380 downwards.
CTGGTCAACAACTGATATTCACAAATGATGGGCAAGGAATGTTTCCGACTTCTCAGGCAGTAACTATGACAGCAGGTCCTGCAGAAATTAAAATCGCTGATGTAAACAATGATGGCGAATATGATCTTGTATCTGCGAATGTAAACTGGGAAGAGCGAGGAGCAAGTGTCATCATGCAAGGTTCTTGCGATGATTTGGCGGAAGATTGTAACAACAATGGTTTAGAAGATATTTGTGAATTACCAGATTGTAATTTAAATGGTGTACCTGATGACTGCGACATTTCTCTTGGTAATTCCCTAGATTACGATGGAGATGGCGTGCCGGATGAATGTCAAGTTGATTGCAACGATAATTTAATTCCTGATACCTATGAAATCGCGCAGGGGTTGGTGACCGATTGTAATTTAAATGAAATTCCCGATGATTGCGATTGGGCTATACTTGGAGATTGCGATGAAGATGGCATTCTCGATGGGTGTGAAGAAGATTTAAATGAAGACTGGGTGCCAGATGATTGCCAATGCAATGCTGACTTTTCTGATGATGGGGAAGTCGGAGTGCAGGATGTAATTACTTTGATTGCCGCATGGGGTGAAAACCCAATACCTCATGGTGATCCAGTTGCTGAGGATCTAAATGTTGATAATGTTGTTGATATAGAAGATTTACTATTGCTCATTGTTGCGTGGGGTGATTGTTCCGTGTATACATTGCCGGATGTATTAGGTGCTTGTTGTGTGCAGATGCAGCAGTGTTCTGAACTGCATGAAGTAGGATGCGCTGTTAAGAACGGAGTGTATTTTGGGGACAATACAATATGCGACCTTGTTGATTGCGCAGCGCCTTAACGAAGTAATTGTTCGATTGCCAAAATATCTTCAGAAGGGGATCGGTCACAGTTGCGTTCTGGAACAACTTCGCGGACTTTAGAATATAAATGTTCGACTGCGTCACCGCTTTTGAGTGGTCTATGGTGATCGAGCGCATCGCATCCAACAAGCAATTCAATTGAAATGACACTGCGGCACAAATTGATTGATTGTCGAAGCATAAGAGCAGAGGTTGCGCCCATTGAGTTGTAGTCCTCTATTCCTGCAGATGTCGAGATGTTTGAAACACTTGCAGGCATAGATAATGTTCTTAGTTCAGCACAGCAAGCAGCAGCAGTGTACTGCGCGGTCATTAACCCGCTTTCAAGCCCAGGAGCACAAGCCAAAAATGCTGGCAAGTCGTTGTGCAAACATCGCTCAGATAAAATCCACTCTATCCGACGTTCGGCTATTCCTGCAATGTGGCAAAGCGAAAGGCGCAATTCATCTAGAGCAATTGCAAGTGGCATTCCATGGAAGTTACCCCCAGAAAGAATTTCATTGTCTTCTGGGAATACAAGTGGGTTGTCAGTTACCGCTCCTAGTTCGGCTGAAATAACACTAGTTATTCTTGATATTGCTTCTATCGCAGCGCCCAGTACTTGTGGCGAGCACCTGATGCTGTATGGATCTTGTACCCTTGGATCACCCTCACCATGTGAAGTAAGTATCGTTGATCCGCGAAGATGCTCACGAATGGAACTAGCAACAGTTCTTTGCCCGCTTTGACCACGCGCTGTATGAATCCGGTCATCAAGAAAAGTAATTGTTCCTTTTGCAGCATCAATGGACATTGCAGTTGAGATAACTGCGGTTTCGCAAATTACAGCAATATCAGCAAGTGATAGGGCTGCTATGGAAGACATGAGATGAGTTCCGTTAATCAGTGCAAGCCCCTCCTTTTCAATAGGAACTATAGGAGTAATACCAACAGCAGCCATTGCGGCTTTGCCAGGCATCTCTTTTTCACCGAGAATTGCTTTGCCTTCTCCACATATAACAAGTGCAAGATGGGCAAGCGGTGCAAGGTCTCCAGATGCGCCCACGGATCCGCGCGATGGGATTATTGGGGCAACTCCTGCATTTAGCATTTCAACTATTGCTTGAACTACAATTGGTCGAACGCCGCTGTGCCCACGACACAAACTTGCGGCAAGAAGAATCATCATCCCACGAACAATTTCAATGTCGAGTGGTTCACCAACGCAAGATGAGTGCGAACGAAGCAGGTTCATTTGTAAATCACTTAATTTATCTTTGGAGATGCTTGTAGTTGAAAGTGCACCAAATCCAGTGTTTACGCCATAAGTGGGTATGCTAGAGTTTGCAGCTTTTTCAACGGTTTTTCTTGCAAGTTCCATCTTCGCAATTGCTTGTTCACCAATTTGGACTTGCTGATTCTTTCTTGCAACTGCAACTACTTGTGAACCACTTAGTGGACCACCATCTAGGATTAATACTTCTTGTTCCATTGTTGCACATCTTACCGTGGATTTTTGGGGACAGTTCATGGTGGACTGTCCCCAAGCGTCCCCTCAGCAATGGGGTATGATGTACAGCCGATGGTAGCTTGGATTAAAAGTGCGCTTATTATTTTGGCTATGGGGGTGGTGGGTTTTTTTGGCTCATTTGAAGCGGATTACCTTGTATCACCCAGAGGTGAGATAGGTCCAACGGTACTTCAAGCACAATCTCCCATTTCAGCAATTTTTGCTGTTGTTCTAACAATCGGTGTAGCATCGATAATTGGTGGATTCGTTGCAAGATTTACTTCCACAACTTCCGGCATGCTAATTCTTGGATTTTCGCTCTTTGCTATGGCTATGAAGTTTGATGGCATCGAAGCATTTGTATACGGTGGTGGCAATTTTTATTTACTTGTCCTTGAAGCGCTCTTTCTTAGCATTTTGGTCCTCCTTGGTACTCTCGTTGTATTTGCTCTTGGTGGGCCATTAAAAGATGTTCCAAAAGCAGAAAAAAAGAAACCAAATGATGTCTGGATAACCATACTCATATCTCTTTCAGTATTGCCAGTAGTTTATTTTGTTGCAACATCCCCAATGCGTGGTCAGGTAATCGGAGCAGCAGCAGTTGGCGGTATCGCTATAGGATTTCTTGCTCGCCGCTTTACACCAACTATGCAACCAATAACACTCTTTGCATTGCCAATTGCAGCAGGGGGACTTGGGTACATTATTGGTATGACCACTTCACCTGTCACCGACATTGCAATAGCAAGACAACAGATTTCACCTCTTCTATTTACGATGCCAGTGGAATATGCAGCGGGAATTATCATCGGGCTTTCCATCGGTCTTGGCTGGGCGGCTTCACTTGCTCAAAAACCTTCAAACGAATTACCTCAAGAAACGTAAAATAAATACGTAACGGAGTATCATGCACCATCTATGGCACGTTTACATGAATACCAAGGTAAGCAACTTTTAGCGGCTGCTGGGCTTGCAATTCCTCGCGGCAAAGTTGCAAAATCACCAGAACAGGTCTTTGAAATAGCAAACGAACTTGGCGGCAATGTAGTTGTAAAAGTCCAAGCATGGGTGACGGGTCGCAAAGCACTTGGCGGTGTTGCAATGGTGCACTCTGCTCAAGAAGCAAAAGAGTCCGCTGAAAAAATGTTTTCACTGCAATTTGGCAACTTTCCAGTTGAAGAACTGTTAGTCGAAGAATTGCTCGACATTAAAGATGAATTTTTTGTTTCGTTAACTATTGACGACGCAAATCAATCGCCACTACTTTTACTCGATTGCCAAGGCGGTAGTGGAATAGAAGATAGAGCAGATACAGTTGCGAGAATTCCAGTTACTGCAGATGGTGAAATTTCAAAAGAAACATTACTTGAAGTTACAAAAGACGAAGCCGTTGTAGATGCCATTGTAAAAATTGTGAAGACAGCACGAACACACGAAGCACGCTCAATGGAAGTTAACCCGCTTGTTCGTTTAACGGATGGCTCTATCGTTGTCGCTGACTGTAGGGTCACTATTGACGATTACGCCGTCTTTAGGCATGATGATTTAGGAATTGAAATTGCCCGCGAACTTGATCACCCACCGACAAAACTCGAACAACTTGCGTATGAAATCGAACAGGAAGATCACCGAGGAACGTTTTACTTTGCTAAGTTGCCAACGGATGGCTGGGAAAAAACAAACGGTCTCATTGCATTCCACGGGGCAGGCGGCGGTGGCTCAATGATGTCGATGGACGCGGTCTCAAACGAGGGTTTTACGCTTGCGAACTTTACAGACACAAGCGGCAATCCATCGGTTGCCAAGGTCTATCAAGCAGCACGCATAATTTTATCGCAGCCTCACCTTCGGGGGTATTTTGGAAGTGGTTCGGGAGTCGCTTCGCAAGAACAGTACCACTCTGCTTATGGTCTTGCAAAAGCATTTATTGAATTGAAAATGGAAATACCAGCAGTCATTCGACTTGGTGGTAATAGTGAAGACCGTGCAGTAGACATCCTCGAAGATGCCTGTAAAAATCTTCCCGCGCAAATTAGGGGGTTCAAGAAGGACGACACACCCGGAAGGTGCGCAAGTGTTTTTGCGAATCTCGTTGAAGATACAAACAAGACGAATGATGGAATGACAAGACACGTCCCCGACTTTGTTGGGAGTGATAGCGCTGCAAGTTTTCCAATAAAGTATGGGGTACTCTGGATTGACAACTTGACTAATGAAGTAGCGGAAATTGTTGTAAATAATAGTAATGGACTTCTTGCAATAGATGATTCGGGTCAACCAATTCCAACTGTTGATATTACAGATAAAGACAGCGACTTGATAGCTTGCGAAATTGAATGTTTGCGCGCAGGACATCCGGCTGTCTTTGTAGACATGCCAGTGAAAGGTCTCGATTAATGGCTGTAATAATTGACCAACATAAACGCGTCATGGTGCAAGGGATTACCGGTCGAGAAGGTCGCGCTCGAACTCGACTAATGAAAGAGTTTGGTACAAACATTGTAGGCGGTTGTACACCCGGAAAGGGCGGGCAGGAAGTTGAAGGAATTGCCGTACAAAACACGGTTGCAGAAGTTATTGAGTCCTCTGGTGGTGACATAGATATTTCAGTGGTCTTTGTTCCTGCACGTCTTGTGAAACACGCCGCGATTGAAGCAATTGATGCTGGTGTTAAACTCGTTGTACTTGTTCCAGACCGCGTACCTGTTTGGGATGCAATGGCAATTGCTGCAAGAGCAAAAGATGCAAGCGCAAACTTTGTTGGTCCAAACACCCTTGGTATTATTTCTCCCGGAAAAGCTGTGCTTGGGATGATTGGCGGCAAGGCTGAGTCAGCGCGACAATGGTTCACTCCACCACCCGGAAATAACGGTACAACACTCGGAGTTATTTCGCGATCTGGTGGTATGACAAGTTCTTGTGGGTATTACCTCGCACAAGCCGGCTTTGGTTTAAGTACTCTTTGCCACGTTGGTGGTGATAGTGTTATTGGTTTACCAATTCCAGACGTTGCGCTGATGATGCAAGATGACGACGAAACCGATGGCATAGTTATCTTTGGCGAAATCGGAGGAAGTCAAGAAGAGCGGCTTGCCAAACTTATGCAAGAAGGCAGAATTACAAAACCAGTGATTGCATATATTGGAGGTAAGGCAGCCAAAGAGGGTACACGCTTTAGTCATGCTGGCGCAATTATCGAAGGTGGTCGTGGAACCCACGATGGCAAGGTGAAAGCAATTACAGAAGCAGGTGGTGTTGTCGTCGATGCGTTTGGCGAATTGCCTGAAGCAGCCCTTGAAACATTTTCATTAGAGAGAGCAACAACATGAGCGAGCCGTGGAAGACAGAAATCACAGAAATAGAACCAAACTCGGTACGCGTTCGCGGGTACGACATTGCGGACTTAATGGGAAACTGTTCCTTTGGCCAGATGGTCTATCTCATTCTTCGCGGTGAAATGCCAGACGAACCTACTGGTAAGTTGATGGAAGCAATTATTGTTTCAAGTATTGATCATGGTGCAACACCGCCATCAGTGCTTGCAGCAAGAACAGTTGCATCAACTGGGGCATCACTTAGCGCTTCTGTTGCTGCTGGGATTATGTCGATTAACAAGCACCACGGCGGAGCAATTACAAATTGCGCAAAACAATTGGGTGAAATTATTGCAAAAGCTAAAGGTGGGGACTTACACGCTGCAGCAGAAACGTGTCTTACAGAATGGAAAAAATCAGGTGTACGCATGAGTGGTTTTGGACATCGCATTCACTCTGCTGACCCTCGGACAGGCCGTCTCATGGATTTAGCGGAAGAGGCAAACGTATGCGGCAAACACATCGAAGCAGCAAGAGCAGTTGCGCAGGTCTTCGCGGAGGCTGGAAAGAAATTACCAATCAACGTCGACGGAGCAATTGCAGCACTTCTCGCTGACCTTGGTTTTGAGCCAGAAGTTATGAACGGACTGTTTATGATTGCAAGGACCCCCGGATTGGTTGCCCATGTTAGAGAAGAACAAACACGAATGAAACCGATGCGTAAAATCGCACCCGAAAAGCACTTATATGACGGAACTCCACCTCGGAAATTAAACAAATGACATACACAACTGAGAATATTGCAGAACTCTTCCCGAACATCATGGATATCCAAGATGAAACACTTCGTGATAGTGTTGCTGCGACTTGGAACGAAGCAATCACGACTGGTTGTGGTGGTAAGGGTTGGACATTTGATGAGTTACGCGAAGTGAAATTCACTTTGCTTGCTGGCGACATCGACATGACCTTTATCGCACACCTCAATTCATGCGTTCGTCAATGTATTGCAATTGCAGATGTTCTTGAATCAGCGTTCACATGCGATATTCCAATTAATCGTGATTATCTAATTGCTGGTTCGTTGCTTGCTGATTGCGGTAAGCCACTTGAATTTGATAAAGATGAAAACGGTAATGTAATCAAGGGATCTTACGGTGAATGTCTCCGTCATCCCTTTTCGGGGGTTGCGATGGCGTACAAACACGGCGTACCACCTGAAGTCATGCACATCATTGCAACACACAGCCATGAAGGCGAAAAAGTGCAACGTTCAATTGAGTCCATCATCTTCCACCATGCCGACTTTGTTGATTTTGATATCGCAAAGTTCCTTGGCAAACAGAATTGACCCAAGAACGTACTCAAAACAAAAATATTGAGTTTGTCGATTTGCATCGACCCGGACGCGTAACAATAATCGTCGTGCTAGTTATGCTTGCATTGATTATTGTCTCATCCTTTCTTGCTGCTTATTTTGATTACAATGTTTTTTCCCCTATTATTGCCCTCGTTCTAGTTCCAATTTTTCTACCGTTTGACGCTTGGTTTAGAAAACGCTTGCTTCCAAGAGGAAAGCCCAAAAGTGAAATTGCATTGAAACTGCAACAACTTAAAGTAAGGTGGATAATTCGAAGAAAAGGTCGAGGAGTTCGGCGGTGGAACAGGTTAGAACTTGGTTTGCCTCGAACTGTTGCAGACAAA
>CAZABE010000134.1:0-3795 GCA_964483425.1 uncultured Isosphaeraceae bacterium | reverse complement strand
CCAGTCGATTATGGCAAAAATTGAAGCAAATGCAGCGGGTGTTGACGACGCGTTAATGCTTGATTCTCGAGGATTTATTGCAGAAACAAATGCAACACATCTTTTCTTTGTTAAAGATAAAGTCGTTTTTACTTCTAGAGCAATTGCCTGCCCAGAAGGAGTTACACGACAAGTCGTTATTGATTTATGCAATGAGCACAGCATTGAACTTAGAGTCAAGGATTGTTCTCAAGCGGAACTTTATAGAGCAGATGAGTGTTTTTGTACAGGAACAATGGGCGAGCTTGCTGCTGTCACAAAAGTTGATGGAAGAGTAATCGGCTCAGGTTCAATTGGCCCAATGACATCACGTCTTACAGATTTGTTTAAATCCCTTGTTGCAAAAAGTGGCACTTTGATTAACTGCTGATACTGTGACTAGTGCTATAACTAAATGACAAGACGAACCCATTCACCCACTTTTTCAAGACCGGTGCCTTCAGCCGCTTGGCCACCTGTCCCTGAAGGACTGGGCAGTTTAGTAGAGTTTTTACTTTTTAACTCGGCAAAGATGAATCTTGCAATAGTGGCTCATCATGGGCAATTGCAGTTTTTGCATTTGCCTCGCCCTCACATAAAGATTGGGTCACCGAAACAATTGGCAAGTCCACTACTTTAGTAGCCCCCCTCATCCAAACTGCTCTTGCAAAGCAAATCGTAACTACCGCTAAGAAAAAAGCCATAGATACTCCTGCAAGAGTAAAAATAAACGGGTTGCTCGCTGTCACCCATTCAGGCGGAGTAACCATTTTATATCTCGCAATTCCAATGTACGTTCCAGCAAGCGTCAACCATCCGACCAAAACAGCAGTTGAAATATTGAGCCAAAGCCCGCTAGGTCGTAGCCATTTTGAATCGCGAATTCTGTCACCTAGTAGCCAAGAAAATGCTGCTAGAAGAATCATCGTATCTATTCCTATTTCCGCTCCCATAGCATGTCCAGCAACAACATAGGTTCCATGAATGATTGCATTTAGAGGTGGAATTGAAATCAAAATGGCAGAGAAAAGCATCGCAAAGGTCCACCATCGAGACGCAGAGATGAAAAAAGCTGTTGTCGTTTTTTGTTGTTGTTTTGCCAAGATCGTTTTAGCAATATCCCACATCACCTTTGCAAGAATAATTATTTCAGTCATGCTGACAATAAAACTAATCCATTTTACTATCGCACTTTGTGGGAGGTGATAAGTGTGATGTGCAAAATTTGCAAACGAATTTAAAAGTGTAATTCCAAAAAGCGTATATGCTAATTTTGAATGTGCGTACCGATTATCTCCAACCAGTTTTGAGACGATGTAGTACAAACATCCGTACACAAGTAGGTTGAAACTACCAACGAGCATACCTGTTGCTTTCCACTGAATGCGCATGTCAACAATTGGATCTGCAAAAACTTTAGGAAGGAGCCAAGCATGCTGTTCAGTGAATGTGTATATAAACAGAAGGATGCCAACACCCCACATCGTGACGTAGACAGGTTTGTGGAAGAAACTACGCCAAGTAACTCTAAAAAAGTTCCATGCAAAAAGTATCCAACCAAACATAATCGCTACCGAAAAGATTGGGTGGAATCCCATGTACTCACGGCCTGAAGCAATTCCTGCAAACAATGAAACCAAGATTCCAAGTCCAGTTAATCCCCAAACAGCAACAAGAATTCGCAATCGCAGACGCTCACCTTTTGAGACAGGAAGAGGCTCGTCCTGTAAATAGTGATAAACCACAGCTAGCGAACCAAGGAATATCCAAGTAGTCGCAAATGTTGTGTGAATTGGCCTCATCGCAGCGAATTCAAAACCAGCACCACTTAAAAATGCATTCCCAACTGGCAAGTAATGAAGAACGCTCAGTAAGCCAGCAAATAGAACTACTGCAAGTGAAATCAAGCCACCCTTCATGAAAGTATTTGTCGCTCTCTTGCGGGTCTCCATTTACCTATCAAACTCCCACCAAGGCACTTGTGCCCACTGTATTGATTGCGATGCTGTTTTCTTTGAGATTGCACCTTTATTTTCGTTCAACCATGTGAGGAAAATATAAATTTCATCTTTTTGGTCGCTAGTCAAAAATGGCTTAGGCATTTTTGGAAGTTTACCCTCTGTCAAAACTTGCATAATTTGGTTGCGATTTAGTTTCTCACATACTTCAAGTAAATCCGCCGCACCAATTGCACTTTGCGTTGGTGAAAAATGACATCCAAGACACCCGCTTGAGACAAACCGATTGAAACCAGTTGTAACTTTTAAATTGCCGTGTAATTTCACTTCGCTTTGCACAGCATGAAGTGTGCCAGAAGAATCCAAAGGAGCAGCCGCTTGCCCCTGCCCTGTTTCATTCATTGCTGCAAGAAATGCAGCCAAAGAATCAATTTCGCTTTGTTCAAGATTGAAAGCGGGCATCTGTCCTGAGCCCATTGTAAGAACTTGATGTATTCTTTTTTCATCAATTCTACCTGTAACATTTGTTAAGTCGGGACCTAAAAAACCACCAAATCCATATAGTTGATGACATGCCTGACAATTATTTTGTTGCCAGATGATTCGACCTTCAAGTGCCTGCTCTGAGATTGGCTCTGTTGTAGTGGTATCTGAGTACACAAATAGTGCTTGAAAACCAAAACATATTAGGAGCAAAATTAAAAGAACAATTTTAGTTCGCTTTGTGCAGGGCGAACAACCAAAAGAATCCGTATTTGCTTGATTGTTGTGAATCTAATGTCTCCTTCATTCCCCATTCTCTGACCATACGGTACAAGAAATAATATTAACGCGCCACCTATACGACACTTTCAACCTCTAGAAAAGTCACATATATGCCGATATATTGTTGCAGTTGTTCTTGGGGAAGGAGTACCCCCACGAACCCATGCCTGAAGAAACTCAAAACCAATCACAACTAAAATCGCAAACGTTAAATGCTAATCCAATGCGTGTGGTTATCCTGAACCAATATTACGTTCCAGATGTTGCATCGACTGGACATTTACTTTTTGAACTTGCTGAAAACATCGCTTCACAAGGTGCAAAAGTTCAGGTGCTTACTTGCAGACCTTCCTATGGACCAAAGGAATCTTGGCAAAAATGCCCTCGCAATGAATATGAGAATGGCGTCAAAGTTCACCGAATGTTTACAACAAGATACAGTAAAGATTCCCTCATTGGTCGAATCGTCAACTCTATTACATTCCTGCTTCCACTTGCTCTTTTTCATGTGTTACCTCGTCACAGAGGCGAAGTTTTTCTGTACACAACTAACCCACCGTACCTCGGATTCGTAGGTGGCTTTATCTCCCTCATTCGCAAGCACAAGTATGTAGTCCTTTTGCACGATTCTTACCCTGAACTTGCCGTTTGGGTTGGCAAAATTCGCGGTGGCGGCTTCATTGATAAGTTCTGGCAATTTTGTAATAAGATTATGTATCGCCGTGCAAAACAAATCATTGTTTTGAGCGATGCTGCAAAAAACCTTGTAGTCAACAATTATGCTCCAGACCCAGACAGAGTCCACGTCATTCCAAACTGGGCTAACCCAAATGATTTAAAACCAAAACCAAAAGAAGAAAGCAATTTTGCAAAAGAGCATGGTCTCGTCGAACCATTTACGCTTTTGTACTCGGGTAATCTTGGCCTTTACTATGAATTTGACATGATTCTTGACTCGGCTGAAAGATTGCTCGATAAAAATTTCCGCCTCGTATTTACTGGCGCTGGCGGACAGCGCAACTATATCAAAAACAAAATTAAAGAGAAAAAACTT
>CAZABE010000133.1:0-3148 GCA_964483425.1 uncultured Isosphaeraceae bacterium | reverse complement strand
AGTCGTGGGGCTTCGGTAATTGGCGTTGGTCTTGAAACGTAGTTTGAAAGCAAGTCATCTAACTCTTCATGAAATGCTGAATCAGCATTAGCATTTTGCCAAGCCATTGTAAGTTGATCAAGTGCGGCAACTAATGTCTCTGGAACGTAGCGACCTCCAAACTGACCATACCAAGCAGTAAGTTCTTTTGTTGTCATACTGTTTCAATTCCTATCTTCAAGTACTTTGCAACGAATTCTACTTGCACTTCCTTAACAAATGCGGATTCTCTGCCAAATCCTATATGTTCGTATGGCGCACCTGTACGCTCAAAGGTAATAAACTCTATTTGCTCTGACTTAGTCGACTTTTCTTTAAGAGCATTAATGAATGACTCTTGCCCAGAAATTGGTATCCACTCATCGCGCTTGTTATGGAATGCTAAGACCGGAATATCTTTCCACCCACCAAGATGGTTTAATGGGTTGATATCTGCAATTTCATCATCACTAAGCGCTGAACAAAGAGGTAAATCACGCATCGCTTCTAGATTTCCGACAGTCGATTCAAGTACAACTGCGCAAAAATGGTGTGGAGTTAATAACCGTAAAATAGCTGCCATTCCGCCAGCGGACACACCACCAATTGCTGCTTTTTGAAGGTCAAAACCCCCAAACTCTTCAAGACCGTTCATCACACCGTCGATTTCGGATGCCATTTTCATAACAACCTCAAGTGATTGTCTCGCCTCTTGTAGAGCAGCATCAAATCGAGCCCCATGGCCAGGTAAATCAACAGCACATACATTTATTCCATTGCGGACATAACGAAGATAGCGACCTGGATCTAGTTCCTTGTCAGCGGTTCGCCCATGTATCCAGATAATGAAGGGGCGGAGCTTCCCTTCACCTTTTACGAGTAAACAAGGAACTTCTCCGATTTGGACTTCCTGTGAGAGAGTTTTTAGTCGTCTTGGTAGCGATTCAAATCTACTTTTCATCACCTACATCATAACGGTGTCCGAAGCAATGAGTTTTGTTCGTAATCAAGGTATCCTATGCAAAATGCTAAAGGTACTAGGCGGACAATTTAAGTCAAGAAAACTGAAGACCCCAAGGGCCAGTGAGACAACTCGTCCATGGACTGGACGTGCACGCGAATCCGTTTTTAATCAACTAAGAGGACACTTAAACAATGGCAACATCCTTGATTTATTCGCTGGAGTAGGGACGATGGGACTCGAAGCCATAAGCAGGGGAGCTAAAAGCGTTGTGCTTGTCGAGCAAGATCGAAATATACACACAATTCTTGAACACAATATAGAAACCTTGGACTGCAAAGACCGCGCAACGGCAATCCAAGCCGACGCGCTCTCATCAATCCCTTTACTTCGTGCCCCAAGACCAGTTGATGTTGTATTCATCGACCCACCCTATGCAATGATGGTAGATATCAATACAAGAACGAGAATCCTTGACCAAATTGCAAAACTAGATTCAATTCTCGATAAAGAGGGTTTGGTAGTCCTTCGAACTCCAGAAAACCCAAACATAACACCCCATGTAGTAGAAACACTTTCTGGTCCTGAAATTCACAAAATGGGAACCGGAATGTGGGTTCTTTTTTATGGAATTAAATCGTGACTAAAATCTGCCCAATTACTTGTAGAAAAGGCGCGATCGAGATTCTGACCAAACTTCGCGATGCAGGATTTGAGACATATTTTGCGGGAGGATGCGTACGGGATAGGTTACTCTCTGGCGCACCAACAGAGTACGACATAGCAACATCCGCAAGACCAGATGAAATTAAAAAAATCTACCCAAATGCAAGAAGCGTAGGCGAAGCATTTGGAGTAATGCTCGTTAGGAGCCAAGAGTTAATGTACGACGTGGCTACATTTAGAAGTGACGGACCATACAGCGACCACAGGCATCCCGACAAAATCCAATTTTCTGACGCAAAACATGATGCAAAGCGACGTGACTTCACTATTAATGGCATGTTTGAAGATCCGATTGATGAAACCATTATTGATTTTGTAGACGGTAAAGTTGATATGGAAGCTCGCCTTATTAGAGCAATTGGAAACCCACAAACAAGATTTGAAGAAGACCATTTACGGATGTTACGTGCAGTACGTTTTTCTGCTCGGTTTGAGTTTTCTATTGAAAATGGAACCTCCGAAGCCATAAGAGAACTTTCACAAGAACTAGTTGGTGTCTCCCGTGAACGCATCGGTGAAGAAATTAAAAAAATGTTGCTTGACCAAAACAGAGGAGTTGCAGGATGGGAACTCCAATATCTTGGCTTAGACAGAATAGTTTTGGCTGAGGAGTCCTGCATGAATGCACCAACAAGGCTAGGCCGATTACCAGCAAAGTCAACTTACGCAACAGCCCTTGCTGCTTGGATTATTGACAGACACTCAAGTGAGTCAGATGTACAAGGAGTAGCAGCAAACTGGAGATCGTCTTTGCTTCTTTCAAACCAAACTTATCAAGAGTTAGAGCAAATTCTCGAATTACATAAAAATTTTCTAAACTGGGATGCAATAGGAACAGCAAAACAAAAAAGAAATGCTTCCTCAGAACACGCTATTTCAGCCCTCGCAATCCTGCAAGCAGAAGACAGATCTCTATTTATCCATATCAAGCGTAATATTTCTATTCTAGAGAGAACTGATGTCGCACCAGCACGATTTTTAACGGGTAATGACCTTTTAGAAGCTGGTATCAAACCTGCTCCTGAACTTGGAAAAATCCTAGAGTCGGTCTACGATGCTCAGTTAGAGGGGTCTATTACCACAAAGGAGGAGGCAATTGCCCTTGCTCTTGCTATCTACAAGGATTTTCTTGGTTCGTAATCACATTGCTGATGTATACTAAAGGTATGAAATTACTAACAATATTTCTTTCTCTCTGTTTGTTCTTAAGCAACTTAAGTACAGATTACGCTTTGGCTCAAGAAAGTTCTCATCAGGAACTCTCATTCAACGCTATTTCAAAAACAACAGACACAGGAAAATCCATCTTAATTATTCCAATGAATGGACAAATGAGCACTGATATTAGTATTGATGCGTACAGACCGCACTTTAATGCTATCCGTGACTTAAACCCCGATTTAATCATCTTTGAAATGTTTTGCCAAGATTTTCGTGACGAAT
>CAZABE010000132.1:0-5653 GCA_964483425.1 uncultured Isosphaeraceae bacterium | reverse complement strand
ACACCTTGGTCAAGAAGAACATCGCCAACTTTTTTTGAGGTTCCAGAAGACGCATCCAAAGCGGCTTTTAACTGCTCTTTAGTAATGTGACCTTCCTCAATGAGGATTTCACCAATTTTTCGACGTAGTTTTCGTGCCATAAGAGATGAAGCAGCGTAGCTGCTTAACACATAGTATCATCGTATTACTTAAGTTCTGCAACTTGTCACCTATTTTTCTACATAATGACACAAAGAAACCCAACTCGACTCCTAATTTCAGCAGGTGCTACTAAAGAAGCCATCGACTCTGTTCGGTATATTGGAAATAAATCTTCAGGACAACTAGGTGTCCTTCTGGGTCTTGCTGGAGCCGTACATTCCTATGATGTAACCCTCCTCCTTGGCACTAACTCTACTACTCCACCATCCCACCCTCGGCTAAAGACAATTTGGTTTAGTTCAGCGCGAGATTTAGATGCAAAATTAAAAGAGTTGTGGCCATCTCACAATATCCTTATCATGGCTGCAGCTGTTGCCGATTTCACCCCGAGGGGCGGGCAATCTAAAAGTAAAATTAGGCGTGGTAGTACTGACACAATTGAACTGAGCCCAACCGATGATATCGTTGCAAATTTAGCAAAAAATGCGCGAGAAGATCAACGCGTTATTTGTTTCGCCTTGGAAGAACCATCAAAACTAGAAGTAATTGCTCTTGAAAAAATGAAACGAAAAGAAGTTGATGCAATTGTTGCCAACCCACTCGAGACAATGGAATCCAAAAATATCTCGGCTCAAGTTATGCGTAAAGATGGGAAATTAATCTCGCCACCTCAAGACATACAAAAGAGCCAATTCGCACAATGGCTAATTGAGCATCTAGATGACATACTTGAAACTACATAAGCTTCGCACTTGCCGTTAAACTGTGCGACTTTATCCATGAATCATCCAAAACCATCCAAACCAATTGCTGCGATTTGTATTGTGGCTTCCTTCTTAATCGCTATCTGGTTATGTGTTTGGCTTTCAGGTCACCATGATAATCACGGGGTACACGAAGTACATATGCCACACTACTGGTACATAGGAATTCTTCCATTCGTGGGAATTCTAGGTGCAATCGCGCTTCTCCCACTTTTAAAAAGCACAAGACACTGGTGGGAGAGTAATCTAAACCGATTTTTCATTGCTATGGTTTGCTCAATTGCAACAATCGGCTACATGGTTGCAACTTCTGGCTCATCGTCGATTGGTCCAATGCTCGACCACGCCATCATGAAGGATTTCATCCCCTTTATTGTTTTACTTTTCAGTTTGTACGTAATCAGTGGTGGCATCTATCTAAGCGGTGACTTGGCGGCTTCCCCAAAAGTCAATACATCCTTCCTCGCTATTGGCGCTGGGATTGCAAGTTTCATTGGTACAACTGGTGCAAGTATGCTTTTGATTAGACCACTATTAAAAACAAACTCCCAAAGAAAACATAAGGTGCACACAATCGTTCTCTTTATTTTCTTAGTGAGTAATATTGGCGGAACACTCTTACCGATTGGTGACCCACCACTCTTCTTAGGATATTTGCGTGGTGTGCCTTTTACTTGGACCCTTGGTCTTTGGCCAATGTGGGCGACTACTTGCG
This sequence comes from uncultured Isosphaeraceae bacterium, assembly GCA_964483425.1. GTDB lineage: Bacteria > Planctomycetota > Phycisphaerae > Phycisphaerales > SM1A02. The sequence goes on along the minus strand of CAZABE010000132.1, from coordinate 4,033 downwards.
GTATTTTGCTCGTTATGTATTTCGTGTGGGACTCTCTTTTATACAAAAGGGAAACCGTAAAAGTTCATTCACTAGATGAATTACAACATCAACCATTACGTCTTCAAGGCGGGATTAACTTTGTTTGGATTGGAGGGATAGTTGCAACCGCCGCACTTGTTGACAGTTCTAAACCATTCATAGGAACCGACTGGGTGCCGTTTCCATACTGCCGAGAAATCGTCATGCTCTTCTTTGTTGCTCTTTCATTGAACACAACTTCAAAGGTCTTACACAAAGCAAACAACTTTACCTACGAAGCAATCCTTGAAGTCGCCGCTTTATTCTCTGGCATATTTATAACCATGCAAGTTCCACTCGCTGTGCTTGAAGCCAGCGGAAAAGCTATCACAGAAACGATGAATCAGCCATGGCAATTTTTCTGGTCAACTGGAACCCTCTCAAGTTTCTTAGATAACGCCCCGACTTACGTCGTCTTCTTTAAACTCTCACAATCACTTCCAGAAGGCGAAATGCTTGCAGTTAACAATGGAAGCATACCGGTTGGATTACTAATTGCTATTAGTTTGGGCTCTGTGTTTATGGGAGCGATGACTTATATTGGCAACGGACCAAACTTCATGGTCAAAGCGATAGCAGAACAAGAAGGGGTCGAAATGCCTTCTTTCTTTGGTTATATGTTCAAATACAGTATTCCTGTATTGATTCCTGTCCTTATTCTAATTACGATTCTCTTCCTACTCTAAGGAGGCAACATGATTAAAAGAATACTCGTAGCGTTAAGTGGAACCCCTTGCACTCCATCGGCAATTTCTCACGGGGTAGAACTCGCTAAAAAACACGATGCTGAATTAACAGGAGTAACCGTTTTTGACCCAGAGCGCTTGCAAGATGTTGGACCAATACCTATTGGTGGTGCAGCAGCAGCACACAAACTTGCTGAACACCGAATACACCTAGCAGAAGAACATATTGAAGAAGCGATAAACCAATTTGAAATTGCTTGTGGAGATGCTGGTGTAACCAACCGTGTGCTCAAGGAATCAGGGGACAGTGCCGAACTACTCTTAGCAGATTGGAGATATCACGATTTAACCGTTATTGGTTTGAGGGGTTTGTTTGAATATGGTGTTCTTCATGATCATGGGCATCTTGTACTCGATGTTGTTGGAGCAGGGCTTCGCCCACTTCTCGCTGTTTCCGAAGAACATCGACCTATCAAGAGCGCGATGGTGGCTTATGATGGTTCACCACTAGCCGCAAGAGCAATGAAAGCGTATTGCATGCTCGATATTTGGAAACCAATGCCAACAACTGTAACTTGTTTCTCTGGTCAAAATGGTGATGCGGACCTGCTGCTTTCTGATGCCGCTTCCTACCTTACCTCACACACTTTTGATGCAAGGACAAAACGAGTTGAGGAAAAACCTAGAAATTCAATTCTTAAGACATTGGAAGATTGCGAAGCCGACTTACTTGTGATGGGCGCAGCAAAACGAACACGTGTTGGAAGAAAATTGCTAGGTGACACTGCACGATTTGCCTTGGAAAATTCTACTCGCCCTATTTTCTTACACCACTAAAGGTACAATACTATTGTGATAACAGTAAACGGCGAGAAACTTGAAACAAAAAGTTTGAAACTTAGCGATTTGCTTTCTAAGATGAACCTATCTGATCAACTTTGCGCAATCGAAGTAAACAAAAAACTTGTTCCACACAAAGAGAAAGATAAACACATTCTACAGGACGGCGACGTTGTTGAAATTGTCACGCTTGTAGGAGGAGGATAAAGATATGACAACAACAATGACAACAAACGAAATTCCACCGCTACAACTTCAAGAGATTACTCTCACAAGCCGCTTAGTTGTTGGCACAGGTAAATATCCTGACTACGAAACAATGGAAACTGCGCTAGATGAAAGTGGCGCTAGTGCAGTGACAGTTGCGGTAAGGCGCGAACGCCTTATTGATGCTGCTGGACGCTCCATTCTTGATTTTATCGATTGTGATAAGTACACAATCCTTCCGAATACTGCGGGATGTTTTAATGCACAAGATGCGGTACGAGTTGCACGACTTGGAAGAGATATTTTGGAACAACTAAATAATGAAGGAAGCAGTTGGGTCAAACTCGAGGTGCTTGGTGATAAAACTACCTTACTTCCAGATCCTGTCGGGACTTTAGAGGCATGTAAGGAACTCGTAGCCGATGGCTTTTCTGTTATGTGCTACTCAAGTGATGACCCAATTATGGCGACTTTAATTCGCGATGCTGGAGCAACTTGTGTCATGCCAGCGGGCAGCCCAATTGGCTCTGGTCGAGGTATTGCTAACCCTTGTGCAATTCAACTCTGCATCGACTTACTAAAAAAACCTGAGCACGGCGGCGATCCTAATTATCCTGTTATTGTTGATGCAGGAGTTGGAACTCCAAGCGATGTAACCGTTGCGATGGAACTCGGAGCGGATGGCGTTCTCTTAAACACTGGAATCGCCCATGCACAAGACCCAGTTCAAATGGCACGAGCCATGCGACTCGCTTGCGACGCTGGCTACCACGGTTTTCGCTCGGGTCGTATTCCACGCAAACTACACGCCACCGCTTCCTCCCCATGGGACGGAACCATCGCCGGTGAATAATTAACCCGCGGTTAATAAAAGCGTTCCAATTGTCGATCTAACTCGCGGATAATTAATTATTTGTAGCGAAAAAAGTCAATTCTTTGAGGAGCCTGCCAAATCTGTGGGATAGTTCCCGGATGACGTATAAACGCCCCGATTATTCAGGACAGGTACTACACATTCTCAACAGGAGAGTAGATAGAAGGACTCTCTATCATTGCCGAGAAGATTATGAATCGTATAGAGATTTGATGAGCGAAGCTGTCTGCAAATTTAATCTCAGCATCCTCGAATGGGTTTTGATGCCCAACCACTGGCATATGCTTGTTGTGCCAGAAACTAAATATCATGTGTCTAATTTCATGCAATGGCTTTCTGGAACCCATGCTAAAAGAGTACGAATTAATACAGACACTATCGGAAATGGTTGCATATATCAATCGAGATACAAAGCATTTCCTGTGAAACCGGGTAGACATCTACACCGATTACGAAACTATCTTGCTATGAATCCCGTAAAAGCTAACTTGGTTGACAACCCATTTGAATGGGAGTGGGGATCCGCCAAAAGAGTCCGAAGCGACATACCAATATCAGTAATTCCTCTTTCAAAGGGTCCTGCTCCACACCATCCAAACCTGACAGATTTACTCAGTGTTCCACTCAAACTTACAGAGAAACAGGCAGCAAGGTTAAAGGAATCCCTTGAGAGAGGTGTGCCTTATGGAGATGAAGATTGGACTGAATTGATGATTGAGAAACACGGGTTGGAATATACCAGAGCAAAAACAGGCAGACCTAAACTTACCGCGAGTTGAACATCTTAAATGAGACCATTAATTAACCGCGGGTTAATTAATGGTCGACTCGGGTGCCAAGGAGTTGTGAAACTTCTGAGACGAGTGTGTCTACTTCGCCGCTGCTACGCGCTTCAAGATTAAGTCGCAAAAGCGGCTCGGTATTTGACGCTCGTACATTGCACCACCAATCACCACAATCGACCGTTACACCATCAAGGCGATCCACTTGTGCATGAGGATACGCAGCGACCAACATTGCCATTGCGGCGTCTTTGTCAGGGGTTTCAAAATTAATTTCCCCACTTTGAGCAAAAGTTTGATGTAGAGCAATCTGTTCACTCATCGAAGTATTTGTTGTAGCAATCGCACTTACAACAGCAGCAAACGCCATTGCACCGCTATCTGCATAAAAATTATCGCGAAAGTAAAAATGACCCGAGAGTTCTCCACCAAATGGCGCATCATGCTCAGCCATAGCTTGCTTCATAAACACATGACCAACGCGACTTCGTACGGAGGTTCCACCTGCGTCATCAACCGCCTTCTCCACAGCATGACTTGACCGCAAGTCATAGACAATCGTACCGTTATCCTCATGCGCTAAA
>CAZABE010000131.1:0-3432 GCA_964483425.1 uncultured Isosphaeraceae bacterium | reverse complement strand
TTCTTTTACAAGACGAAATATTGCAAGTAAGCCAACACATCTTGTTACATGTGATGTTGGTGACTTAACAGGTGATGGGAAACCAGACATCGTGGTTGGGGGAATGGCTTTGTATCCTCCTTTTGATGCAATTACTAGAGTCGCTCTTTGGGAGAATGACGGTTCGTGGAACGAAATTGAAGAGACCCAATTTCCAGAACAAATTCAAGAAGGTTTAAGAAAACTTGGAACAGCAGGGGAAAGGGGAATGTTTTTGCACGCAAATGGATTTAATCCACGAAAAGAATATGTACAAGCTATAGAGGATGAACCTGCAAATGCTAAATGGCCATACTATCTCGGACTTTTAAATGTAACAGAGGGCGATAGTGAATTAGCGCTAAACTTTTTTAAGCAAGCGGAACAACTTGATTCAGCGTATGTGCCATTGCAAACTCGACTAGGAGAACTGTACGCTGGAAAAGGCGAGATTGAATTAGCAAAAGAAAAATTCAAAGGGATTGATTCCGATTACGCAAAAGTTGCGCTTGCGCAAATTGCAGCCGACGAGAAATTATGGCGCGATGTGTTAGAAATACTCAAAAACACAAACATTCCTGCTGCGAAGTCACTCGTACTAACAGCCAAAGCTGAGATGAACGATGAACTACACTCTCCTTATGTTGCAATTGACATGGGTTTTCAAATGGATGATCCATGGCTTCTTGAAGTTGAAAAGTTGTGCATCCTTGCTCCTTACCTTGTCACACAAGCCCAGACAGATTTTATTGCTGGAGACATTGATTCTGCAGAACGATTGTTGCGTAGAGCAATCTTGATTGATGGCACAAACAAAGATGCACGTTTAGCCCTTGCAAATATTTTGCTTAGAAGCAACCTGGCGACTAAGGACTCAATAAAAGAAGCAATTGAGCACCTTGAGGTTGGAATGGAGTTAGACCAAGGGTATGTCATGACAAGGACTAAATACGGCTGGGCTTTGTATCTGGCTGGACGATATGATGAGGCCAAAGCAGTTTGGGAAGCAATCCTAAAGGACGAGCCGAATCACAGTTTGTCGTTAGCAAATATTGCTCAACTTGAATACAGTCGTAAAAATTACAACGCCTCCTACGAAAACTACAAACGTGCGTTTGAGGTGCCGATTGACTCTCCGTTTGCTCTTTCTCAAGATGTAACCTTTCAATCGGAAACGGTATATCGATTTGCATTAGCAGCAAAACAAGTTGGGAACAAAGATGAAGCGGTGGAACTTCTACTGCAATCAGTAGAGTTTGCACCAAGTAATGTTTCTGCTCAGTTTGAACTTGGAAATTTGTATCTTGGAATTAAACAATTCGAAAAAGCCGCGCAGCGATTAGAAATCGCAAACGCATTGCAGCCAGAGAATCCAAGGATGCTTGCAGCACTTGGATACACTTGGCATCAACTCGGTGAGAGCCAAAAAGCAGTCACATTTTTAGAACAATCGGTACAATTAGCCCCAACTTTTGCACTTGCTTGGTATCACCTTGGCAATGTTCAGGCAGAGATAGGTGATAAAAATGCAGCAATTGAATCGTTTAAAGTTGCTGTTCAGTTACAGCCGAATTTTACTATTGCAAAAGACGCTCTGCGCAACATAGAAGGAAGGTAAACTTGAGGATATGACAAAAGCAATCGAACATTTTATTAACGGTAAGCGGGTTGCACCCGGAAATGGGGAAAAGTGTGATGATATTAACCCTGCTACGGGTGCAGTTCTAGCAGAAGTTGTAATGGATGAGATCTCCGCTGCAGATAAAGCGGTCGCTTCAGCAGAGAAAGCGTTTCGGGGTTGGAGTGAAACGCCTGTTGGCGAACGGTGCCAAGTTTTATTCCGCTTCAAGGAATTACTTGAAAAGCACTTTGATGAACTCACTCAAATGATTGTCAATGAACACGGTAAAACAACGGCAGAGGCAAGAGGTGATGTAAGGCGTGGAATTGATTGTGTAGAGTATGCTTGTGGTGCTCCCTCACTGATGATGGGAAGGACGTTACCACGAATTGCGGTTTCGACTTCATTTAGCCGTGAACGGGAGGAAGGCATACCGTTAGATAGTTCGCTTGAACGTGTTCCGCTTGGTGTATGCGTTGGAATTACTCCTTTTAACTTCCCAATTATGGTTCCACTTTGGATGTGGCCAATGGCAATTGCTTGCGGGAACACTTTTGTCTTAAAACCGTCTGAAAAAGTTTCACTTTGTGCTCTTCGTGAAGTTGAACTAGCGCGCGATGCAGGATTGCCCGCAGGGGTCTTGAACATGGTGACAGGTGGTCCCGACGTTGTTAACCATCTATTAACTCACGATGACGTAAAAGCAGTTTCTTTTGTTGGCTCAACTGCTGTTGCAAAACACATCTATTCGACTGCTTCCGCCACAGGTAAAAGAGTGCAGTGTATGGCTGGCGCTAAGAACACCATGGTTATCATGCCCGATGCAAACCAAGATGCAGCAATTGATGGTGTCATAAGTTCTTCGATGGGCAATACAGGACAACGTTGTTTGGCTGGCTCAGTTGCTGTCCTTGTTGGCGACGCACCAGATTGGTTTATTCCAAGGGTCGTTGAAGCGGCGAAACAAATTAATGTTTCAAAAGGCGATGAACAAGGTTGCGGTATGGGACCGCTTATTGATGAAGCAAGTGTGCAACGAGTAACTAAAGCAATTGAGGGTGGTATCGAAGCGGGGGCAGAGTTATTGTTAGATGGTAGAGATATCGAGCTCAGTGGGTTTGTTGGACCAACGGTGTTTGACAATGTTCCACCTGATAGCGCACTAGCAATGGAAGAAATTTTTGGACCTGTACTGTCGATTTTAAGAGTCGATACTCTTGATGATGCAATTGCTGTAACTCACCGCTCTCCTTATGGAAACATGGCAGTTATGTTTACTGACAGTGGTTTCGCAGCAAACAAATTTAAAGATACAGCAGGCGCAGGTATGATTGGAATTAACGTTGGTGTTCCTGCTCCAATGGCGGTCTTCCCATTTTGCGGTTGGAAGGACTCATTCTTTGGAACACTGCATTCCAACGGCGAGGACTCAGTACGTTTTTATACCGAGGGCAGAATTTTAGTTAGCCGCTGGTTCTAACCACCGGAATTGAAAGGATACGCATGACACGAATAACAAGAGCAGCCCCCGGAAACGGAAAGGATTGCAAATGACACGAATAACAAGAGCAGCCCTGATCCAAGCATCAAATCCAGCACCACCCGAATCATCTATTGCTGAAACAAAAAAAATGATGATTGATAAACATATTGAACTCATCAAACAAGCAGCAGAACAAGGTGCACAAGTAACTTGCTTACAAGAAATTTTTTACGGACCATACTTTTGCGCTGAACAAGACACTCGTTGGTATGAAATTGCTGAGCAAATACCAGATGGTCCTACGATTAAG
>CAZABE010000130.1:0-2031 GCA_964483425.1 uncultured Isosphaeraceae bacterium | reverse complement strand
CATTATGGCTTCAAGGCAACCACACGAAAAAACTGAAGAGGTGGCAAAATGACAATTACAATTGGAATCGATGTCGGTTCAACCTACACCAAATCAATTGCACTCGATGACCAAGGTAATATCCTTGCAAAAGACGCAAGGAATACTGGATTTAAACTTGATGTTGTTTCGGAGGACTCGTGGAGAGCTTGTATTGAGAGTGCGGGCTTGAACGAATCAGATGTTGACTATACGGTATCAACTGGAATCGGTAGGCATCTATGCCCCGTGAAAGATATTTTTGTTACTGACTTAACAGCAAGCGCAAGGGGCGCTGCGCGGTTATTCCCCGGAACAAGGACAATTCTTGATGTTGGTGGGCAAACAATGAAAGCCATCCGCCTTGAAGAAAATGCTAAGGTGAAAAACTTCCGCTTGAATGATAAATGTGCAGCGGGTACAGGCGCCTTCCTTGAAAAAACCGCTAGATACATGGGCTACACAACCGAAGAAATTGGTCCACTGCTTAGTACAGCAAAAGATCCAGCTGAAATTTCAGGTGTATGTGCCGTCTTTGCAGAGTCCGAAGTCATCAATCAACTTTCACTGGGCACTCCACCATCTGACATTATGCAGGGTGCGATTGAATCACTCGTGGTTCGATGTGTGCAACTTATGAAACGTGTTAAAGCCGAAAAAGAGTTTACACTCATAGGAGGTATTATGCGTTTTAGTACTGTTCCAGGTGAAGTGGAAAAACAACTTGAATCGGAAGTGAATGTTCCTGAAGGCGAAATGTGCATGTTTACTACAGCGCTTGGCGCAGCAATTTTAGGACACGTTCGACTTTCAAAACTTGCAGAGGAACGCCAAGGCGCGACAGCATAATGGTTGATATTAACTTAACTGTAAATGGGTCCCTTGAAAATGGTGCATCGCCAAACTGCGGCGACCCAACCTCGCTTGAAAGTATTTCGGTGCAGCCAGACCCTAAGTTGCTTGCTGATGGTTGGCAGCGTAGACAACTTGCAGATCCTGACCGCGCAAAAGAGGCAGTCGAACTTTATGAGTCCCTTGGTTTTGAAGTCCTTGCAAAAGAACTTACTGAAGCCGACTTTGGAGATGCATGTAAAACATGCGCTATTGCCGGTTGTAATGGGTACGTAATGATTTACACACGAAAGAGAAACGGTTAATTGTTATGAAATTTAAAACACAATTTGACATTTTTGGTTTTTACGATTGGGTCAGAGAATGTGGCATGCCAATTGCTCATTGTTCTGCCTTTGCTCCAGCAGAAGCACTGCTTGCAGCAGGCATCATGCCCGTCTACCCAGAAAATCACGCGGCTATTCTTGGCGCACTCTCGCCAACGCGCGAAATTGATAATCCATATTCGCACAAAGCAATCGATCGCAGTGTGAATGAGCGAGAACTATCGTCCCCGAAACTTTGCTGCTACGCACTTTCTGATATTGGTGTATTGCTCGGTGAGGAATCACCGATTGGCGGATTACCTTCTGCGGACTTGTTTTATGCATGCAACAGTCAATGCAACGTTGTTGAAAGGTGGGGTGACCAAGTACAACTTATTTGCGGTGAACGCAATTTAGATGTTCCACATTATGTACTTAGAACACCTCGACTAGCAAAGCGTGAAATTCATACAGAAGAAGAAATTGCTGACTTTCGCGCTCAACTTGAAGGGCACATAAAAGAAATCTGCAAACGATTCGGCACATCCTACGGCGAAGAAAAACTTAAGGAATTCACTGCAGAATCAGACAAAGCAAACGCACTTTGGCAAGAGTGCTTAAAGATGGCAAAATTATCCCCAGCACCTTGGAGTGACTTTGATGCTTTTACTGCAATGGCACCAATCGTGATTGCACGTGGTTTACCAATTTGCACGAAGTACTACGAGGATTTGCTTGTCGAAATAAAACAGAACGTTACCGATGGAGTAACAGCGATTGAAAACGAACAAGTTCGACTTTTGTGGGACGCAATTCCAATTTGGCCACGTAAAAACTGGTTGCAAAATCTTGCAGC
>CAZABE010000129.1:0-12152 GCA_964483425.1 uncultured Isosphaeraceae bacterium | reverse complement strand
AGATAAACTAGATGCTTATTTTGGAACAGGTGCTACTCCTCCAAACAGCATATACAAGGTTCCCCTAGATGTCTGGGTTAAAGACCAAACTAAGGGTGAATATGAGCGTCTTCCTGCAGTAGCGATTAGCGACGTTTCAGCTGCATTGAGATACGCATATAGAGTTGGTATTGCTCAAAACAGACCCGAGATTTTTGAAGAGGCATTGAAGTTTGCTAAACATGTAACTCATGAGTTCAAAACAAACGACTTTAACAACTACACAACAAAGTTTGGAACAGGTAGAGTAAAGGACATAATTGGTTCTCTTGAGGTAAGTGTTCAAGTAACTTTTGAACAACTCATGACCGACCCAACAATTCCTATGGAAGAACGTGCTGCTATTTGGGCAGGAGTTGATAATTTAGAAAGCGGTATTAGACCTCGTGTTTACGACCGAATAACACCACTGCTTAGAGCTCAATTTCAAAAGCACCCATTAAGTACTATTAAATCTTTTGATAAGGTGTTCCCTGAGCCGCCTGGCTTACAAGCATGGAGACAGAAAATGGCTATTGAGGCAAAAAGAGCTCAAGAAAGGGAAAATAAAAAATCCTCTTCTACTTCAATCAAACGTAAATAGAACCGCTTAGTAATTATTTTAATTCAAACAGTTAAGGAGGATCATATCCAGAGCCGCCCATTGGATTGCAGCGAAGTATTCTCCAAACAACTTTGGTAACTCCTTTGATTGAACCATGTTTTACTAAGGCCTGAATGGCATAGTCAGAACAGGTTGGTCGGAATCTACAATGCCCACCCATAATTGGTCGTAAAGTGACTTGGTACAAACGAACAAAAAGTACTAGGGCTTGTACTAAGAGGTTATTTGCTGTATTCATCCACTCACCGCTTTTTGTATTAGATTTGAATACTCGTTTACTGTTAATACTTCATGTGGTCGAACTGTTATGACTATGTCTTTGTTTGGTAATAATTGTTGCGCAATGCGAAATGCCTCTTTGCACCTTCTCTTAATGGAATTGCGCTTGATTGCATTTCCTACTCGTTTTGGAATTGACATTCCAAGGCGTGGGTGCCCTAAAATATTTTCTTGAATATGAAAGAGAAGAGGACCTTGTGAGCATTTAGTACCTCTAGAAATAATAAGTGCAAATTCCTTTTCTGTATTTATACGTTGACTACGCGATAATGTAAGGCATTTCTTTGTCATCAATTCACGTCTTCGTTTAGTGCAGTTTGGTAACGTTTCATTAAGTTTGCGCGAGTAATCAAACCAGCAATATTGCCTTTCGTATCGATTAACCCAAGTGCTTGGACATCGCTTCGTGAAAATTTATCAAGCACGAGATCGAGCGTCTCTTCTTTACTTACTGTTGGTAAGTCAGAGCGTTGTAATTCGGAGACCTGAAGGAGTGGAATTGCCTCACGATAAACGAGTGCTTCTCGTAAATCATTCGAAGTCACCATACCACAATACTTGCCATGTTCATCCGTAACAACAAAGTCCGAGGTGCCTGCAGATTCCATTAACTCGACTAACGATTGTGCAGAGTCGGTTTGCTTAACAACGGTGGACTTTTCAATTAAAACATCTTCTGGAGTAAGTCGTCGCAAGATAGTTAAATCGCTTAACGCTCCCATCCGAACGCCTAATCTTGATAATTTGAATGTGTAGACGCTATCTTTGCAAACGAATCTAGCTACTACGGTGCTTACAACTCCAGCAAACATCAAAGGTAATATGACATCATAACTCTGGGTTACTTCATAGACAATTAAAATTGCAGTAAGTGGTGCATGTGTTGTTGCTGCAACCATAGCCGCCATTCCTACTAGTGCAAAATAAGCGGGTGATGTGTTTGGGAACCAATTAAAGTAGTGGACTATGTAACCAATACAACCACCTGCCGCTGCTCCTATAAGAAGTGATGGTGCAAAAAGTCCACCAGCACCTCCTGAACCAACTGTGATACTTGTTGCAACCAACTTAACGAGAGCTAATCCAGCAAGCCCAAATAAAAGTGGAGCAGCATCTTTGAGTATCTGGGCTTGAGGATCCGTGAAGTATGTATTTGGATTGATAATTGATTCAATCATCGGGTATCCATTGCCATAAAACTTTGGCATAGAGTTACTATTCGTAAACCAAAAAATTAAAAATCCTAACAGACCCAATAAAAGAGCACCTACAAGAGGTCTTACAACTAATGGTAACTTTGTTGCGACGAATAGTCGTTCTGATTTGTCCAACGTCCTTACAAATAAGGCGCCGAGTAAACCACAAACTAACCCGAGAAAGAGATAGGTTGGAATCTGAATAACGCTAAAAGATAGACCGTCTTTGAAGAAGCCCTCGCCTACTTCGAAAATAGCAGCATCGCCAAGTATTCCTTGGGTAGTAGCAGACGATACGACCGCTGCAATGACGATGGGCGTAAATGTTTTCAGAGAAAAATCGCGCAACAAAATTTCCATAACAAAAAAGATGCCAGCGATTGGCGCGTTAAAGACGGATGCCAATCCTGCTGCTGCTCCGCAACCCAGTAAAGTTCCCGAATGTTGGGAGCCAGTACCTAAGAGTTTTGCGGTATTAGAACCAACAACAGCACCTATTGTTACTATTGGTCCTTCTGCTCCCGCTGATCCGCCTGATGCAATGGTTGCTGTAGAAGCTAGCCATTTTCGTAATCCAATTCTCCACGAAAGTTTTCCCTTTTTTCTTTGAACTGCGTAGATAACAGAAGTCACTCCGGGACCAACGGCTTCATTCTTTAACAGAGAGATAAGAATTCCAGTAACAATGCCACCAAGTGCTGGTCCTAAAAGAATTATTAACCAGAGGTATTTAGAGCCCTTTAGTGCCTCTCCAAAGTACTCTGTTTCTCTCAATGGAAAGATAAATCCAACCGCGGCAAGTCCCATTAGGACACCAATCAGCGCAGCAACGATATACAAATACCAATCTCGTTCAAAACCGAGTTTCAGACCTATCCGTCTAAGGTAGGGGGTAAGTAGGCGTTTCATCTTACGTGTGGGATCTATCCATTGGGTAACCCAAGAGTGTAGCAAAGCATTATGTACGAAGAAAGTGACAAACTACGAGATAATCGGTATAATCTATAATTCGCACTAAGAATTGACCTTTGGATGGTCTTTTTGACAAATTGCGAGGAGATTTATAAAGATGATAGAAGCCCTTCGAAGTGATGAAATAGTACGTAAGTGTGGAGGCAGGTTCAAGTTAACTGCACTAATCCAACACCGTTTACGAGAATTAATGATTGATGGCGCAAGACCCCTAGTTGAGCGAAATGGTCGCACGGATCTTGAAGTCGTAATTGCGGAAATCATGGAAGATAAAATTACAGCCGATTATTCTGACTCCGATTTTGAGATGAAATCACCGGTTGGTTCAAAGCAAGATGGATAACAAGCCAGCGCTTGCACACCGTCAAATCGTCGTTGGCTTAACTGGGGGAATTGCTTGTTACAAGACCGCAGATTTAGTTAGTAAACTTGTTCAGTGCGAATGCAAGGTTCAAGTAGTAATGACATCCGCTGCTGCTAAATTTATGACTCCACTCACTTTTGAATCCTTAACTGGAAGAGCCGTCTACGATAGCCAATGGGCTTTCGTCGAAGAACGTGATCCTCAGCACATTCGTATAGCAAAACAAGCAGACCTAATGATAATTGCGCCATGCACAATGAATATGCTAGCTGCCTTGGCAAATGGATTCACTGACGATCCTGTTTCTCTTGTTGCTGCTGCTATTGATAAAAAAAATATACCTGTAATTCTTGCACCATCAATGAACTCAACTATGTTGCAGCAGAACTCAACCCAGCGCAATCTAAATACTCTTCAAGATGATGGTTTTACAGTCGTGCATGGTACAGATGGATGGCAGGCCTGTAAGACCCAAGGGCATGGAAGAATGGCTGAGCCTAAAACCCTTCTAAACGCTATAGAATCAATACTAACCTAGATAACCTATATTTCTTCTTGACTAATTGTCGTTTCGGATTAATAATTTGAAAATGGGGGAGAAGGATTTCTATGATCTACAAATTGTATGCACTACCTCTTGTTATTCTTATGACATCAGAAATTTCTTCTGCGCAAGGGCGACTTGAGCCTCTTTCAGTGGAGTTCAATGCCCCAAGAACACTTCAAGCAACTTTTAAAACACCTAAGATACAAAAGAGAGCAAGTAGTAGAGGTGGCTGTCCTCAGGTTCCTGTCTCGTTAACCGACAGCGATTTTGGTGATGGGGCTTATATCCTTCAAGCTGGCTTTGCTCAAGGTGAATCACTTGGAGCTACTTACAGCGTCTCACCTGATGCATTCCCAATAAAAATTGATGCAATGGAGGTACTATTTGGGACTAGTAATGCAACTGTTCAAACAACTACTCACTGGTCGGTAACTGTCTGGGATGGTACTCCTACAAATGGCATCCAAGTTGCTACTTTTTCTAGTGACGGAATCATCCTTCCTCATCTCGTAATGCCCCCAGGCACTAACGGAATCATAATTTCGGTTTCGGTTGACCCAAATGATCCTGACCAGATTTATATTTATAACGATAGCGGAATGGATTCTTTTTCAATAGCATTTCGTGTAGATCAACATAATGAACCTGGAAACCCTTGCATTTCTTCACCCCCACAAAATAGAAATGCATTTCCATGCACAGATACAAGCGGATTGGACTTTCCTAATGAAAATTGGATTAATGCAGTTAGTGGTCCGTTTTGCGTTTGCGGTTCTGGTTGGTTCACATTTCAACAGTTTCCATCTCTCTGCACTCCAAGTGGAGATTGGGTTCTAAGATCTTTTTACACTCCTGTTAATTGTTCGGTTGACCCACAGGCCTGCTGTCTCGAAAATGACACGTGTCAGGATTTGACCCCAAGTGATTGCACAATTTTCGGAGGAGATTTGGCAGGTGAGGGCACTTCGTGTTCTACATATACCTGTGGATCTGGAGTTGGTGCTTGCTGTGTTGAGTCAACTGGAAACTGTGTTGATTTTGATTTAGAAACTTGCACTACAGTTGGCGGGACACATATGGGTGATGAAACCACTTGTGATACTACAACTTGCTTCCCAGAGGGTGCTTGCTGTTTAGAAGACGGTGGATGCATTGGACCTGTTAACCCAGATGATTGTGCTGCAGTAGCGGGCACGTTCCAAGGCGATGCAACATCTTGCGCAGCGACAGAATGTCCACAGCCAGTTGGCGCATGTTGTGGGTCTGATTGGTGCCTTGATTTGGTCGAAAATGATTGTTTAGCTGTTGGAGGACTCTGGCAAGGAAGTACAACTATCTGCGGAGATGGATCAATCTGTTATACAGATTGTGTAGAAGATCTTGACGGTGATGGTGTTGTAAATGTCAACGATTTACTCACTGTTGTGAGTGAATGGGGTCTTTCTGATAGTGAGGCAGACATAGACGGTAGTGGAATCGTTGATACTCCAGATTTACTAGCAGTGATTGCCGCTTGGGGCAACTGCGAGTAACCTATATGTATGTCTCAATCTACACATTGCATTGTTTTTAAATTCACACTCTCTGACAAGCCGGGAATTCTTCTATCTTTGGCTAATCGCTTACGAGCAGCAGACATCTCACTTCTAACATTATGGGCAAGAAGCAATGAAGATGGAACTTCAACAATGCGCTGCATAGCGGAACGCGACTCGCAATTTAGAGATTTTGCAAAATCTGCTGAACTCGGTGCAGAAGAGGAGACAGCAATTTACGTGACTGCAAGTGTTGATGGGGGCGACTTTATTAGAGTACTCGAAAAAGTTGCCGCTGTTAATGTCAACATCAATGCTATCGAAGCTGTTTCACTCGATGGCAAGACGGGCTGGGTATTATGGACTGACAAAGAACTCGTTGAGGCATTGCAGGAACAACTTAACGCATAATTTATCGCTACCTAGTTTATTCCTCTGGTTCATCGTGTTGGTCAATAAAACTCGATAGTCGCCTTCGCCTTACAGGATGTTGCAATTTACGTATTGCTTTTGACTCTACTTGGCGTACTCGCTCACGTGTAACTTTAAAGATTCGCCCAACCTCTTCAAGAGTATATGTATAGCCATCACCAATTCCGTATCGAAGTTTAAGAATTTCTCGTTCACGGTAGGTCAGAGTTTTAAGGACATCATTAATTCTTGATCGAAGCATCTCGCTTGTCGCGGTCTCTGAAGGAGCATGCTGTCTTTCATCTTCAATAAAGTCACCGAATTGAGAGTCCTCAGATTCGCCAACAGGACGATCTAAACTGATTGGGTGGCGTGAAATCTTCATGACACGTTTGGTCTCTTCTATGGTCATGTCAGCAACTTCAGCAATCTCTTCGAGCGTTGGTTCTCGCCCAATTTCCTGTAGTAATCGTTTTTGAATACCGCGGAGTTTGGACATTGTCTCAATCATATGAACTGGAACTCTAATAGTTCGAGCATGATCCGCTATCGCTCTTGTGATTGCTTGTCTAATCCACCACGTAGCATACGTAGAGAATTTGTAGCCACGTCTATACTCGTACTTATCCACAGCTCTCATTAACCCAGTATTACCCTCTTGAATAATGTCAAGAAAGGGTAGCCCGCGATTACGATATTTCTTCGCAATTGAAACTACAAGACGCAAATTGCCACCAGAGAGATCTCGCTTCGCTTGGTCATACTCTTCAAAAACAACATCAATAGTTTTGAGCCGTGCTTCCAAGTCATCTGGCGATTCCAGAATTAACCCACGGAGCCCAGAAAGTTCTTCTTCCATGACAAGGACATCGTCTGGTTCGAATTTACTATTTTTCTTTTTAGCAAGAGTAAGATCTCGTTGGATTTGCTTAAACTTTTTGGAAATAGATTGTAACTTACGTAAGAGTGGTTGAATCTTCGCTGTGCGTAAACAGCATTCTTCTAATAGAGACGCAATTTTACGACGCCTTGCTTGCATCCTCACTCTCACTACCTCTAATTCTGCTTTCTTAATACCACCTTCCTCGCAGCGATTCCAATCAACAGTATTCTGGTCTAGTAATAGTTGGATTGTCTTAGTATTTACGGGGATTCTGCTAGCCACTTTTTGTTTAGCGTTTTCTTCGGCTGTTGAAATACGCATCGTTCTATCAAATGGCAATCGCCCTTCGTGTACATCATCAAGAATTTTAATTGCTTGTACAGCGGCATAGTCCGACTCAATCACAAGACGCCTGAAAACGAATCGTGTACATTCTATCTTCTTGGCTAATCGTATCTCCTCTTCTCGAGTCAGAAGAGAAATGCTACCCATTTGGGTTAGATACATTCTTATGGGGTCGTCGATTCTCCTAGATGATGCCTCAGCCAAAGCTTGAGCAATAACTGCTTGAGCTTCTTCTTCATCAAGAAGGTCATCGTCAGCATCGATATGCACACTATCCTTTGGATCCTTTGCTTGGTCTTCAGCTAATTCAGCAAGTTCTTGTGCTTTATCCTTCCAAGGTGTGTCTCTTTTAAACCTCAAACTAGTTTGGAGTGGGATAAAAAATTGATCCCAACCTCGTCTCATCCTAAAGTCCTCGCCAATTAGGTCTATGTTGAGATTAGAGATAAGTGATAAAAGTTCGTCCATTTTATCTGCAGTCAAAAACTCGTCTGGAAGGGCTGAATTAAGTTCTTCATAACTTAACCATCCTCTGTCAACACTCGCTTGCATAAGTAACTGCATACTTGGATGCATTACTGGCGGTGTTACTCTATGTCGTAGTTTTGTATTAGTGGTCACTAAATTACTCCTTTGAAGCAAATGTAAATTTAACAACTGAGTTGCTTTGGTTTGTTTTAATTAGTTTACGCTCTTCGTGATTCATATAACTCGATTCTTCTGTTTTCTAATATTCTCAAGAGTTTGTTGAGCTGCTTGAGCTCTCTCTGCGGGGTCTGAAAGTGACTTTAACTCTCTCACTTCATCAGTAATTGCTTTGGTTTCTATTGTATTGATAAAGGTCGACAAAGCTGACTTTACCGCATACATCACGCTTTCGTTAATTTCACATATTCGTTGCCCAATGAAATACAAAGATGAAGCACGGTTTCCAGTTGAGTCATCTAGTTCTGAAAGAACTTCTTGCATTGTGTAAGTTGTTCCTGCATACAGTTTATGAAGGATGCATTTGGCAATGCTTGCCGCTTCTAAATCGACAAATTGGTCTTCCGATACTTTGTTGTCTTCTTCGCGAAGTGCGGCGGAGGACTCAATTGGATCAAAAAGTAAGACGCCTAACAATTCATATTCTGCAATTCGCCTTGCTCTAGTTACGGTTGAAATCTGGTTGCCGATGGTTTTTTGATCAACATCGGTGTTAGTTGTTGATTTTATTCTTGCTGATTTTGCGTCAATCATTGCCGATATCTCGTCAATATTTATTTTGATTAAGTTAGATATTTTTTCGTAGACAAGGTTCTTTTTAATGCCAGATAATTGTGCAACACCTAGACGAACAAGTTCATCAATAAAGACATCGATTCTTTTCGACTTGCCTGAGATAGTTTCTGTAGCTTGCAGGGAAGAGTCAAGTCGAGCTAATTTGTATGAGATAACATCAACCGAATTATTAAAATACTCTAATAAAGTGTCCGAATCGCTAGCTAAATCCGCTGGATCCTTGCCTTCTGGTAGTACGCAAATCTTTACATCGATATTTTTAGCAAAAAATACTTCAACCGCCCGATCTGCTGCTCTTTGACCTGCTTCATCTCCGTCAAAGACCAAGATAACCTCATCGCAAATACGAGAAAGTTTTTCAGCGTGATTTGTAGTTAGCGCAGTTCCAAGGGTCGCAACTACATTAGTTACACCTACTTGATGACATCCAATGACGTCGGTGTAACCCTCAACCACCATAACTTTGTTCAAAGATTGAATAGCCGGTCTTGCAATATGGTATCCATATAGAGTTTTTGATTTGCTAAATAATTCTGTTTCTGGGCTGTTTATGTATTTTGGTTCATCTTCATCGTTAATTCGTCTTCCGCCAAACGCAATGGGTGATCCGGATTCGTCAAAAATTGGAAACATGATCCGATTGCGAAAAGTATCATAAACACGGTTAGTATTTTCTTTACGCTTAAGTAAACCCGCTTCAAGGCACGTCCCAATTCGGTCGTCATTATTTCCAATGAGATCACTCAAAAAGGTCCATGACTCAGGAGATACTCCTAATGAGAAAGTTTTAATTGACTCCTGTTGAAATCCGCGTTTTTTCAAGAGTGCGAGCACACCAGCCCCTTGGGAAGAATTAGATAGATTGTCTGTATACCTTTCCAAGGACCATTCCATGGCTTTTCGTATCTTTTTACGAAGGGTATGGGTATCTTCGTTTTGTGGTAAGTTTGACAATTCGACTCCGGTGCGGTCTGCGAGGAATCGCAACGCCTCCCCAAAATCCTTTTTCAAATATTCTTGAACAAATTTAAAACAGTCACCAGACGCACCACATGAGAAGCATTTATAAAATGCGTTACCCTTGTGTGTCACAACGCTCATCGAGGGCTTATGATCATCGTGAAATGGACATACACCAACCCACTCACGGCCTTTTGGCTTAAGTGGGAGGTATTCCGATATCAGTGCCACGAGATCAACTTGTTCTCGTACGCGTTCTATGTCTGATCTGTCACTCATTCCTTAAAGGTATTACTATCCTGTTACGCACATTCCGTATCAAAAGCAGCAGTACGTAGCACTGCACTCTGTACACAAACCCAATGACTTAATTTTGGCTTTAACCACAATTTTATGTTTGGACTCCTGTCTCTATTGAGTACTGGTCAGTCCCTGTAAGGTGTGATCTAGGCGTATTTTTACACTTTTAGAATACGCAGGTAATGCCTGCTGTCAACTAAATGCGTCTTTTTTTCGGACGTTATCACAAAAAAATGTGATTTTTTTTGATTATTTGAATTATTTTTAAAAAATTGCCTTAAATAGCAGTTTGTAACTTTTGTTGACGAGTATATCCGTATTTACGTTTGAGTGGCTTGACCACTAATCCTTGCTTAATCGCCTTCGTCGAAACCTTGACTCGGACTGGCTTTCCATCAACGACCGCCCGAACGTTCTGTAAGTTTGGTTTGAACTTACGCTTGTCATTTGCAGTAATCTTCAGACCAATACCGCCTTGGTACTTTGGTTTACCTCGGTATCGAATCTTCCTTCCGACCTTCGTTCTTCGACCTGTAAAAAAGCAAACGCGTGGCATAATTAATCTCCTTGCACCAAGTTAGGCGAATCTCTCATTATATCAATAATTTAAAATCCGCGTATTCCAAAAAATACCCCTTTTTGAGGTGAAAATTGAAATTAAGTTTGGCTTTTGACCGGAGTATCAGGCCGATTCTTTGGCTGCAGCGGGGGGTTGTTGTAGTTTATCGAGATCAAGGCCATTTTCGATATCTTCAGCATCGATTAAGTATACAGCGTCTTGGTTATCCCGATCGGGAAGTTCGTACATCACATCAATCATAAAGTTATCGATGACGGCTCTAAGCGCTCTTGCGCCAGTCCCACGCTCCATTGCTCGTTTTGCAATGAGATGTAGTGCGGATTCTGTGAACTCTAACTTAGCTGCTTCTAGTCCAAAGAGATGTTGGTATTGTCGAACAATTGCATTTCTTGGTTCTGTAAGAATCCGTACCATTGCATCTTCAGTTAAAGGCATTAAAGGAGTAGTGATTGGAAGCCGCCCAAGGAGTTCTGGAATAAGTCCAAAATGTAAAATATCATCAGTGATTACTTGTGAAAGTAATTCTGCTTTAGTTTCTTGATCCGTCTTATCATCACCAGATGCTCCTCCAAATCCAATACGTGATTTACCGATACGTTTTGAAATGATGTCACATATTCCATCGAAGGAACCACCACAAATAAACAATATATTTGATGTATCCATTTGAATATATTGTTGTTCAGGGTGTTTTCTGCCGCCTTGTGGAGGAACATTCGCAATTACGCCCTCTAGCATTTTAAGAAGTGATTGCTGCACGCCCTCACCTGAAACATCCCTTGTAATCGAAACATTCTGTGTCGTACGTCCAATCTTATCGATTTCATCGATATAGATAATGCCGTGTTGTGCTGAATCTAAATCAAAGTCAGCTGCTTGCAATAATTTCAATAACAAGTTCTCGACATCTTCACCGACGTAACCCGCCTCGGTTAGTGTAGTTGCGTCTGCGATAGCAAATGGCACGTTAAGGATTCTCGAGAGTGTCTTGGCAAGCAATGTCTTTCCAGTACCCGTTGGACCAATGAGTAAGACATTTGATTTGTCTAACTCTACTTCACGTTCGGCATTTTCAATTTGCGATAATCGTTTGTAGTGGTTATGTACCGCTACAGAGAGTGAGCGTTTAGCACGATCCTGACCAATAATGTACTGATCAAGATATTCATTTACTTGCCTCGGAGTTAGAATAGAACTAAATGCTGGACTTGCTGAACTAATCCGCCTTCGTTCTTGTTTAAAGATGTTTTGGCATAAATCAGTACAGTTAGAGCAGACGTAAATCTCATTTGGACCTTCCACCATTGGTCCAACTTCTCTAGAAGTCTTCCCACAAAAGGAACAAGTGGTTACTCTGCGCCCTTGAAAGCCATCGTCGCCGCCAAGAGGTAGTCCATCATCTGATGGTGGTTTAGGCGGATTGTTGTCGTCTGTCTTATCTGTCATTCTCTTTGCTGTCTCTCTTTACTTCATTTTGCCACAAAAATGAGGCGTTGACCACAACTATTTATGAAGCTTTTGGCTTAAAAGTGATTTTAAGGCATTTTAAATTGAGATATCGGTCGTACTTTTCTTAATACTGTCGATGATAGATTGCTTTGCGCGTTCATACTCTTCGTCCGTAATAGAGCCATCATCACGCAATTTTTTAAGGTCACCAAGTGAAAATGCAACCGAATTCTGTGGAGGTTGTTTTAATTTTCTTCGTATAGCAAGGATTACGAAACCGCCAACAATAGTGAATACCAATAATAAGATGATTGCTGGAAAGACGTCCGCATAGCCCGAACCCAGCATTACGACTTACTCGTCGTTTTTTTGGTGGTGTTTTTGTTAGTTGGTTTGTTAGTTGTTTT